>JAACDF010000019.1 GCA_009937065.1 Gammaproteobacteria bacterium | reverse complement strand
TGGTAATGGGGCTGTTCGATGTTCTCGGGCGAATTTTTATTGCCTCGCTTAAGTTACTGGTTGTGCCATTGGTTCTCGTATCCCTGATTTGTGGCATGGCGGCGCTTGGTGCAAGTAGCCGGATGGGGCCAATTGCAGGAAAGACACTGGGGCTTTATCTCGTGACAACCTGTATTGCGGTGAGCCTAGGTTTGGCTATTGCGCTGGCCGTCGGCCCCGGCGAGGGCGTTAATGCGGTCGCGAGTTCTGATTTTGTTCCAAAAGAAGCACCGCCCATCAAAGAAACGCTTATCAATATCTTCCCGACGAACCCTGTCGCAGCGATGGCAGAGGGCAATATGCTTCAGGTGATCGTCTTCGCGTTGCTAGTGGGTTTTGCATTGACGCGTGCAGGCGCGGCGGGCGAGCGTCTGATTGCCTGGTTCCAGGACATGGAAGTCGTGGTCATGAAAATGGTGGGTGTACTGATCGAGCTTGCGCCTTACGGTGTTTTTGCCCTGCTAACCAAGCTATTTGCCACGATGGGATTCGGCACTATTTTTGATTTGGCAGCCTACTTCTTTACCCTGCTCGGCGTGCTTTTATTCCATGGATTGGTTGTTTATGGTCTGGTACTGCGCACGCTCACACCTCTCTCCCCTGCGATGCTGCGGCAGAAGATGCGACGGGTCTGGGCCTTTGCTTTTTCAACCTCATCATCGGGAGCTACTCTGCCTGTCACGCTAAGAACTGTTGAGAAGCGACTTGGCGTGAATAAAAGTGTCGCCGGCTTTTCTGTGCCACTGGGAGCCACAATTAACATGGATGGGACCGCCATTATGCAGGGCGTCGCTACTGTGTTTATTGCCCAGGTCTACGGTATTGATCTCTCTAGTAGTCAGCTCTTAATGGTGGTCTTAACGGCCACACTAGCGTCTATCGGCACGGCTGCGGTACCGAGTGCAGGGTTGATCATGCTGTCATTGGTTCTGACTCAGGCTGGGCTGCCGGTCGAGGGAATCGCGCTTATTCTTGGTGTCGACCGCTTGCTGGATATGGTTAGGACAGCGGTTAATGTCACGGGCGATGCAACAGTATCGACGGTGGTTGCCTATCACGAGGGACAGCTGAATGAGGTGGTGTTTAACGATCCTGATGCGGATATTGAGGGCGATGACGAGACACAAAGGGTAGCGTCGTGAGCCTGTCAGTTACCGTCGTACCGGTTACGCCCTATCAGCAGAACTGCTCCATTATAAAGTGTGAGACAACAGGCTTAGCCGCTGTGGTCGATCCGGGTGGCGATACAGATCGCATCAAGGCTGCCATTGATAAAATGGGTGCCAAGGTAGAAAAGATTTTGCTGACTCACGGTCACATGGATCATTGCGCAGCAGCAGATGTCTTGCGTAAAGAATGGCAGGTACCGATTGAAGGTCCAGAAGAGGGTGATCGTTTCTGGATTGATAATCTGCCCAAGTGGTGTGAGATGTCAGGTTTTCCCATGGCTGATGCATTTGAGCCTGACCGCTGGCTTGTTGATGGTGATACCGTCACGGTGGGAGCGCTTGAGCTTGCGGTGATTCATTGCCCTGGTCATACCCCCGGGCATGTGGTCTTTTTCGACGGTGCTCAGCAACTCGCCTGGGTGGGTGATGTCATTTTTGCGGGCTCGATCGGGCGCACCGACTTCCCAAAAGGCAACCACGACGAACTCATTCACTCGATAAGAGAAAAGTTGTTCCCGCTCGGGGATAACGTTCAGTTTGTGCCCGGCCACGGGCCAGATTCGACGTTTGGCCGTGAGCGAGCAACAAATCCGTTTGTTGCTGACACCCAGTTTGGTTGACTCTGTGTTCACCTAGGCGGCAACAAATCCGTCCCAGGTCGCCATGTAATCGATGAACTTAGGACTTAATCCTTGGGCCGCCAAATGATCTCTTGTCACCGGCAAGGTATGCATTTCAAAACCTGGATTTGCCAGCGCCTGATGCGGGAAATCAGCATGAACAACGGCCGCACGGCCTACCAAGACGAAATCGAGGCCACTTTCTATGGCCTTCTCACAGGCCTCCGCTGAGTAGAGCTTGCCAGCGGCGCCAAGCGCAACGCCCTTGCGAGGCAAATCGGTAAACACCTTCATCAATGACTGTCCTGCAAAGGCTTCGTCGTGCGCGTCTTTAAAAACATCCCAAAGTGACATATCAAGGTAGTCAAGGCGCGGGTCGACCAAAAGTTCTGATGCGAGGTCGCGTATTTCTTCTGTTCGCTGGCCAAAACGCTCGGGCGAGAGGCGCACGCCTAAGCTGAACTCGCGGCCACAGGCTTGGTTGATTCCCGTAATGATGTCAAAGAGTACTTTTGCACGCTTTTCTGGCGAGCCACCGTAGGCATCGTCGCGCCGATTAAATTGGGGGCTAAGGAACTGCGCTAGAAGATATCCATGGGCACCGTGGAGTTGAACGCCATCAAACCCTGCTCGCTGGCTACGAACTGCGGCAGCGATGCAATCCTCAATGAACCCTTCTACCTCCTCGATAGTCATGGCTTTTGATCCGGTCGACTCATCGTCAGAGGGGCACATCGGTACGGCATCGCAATAGCTACTCATGGCGCGCATACCACCGTGGTGGAGTTGGACTACCGCATGGCTGTCATTCGCCTTGATGCCCTTTGCGAGCCTTGCGAGACCTTCAAGGTGCAAGTCTTCGTGCGCTCCGAGCTGACCGGGAAAGCCAACACCTCTGTGCTGCACCGAAGTGGCACAGGTCATGGTCAATCCAAATCCGCCTTCGGCTCTGCGAGTGAGCCAGTGATATTCATCGTCACTCAGTACGCCATCAGCACCACTCTGAAGATTGGTCAGCGCGGCGAGCATATAACGGTTCTTGATGGTCGATCCGTTGGCAAAGGTAAAGGGAGCTGCCAGAGCACTCATAAATATATCCTCGGTTATTGGTTTCGGTGTGCGGTGCCGGCGAAGACGGTACCGATGACGTCGATTGATCGCAATGTTTCAAGTGGTACGGTCATGGGGTCGGCTGACAGAACGGTAAAGTCAGCCGCCTTACCCGCCCGTATCGAACCAATGGAATCCTCTAGTCCCAAGATCCATGCCGCATCGATGGTAATCGCTTTCAGCGCACCGTATCGACTCATTACTTCTTCTTGCCCGGTTTTATCGCCTGATATGTTCTCTCGTGCGACAGCCGTCCACATGAGCGTGAGCGGTGAGAGTGGTGCCATTGGACTGTCAGAGTGAAGTCCAACGGGAACGCCTTTGGCTTCCAGCGAACCGAGCCGCACCATTTGTGGACCTCGATCAGGTCCTAGCCAATCTCCGCTGTACATCTCTGACAAGATGTAATGGTAGTAAGGGTTTGCGGACACCGCCGCGCCCAAGGCGGCAAGTTTTCGATTTTGATCTTCAGTACTGTAGGCAAAGTGCTCCAGTGTCATGCGATGATCGGCGCGAGGACTTTCGCGCAGAAGGTAGTCGAGTAGATTAATGAACCTTGCCGTAGCGGCATCGCCGTTACTGTGCGCATGAATCTGAAAGCCGGCGTCCCAAAACGTTTTAGCGAATGCCTCCAGTGTGGGCACATCGACCATCCAGACACCCGTATGGCCGTCGAGGTAGCCGGGCGACCCCATTTGGGAAAGACCTGAAAAGATCGCGCCGTCGATCATGAGCTTGAAGTGATTGCTCACCGATACTTGCTCGTCATTCATACCCTGCCAGCTCAGCACCTCGGCGAGCGCCTCGTCAGCCGTCTTACCTCGGGTAATAAAGTCCGTAATGATCGGTGTTAGTAAAACGCGAACGCCCACGGGGTCATTGGCTACGGCGGCTTTAACGGCTTGAATTTCTCCAACGGGATTACCGAAGATACCTGTACCCATGTCGGCTGCCGTGGTGACACCGGACTTGTGCATCATCGCCAGGAAGTTTTTCATGCCCGTCATGTAGCGCTTTGGTTCGAATAGGAAATTCATGCGAGGGAAGACAGCGCGAAGCCCTAACTCGTAGAAATGCCCTCGCTCCCAATGAGCGCCCTCATGGATGGCATCGGCGTCTTCTTTGGTTACGCCGAGGAGGTCCCACGCGGCATCGTTACCGATGAGCTCATGAAATGAGCGGTGCCAAATCATGACCGGCGTATCGCCGAACCAGCGGTTGAGATCATCCCGAAACACCTCGCCGTGCCACAGCGGGTGATAGCCAAAAGCGACAAAGGGTACCGACGTATCGTTATGTTGCGCGACCAAATGTTGAAGAGCGCTTCTGTAGTCCTCGGGTGTTGTCGCGCCGGGGAAGTCACCGGTGGGAAGATGCCAGTCGTCGGGGGCAAGGAAAGGAAATTGCGTCAAAACGGCGGGTAGCGTTGGATGCACATGCGGGTCGATAAATCCGGGCGTCAGTACATTGTCTTCGAACTGCCGATCGATCTTGGCTCCGCGTGCGGTGATCAACGGACTCAGACTGTCCAATGATCCCACCGCCAACACTTTTCCATCCTCGACCGCTACGGCGGTTGCCTCGGGTAGCGCAGGCTCCATCGTTCGGATCAGTTTGGCCGTATAGACCACCGTTTCGGCGCGAATAGAGTGTGTGATTGACAGCAGTGCAAGAGCAACAATTATTGTTATTGGGCGCATGAGGCCTCCCTGTATCGCCCGGCCATCATGTCATGAAATACTCGGACACAGCAGCGGGTTTATCGAAGGACTTTTAACCAATCACCAGTACGCGGCTCGCCACTGGGGTAGTAGCCATTAATCAAGCGCAATTGGTTTTCTGCATCAGGCACTCGAACGCCCGAGCTCATCGATCCGAAAGTAGCACCTCTCGGTACTTGAACGTAGTTCAATACGTGGCTTTCACCGCGCTTTTTCTCTCTGGCGAATAGCGGCCTGAAAGAAGCGATAATGGTTTTGAATCCCTCGTCGGCGGTGCTGAAGTCACTGGCCTCGCCCTCGAACAAGAATCGGAATCGATGATCAATAATACCCAAACGCTTTTGAACGCCGGCAGTGCTTGCGAGTGCCGTCGCACCCTTGAGACCTTCATTCTCAATGGACTCTTGCCCACTGATCTCACCAGAGGCAAGTTCAGGGAGGGCGTCATTGGGGCTTTTATCAGGATCGACTTTCGCTATTTTGATTTTGAGCGCTGCATCGGAGTCGGGGGCCTGAGCGACAATTTCCCGCGTGGTTGCAGTGACAAGCCAGCCTTCGGGGTGCTCAAACGTGAAGTCCAGTTTGTTGTGGTAGTAACGCAGAGGGTCACTTTGCGCCTCGGCACTCGCGCCGATCACCATACCCTCGGTTTCACGCCTGAACCGCCCCGGCAACTCTGGGTTCTCGGGCATCATGTCGAGATCTAAACTGTTGGCCGTCTTGATGACGGTTTGTAGCCGCAGGTCGTTTCTCGGGTGACTGGCGTATAGCCCATGGTATGTACCGGAGGGCTTGCCAGAGGCCTTGGCAACGGCTTTCCGGTAACGCTCCTGGTCTTTGAGGACACCGATTACCGACAACAAGGCATCGGCGTCGTATCCGCTTTTATGCATGAATTCAGCGCCGGCCGCATCAGCTTCGAGTTCCATATCGCGACCAAAGCCTGAGATGAGCTCTGCGCCGTACATGCTTGTTGCGTCATATAGATCACCCGATCCGGTTAGGATCAACGCCGATACGGCCGCCACCTGATTGGTAATCGTCTGTGTCCTGCGACGAGAGTGGTGCCGCTCGGTGATATGCCCGATCTCGTGTGCAATCACCCCAGCAAGCTCCGCCTCACTATCGAGGTAGGCGAGCAGACCTCGATTGATGTAGATGAGACCGCCGGGCAGGGCGAACGCATTGATGTCAGGGGAGTCCAGCAACGTAAAAGTGAAGTCCTGATTGGGCATGCTGGAGTTGGCAACTAATCGCGCACCGATTTCGTCAATGTAGGCCTGTAACTCCGGATCGTCATAGATACCGATGTTCTCAATGAGCTTCTCGTGCTCTTCAGCGGCATCGGTTGGAATGTTCACCGGACGCCCACCCACGGTAACGGTCGATGATCCCGCACAGCCTACGATGAATGCGGCCAGGCAAAGCGAGGCAATAATTCGTTTCACGGCTTACGACCCGGCAGACAGGTACTGCAACAGCTGGGTTCCCAAGCTGTCACAGGCAGTATCCTGAACTGGCGCAATGATGGGAATAGGAACAACAACGGCAGGCATGTAGCTTTGTCCACTGGTTAAGGCACTCATCTTTCCGACCTCGGCACCGGCATCAAAGTTCCATATGGTGGCTTCGTACTCGGACTCGGTACCCCAGGTCCCGAAACCAAAGCATCCGGCGCCGGTAGGTCCGACGCCACAGGTCATGGAGCCACTGCTATTGGTATCCTGAGTTCGGCCATCAATCCAGATCATGTAATCGAGATCCAACTCCGACAGCTTGCCCGCAACGCTGGGGAGCACCATTAGTCGACCAACGCTTTCGATGCTTAATGGCGCAGTCCGCGGCTCGAACCAGGGGTACATGGCATCGACAAACTGTCCCTCTGGAATGACGTTAATATTTTCGCTGCCACGGCTTATATGACTGCCAATACAATCTATAAAGTCGGGCTCGGTATCGTAATCGGGCGCGTGGCGTCTACCCAGAATAACAATACTGCCATCGGTCATACCCGCGACCGGCGCATCAAAGGTCATTTCATCGACATTGGCGGTTACGCAGCCGCCGAGTAAGCCGCCCAGTAAAAAAACAGAGAGCAGTGCGCGCTTCATTGAGCCTCCTCGGGATTATCAATCCAATCCATCACGCCAGGGACACGTAGGAAGCTGGTAATAAAGTTGGCACCAGCATCGCGCAGAGCCATAACCGCTGCCAAATTGACTGCATCACTATCTGATTGCATGAAGGCGGTGGGGGTCTTTCCGTAGGCGGTCAGTGGCCACTCAGCAAAAGGCTGAATATTTTCCAGTGAGATGGTGGAATTTTCTTTGTCGATAATTTGCTCTGGCTCTACGAGCGCCAAGTTGTAGCGCATCCAGATCTCATAAACTTTCACGTTGGTGTACAGGGGGATGGCGTACTGTACGTCGGCCACTTTTGGAATGAGGACGGCATCGACATCGTAGGTCTGCAGGTCCTCGTAGCTCTCGATGAACACCACATTGTGAAAAAACGCGGGGAGGAGGGTAGACCAGAACTCGACCTGTGCTGTGCCTGTGCTCACGCGCCAGCTGACCTCACCGCGGCCGGTGGCATCGTCGACTAGCTCATGCTCTTTGAATTCCTTGGTGAATAAAATGCCTACCGATACCGGTACAGGATCGACAAGAGGTGTTGGAAATGATCCTTCCACAACGACTTCGCGGGTCGAGCATGCCGCCAGTGCGATGAGGGTAATCAGCGTCAGTAGACGCTGCGCCTTACGGCCTAAAGTCATTGAGTCCAACAAACGTCCCACCATTCCGATGCGTTAGCTCTCTCATGAGTGTAGCAAAACGAATGCCCGTATCCTGCAATTCGGGCGGTCTTATAAACTGTACGGGGAAGCCTACTGCATGGATGCGCACACGTCGTTCCCCCGTCCCGGCCTCGGCGTTCAATCGATCCACCGTGAGCACAACTTCTTCGATCGATCTTCCGGTAAATTCGTCGCCAAAGACGTAGATGGAGATTTTCTTATCTCGGTCATAAAACGATCTGACAGCTTGTGTAATACCTTCCACAGGTGACGAGTTAGAAAACGCGTTCCAATTGGCGAGGTTGCGCAAGATCAGCTGCCGTCGCGCAGGGGTGTCGGGAATCCATTGACCCGCGTAGCGAGAAAACAGGTAGTTCCCCATATCGTTCATGACCTGAATGCCCTTCACATTGGGATAGATGTTGAGCGTTGCCTCCATTTCACCCAGCATGCGTTGCCACGCATAGGAGAACATGGAGCCCGAAGTGTCGATGATGAAGATGATGTACTCGCTGTCGACGGGAATGCCACCAATCAGTTGATTCTTCTTTTCAGCATCGCGTCCGAGTAATCGCTCTTCTTCATCGCTCAACTCCTGGCGTGCAATAGCGAGTTGCTCAGCGACAATGCTGTTTGAATTCCGCGTTGTTTGTAGAGAGTCATAACGAGACTTCGAAGATGCCAGCGAACCCTGGAGAACGGCAATTCGCTCTTCGAATTCCGATATCTGTTCTCGTTTTGCTGACAGATCTCGATTGAGCACGGTCGTTTCGCCCCTTATTTCAAATAGCTGCTGGGTTAATTCCGCGACGCGTCCCTCCGCTATAACCGTTGACTCTTCGAGGACCTGGGGCTCCACTGTTTTGGTGATCATCAGAAGCAAGATAACGGCGCCGAAGCCGCAACAAATAACGTCCAAAAACGACAGTGAAATCTCAGGTGCGGATCGACGCTTTCGCATTACGGCCAATCCTCCGCAGGTGCCATGAAACTGCCACCCGTATTCTGCGCTAGCTTCCAGAATTCAGACGCTGCCATGGGGTCACCCTCCATGGGCGAGAGCACCACATTTACCGGCACGTTGGTCGGTAAGTTATCGATCGCATCGCGATAGTGCTTCAGTCGAGCGGGACCCGAAACGGTATTTTTTCGAGGCGCGTCTTTTCCCTGAGTCGGTAATCCATCGGTGATAATAAAAATATTATCGGGCTTGCTGTCGAGCTCATTGAGAAAGGCAAAGGCGTTGTAGAGGGAGGTTCCGCCTGCGGGCAATGTCTCACGAACCGCGGAGATCACCCGCTCGACTTGATCGCTGTTGGCGACTTCAAGCCATCTGCCCTGCGTTTCGGGGAGGGCAAATCGGGCCTCAGTATTAAACAGAATGATCTGATAGCGCGAGCCAGTTGGCAGTTGAGCCGTCAGCCAATCGACCGTATCTAGGGCTTGCACCCACTTTCGAGCCGCGCGCTGCCTATCACTCGATTGGTTTCGTAGTCGAATGACGTTAACCACCTCGGGCGCCAACATACTCGCCGACGCGTCGATCATAATAGCGATTCGATTACCGCCCAGTTTGAGTCCGGTCAGGTACTGACGATTTCCCTCGCCCTGAAACTCACGTGCGCTGCGACCACCATCCGCTTCGGCCGCTTCACGTAATTGCTGTATTCGCTCCTCTAGTGAGTTGATCTCTGCTTTAAGGGCCTCGAGGTCCGTTGTCTCGCTGACATCCGATTCTTCTAATGAGGCGATCAGCGCCTCTAGTTGATCAAGCTCCTCGGTAACGACGCGTGCGCGTCCCTGCGCTTCAACAATCTCAAGGTCGGTACTACTAATCGCATTGCGCAATCGCACGAGACCCTCTTCACCTTCTCGAATGTCGTCCTCCAGCAGATCGACCTCGGATAGCACCTCTGCGTTTACCGACTGAATTTGAATCTCAATCGAGTGATCGATGATCAGGAATACAAGAACAACGGCACCAAAGCCGCAGGACATAATGTCCAGGAAGCTGAGATTGAATGTATTGGCCTGTCGTTTCCGCCGGGGCATCGTTTACGACTCGACGAAAATGAGCACGGCTTCCTTGCCGTCGTTACGGTATAAACGACTACCGACGGTCAGCCGGTCATGAGAACCGGAGACCGACAGAACACTCACTTGGTCGCGCTGTGACCCGTCGATGCAGGCAATACCATCGCGGTAGACGACACCAAACCCCGCGCCTTGGGTGTCTGTTTCCGAAATACGATGTGCTACGGCGTCAATGAGAACATGGGTGGGCTGATCACCCTGTGTATCCACCAAAGGTGTCTCGTTTTTCTGACGTTCAATGGCTGTAGTAGGTTCGCTCGTCATGTCCAGTGCGGCAGGTGTTGTCGTGGACTCATCAGCGGACGCCCCGGCTCCCGCTATTTCTCGATTGGAAATGCGTGTTAGTGGCTCATCGCTTCGGTGATCAGCCAATAGGTCTGCCGCCGCCGCTGTTAAAGAATCAATCGACGTAACCGCATCAAATCTGATTCCTGGAAACATCGACAGCGATTCATCGATGCTAATCACCCCCGTCTTATTTCCAATCACTGATGCGATCTTTTGTCCGGCTTTCTCAAGACGACTTCTCGAGACTTTAAATGATGTTGTTCCAAGCTCAACGGATACCTCTGGGCGACCTTCCAGCGATGCCAGGAGGTCAGGTAGGGCATCGAGCAGGGTTTGCTCAGACTCAGCACTGCGTCGTGGATCGAACCGTGTTTGATCGATGCAGGCATCAGCGCACTCTTCAAGGCACAGTTCAAGTAAATCGAGATAGCCAATGCCGGGAACAGCCGTTACTTTTTCTACCCGGCACTGATTGGCATTAACGGTGACGTTGCTTACCACCAATTGTCGCCACTGTAGATTCAAGTTAATACCTGATCCCAAGTGTGTGGGATGCGCCAAAAGCGCTCTGTCGACTACCGCAGCAGGACTCGCTCCGAGCGAGTCCAGGATGCCCAATAGCAACTCAAGCTGAGCTTGTTCGAAGTTTCCCGGTGCGATGAGACAGAGATCCTCCGGGTGATCCATCGATGCGAGCAGACCTTTGAGGTGCTCGTAGATCAAATCTGCCGTGTGTCGCGCGTTTCCAAATGTACTGCTCAGTGGCGCGGTGGAAAGCTGATTAAGTATGTCAGTTCGGACGTCCAGTGGTCTGCGTTTGAGTTGCGCAAAGGCTGCGTCTCCAAATACGACCTCATTTGCCTGCGAAAAGGCGATGCCAGGTGATCGGAAGATACGCTGGCCGTCGCTGAGCGTCAGGCTAGTATCGGTGAGGTCGAGGAAAGCACGACTCATTTAGGCGCTGCCAGATGACGAATGAGCTTCTTGTCCACATAACGCTGCGTGTTCAGGACCAGTCGTTCCTGCGAAAGCTGCAGCTGGTGCAACGCAAACATGATGATGATGGACAAGACCAGCGCCACGAACGTGCTGTTGAAGGCAACCCCGAGGCTAACTGTTACGCCTGAAATGTCACCCTCAACCGCCTTGTAGGCTTGTCCAAGCGCATCTCCGATGCCGCGAACTGTTCCAATAAATCCAATAGATGGAATTGCCCAGCTGATGTACCGAACCATCGATAATTCAGAGTCGAGCTTGTCTGCCTCAATATCACATTGCTCGCGTACGGCTTCAGAGACGGCAGGAATACTGGCCGTTGTAGAGAAACGGCTGAGCGCATTGAGCAGTGTTCGCGGTAAAAGTAGTTCCTGCTCGTTTTCGGGTAGTGCTTCGATACCGCGCGCGTAATTTCTCGCATCCTGGGGTAGTAGGGTTGTGCCCTCGCTAACTTCAATCAGGTTGCGTTCGAGCATCGTGGTTTCCTCGCGCGTCGTCCATGCTTTGAGGCCCATGATCGCCAGGGCCCAGATCATGAGAATGAAACACGCTTCCTGCTCGAAATCTCGAATCACAACATACAGCGAGCGCTCGGGTACAAAAGCTTCTCCCGACGCCTGAAGAGCCGCTTGTGCTGCTAGTTGCACATCGGCAGAGGGTCGTATCAAGCCTACGTAAAAGGCATGCACGACGATTACGGCCGCAAGCAATGCTAATAGCTGAAACGCAAACTCTGACGGGATTCTCGTTTTAGACATACGCATGCACCTTAGATATCAACCGGAAAAGATACGGATCGATCTTCGCTAATTCGTTCGGTGGGTGTGTAGTTGTCATCCACGGTTGCGGCCGATGGGGTGTCTTCAATCGGTAGGCCCGGTGCGTCAGAAGAGGGTCCATCAGCTCCTTTTAAAATACCGTTTAAAGGTCCTTCGTCTGGTGCTTCCACAGTGGCTTCGACACCACCACCATTGACTATGTTGACTCCTGTCGAATCGGATGCGGATGCCGCCGCTACCGCCTCATCTTTAGAAACATTGGACGAGGCAGAAGTGTCATCCTGCGCGTGGGCAAACAGGACGACACCTGCAAACGACAACACGCCGACCCAAAACTTACTCTGCATACCTTGCCACCCTAAATCCAACATCATCACGTCCACGCTCACCGTAGTCACGGTAGGTCAGACGGAGTTCACGCAAACGACTCAAGCTCCAACTCGCACCTCTTATAGTGTAGTTATCGCCCTGTGGATCCCCTAGCGGATTCTCTTCAATTACTTCATTAGGTACCGGAATCCGGTACACGTCATTGACCCACTCAGCGACATTACCACCCATATCGTATAGACCTCTGGGGTTGGGCGGAAACTTTCCAACCTCAGCGCTTACGACAACGTTGTCAGTGTAACCATTAAGGATGCGACCTGTGACGAGCGCGGAGGAGGCATCGGCGAGGTTGGCGCTGCCGTCTTCAGGTGGCCAGGCTTCGCCCCAGGCAAATCGCCAGATACCCTCTCCCTGTACGCGGGTCGCGAACGCCCATTCAGCTTCGGTTGGGAGACGGTATCCGGTTGAGGTGCTGTTGAACCCGGTGATGATGCCATCTCGCTCAGTATAAAAGGGAGCTAGGCCCTCGCGCGCGCTTAGCCAATTACAGAAGCTGGCCGCCTGCTGCCAAGAGAGCTGTACAGCGGGTTGGTGCTCGCGGTTTAAGCTCTTACCTCCGGCTTGTCCCGACTCATGATTCGCTGTGAACTGACGAAACTGCGCATTCGTGACCTCGGTTGTTGCCATGTAAAACGCACGCGTCAGTCTAACGGGTCGTTCGACCTCGTTGGCACCTCTTCCGGCATCGCGTCGAGGAGCGCCCATGGTGAACTCATTCACCGGACTCACTTGAGGATCAATCAAGAGCAATGTTTGACCAACCGAGCTGGTTATCTCCGGTTTGATGGCTGCTTTTCTGGCTTCTTCTTCTGTCAGGAGTGCCACACTGATCTGTTGTTTAAGCCCTGCGCGCGGTGTTACGCGCTTTTCCACGCTGGCGTACCCCGGTGCTCTGATGGTAATTACTTGTTCTATACCCGGTAAGGCCAATATTTGACTTCCCTTGCCGCGATCGTCGCCATTGACCTGAATGGTGGCATTGCGGGGTGTGACTTGGATGTCGACTTCACCCAGCGCCGGTGACAAAACGACTTGCCGGTCGATGCTCGCACCCTTTTCCAGTGAGAGGCTAAATGATTCGGGCAAGTAGCCCGCCCGTCTTAGCTCGATGCGATGTCGTGCCGCGGGTTCCATAGTTACGTCAGTTGGAGTGGCGCCGACAAAGCGACCATCGCGGGTGACAACCGCGCCCGCGGGGACAGAAGTTAAACGAAGTATCCCCGCCGCCGGTGTGAGTTCGATAGTACCGAGGTCGACATCGGTATCAGCGACGGCCTTTAGCTCGACCACCTCGTCGATATAGCCCGGCGCACTGAAAGTGATTTCGCGCGCTCCTTGCATCACTTCGATTACTTGTTTGCTGGATGTGACCGCTGACCGATCAACGCTCTGCTGATCAATGCTTACTGAGACCTCGGCAGGAATCGTCTCGACTGACACTCTAGCCCAGCCCGGAGTCAGGCTGGTAGAGAACCGCTGTGTTTGGGCTCTGCCCATCACTTCAATGGTGGTCTCGTAAGGGAGATAACGCTCGGCCACCAAGTTCACGGTCACCTCGCCCGCGTCTACCTCATCGATGGTCAAGGGCGTGACGCCGATCTCGGTCCCGCTCAATGACACAGTCGCTGATGGCGGTATGGACTCGATGATCAATGTGCCGGGCAGAGGCGTTAACACCACCGCCCGTGTCTGCACCTCGGCATCGTCTACGCGTAAAGACCCGGTGTAGGTCTGATATCCCTCCGCGGTGACATTGAGCTCATAGGAGCCGGGCCTCATTAGGAAACGCTCACCGAAGGGTAAATGCAGTCCTGAGATATCGATAGTAGGTGTCGTTTCTGACTCCACAGTGACTGATACCGATCGAGCCGTGAGCAAGAAGAACAGTACATAAGCGATGACCAAGCCCGCCACAACCAGCAATGCGGTGGCTGGTGTAAGGCGTCGAGTTGTCGCCACTGTCTTTTCACTGCGAGGTTCAAATGCCGTGGGTGACAAGGACTCGGATTGGTTGCGCTCGTTAGACATTAGCGAATGATCGTCTCCTCGCATCGGACGTCAATACGATTATCGGATGCGGCGTTGATACTGGCAGTGACCAACACGTCTCGGTAACCGTCGCGGCTACCCAGAAATTGATATTGGCCTGGTCGAAGCGACACCGTCCTCGATGAGACAGCACCGAGACGCGCAACGCGTTTGATGGTTATCTCAGTTAGGCCGTCGGAAGTAATAAGTACCGGCAAAGGTGTGCTGGCGGTTGCCACTGCCGATCGCACAGCGATCACTCTCTCCTCTAACAGGGGCGATGCCTGTGGGTTGGTCGCCAGCGCCGTCTCGGCCTCTGACAGAGAGAGTTGGGCTTCACTCAGCACGACGGGATCAACCAGCCGCGCTTGTTTCTCGACGATCGTATCCAGTTTTGCAAACAGCTCTGCCAATGGGCGGGCTTTTTCCAGGCCATCTGACGCCTCAACAAGACTGGCATCAATGGCCAGTACCTTTTCTAATACAGCAACTACCTCTGCCCATTGCTCTTGTGCAGATAAATCAGCGGCTCGACCCAGTAATGCATTCAGGCGAGACAAGGTTTCTGCCTCTTCAAGCTGTGCCAGGGCAGCACTGGGACCATCGGCGGCGGGAAGGATTAGTCTTGCAGATTGAAACGAAGTCCGAGCGTTGGCGAAATCGCTAGCGCTCAGCAATGCGAACCCCTGCGTCATTGCATCTTCAAAGCGCTGATTTGTCAGTGCCACCGTGTATTGCCTTAGGACGTCTGCCAGACGCTGGTGGACGGGATCGACCCGCAGTGCCTCGGCGATTTGAGATACCGCCTCGCCGAAGCCACCTTGCTCGAAACTCGCCTTAGCCGACGTTTCTAGATTCGCAATTTCAGGCATGAGGGGGACACGCTCAACGGCGTCAAAAACGGCATCGCTGTCAGGTGCCATTTGTTGAAGCAAGGGTGCGATAGCGTCGGCTGTGGCTTCATCGCCTGATTCAATAGCCTCGAGCAGCAGAGCGAGTCTGCTGTCGATTTCGTCGCTTAGTGAGGCCTCCAGCGCATTCAAGGCGTCAAGAGCTTGTTGATACAAGGCTTCGGCCTCATCAAATTTTTGCGCTCGGTATAACGCATCACCCTCAACTGCAATGGCACTTGCCGCGGTGAAACCATCTTCTTCCCATTGATCAACACCCCGCGATTCGAGTCGAGACTGGGTTTCCAGTAATGATTGCAGTACCTCTTGAGCTGAGCGTCGGACTTTGGCGAGCTGTGCTTCTGCGAACGGGCTTCGTTCGGAAACGCTCTCCTGCGGCCTAGCGGCTGATGACATTGAAGCTGCTGGCGCAGCTGACACAGCAGTGCTGGCGTCTGATGAAGACGGAATCTGGGGTTTAGGTGCAAATTGAGGTAGGACAAATACGACAAGCCCAAGCAAAACGGCGCCACTGGCCAGTGCTATCCACGTACCCACTGGTCGAGGGTTATCCGGGACCTCCTGGACGCTTTGAGACTTAGCTTTCGGTTCAAAGGACGCCGCGCGCAACGTGTCTTTGCTATCGTTTGTCATCTATCGGCAAGACTCGTTTATTGAGAGGACTGGCTTATATCAGTTGGAAGCTCAGAAATTTCCGCAGCGTAGATATCACTAAGGATCTCACGCCACTGGCCGTATTGATCTTCAATCGTACCTGAAAGCTCGATGGTTCGGTCCTCCAGCTCAATCACCTGAGGTGTGATTTCCGCTTCTAACGACTGTCCTAGCTCCTCAAGAGCGAGTGAGTGAATTTTGGCTTCCGCCCTGCGCTCTAATCCGCTCTTAATCAGGCCACCACCCGCGTACATTCCAACAGCGCCCGCAGTCCTAACATTACGATCATCGGACGTAGCTGCCGCGATGCCCGCTAATAGAGAAATCCCCCCCATGATTAATTGGGTCTGCGCCTCGTTTTCAAGCTCACGTAACGCGACAGTCTCTTCGTAGCTCAACCGTCGCCACTCATTGTAGGGACCATCCATCGAGCCGGAAAAGTTATCGTAATGACCTTGCAGCGTGTCAACGAAGATGTGGTTGCGCTGTTGAATGGCACCGATACGGGACATCATCGGATCACTCTCTGCTGGAAGCCTGACAGGGTGTGTGAGCGCACCCTCACCCTCGCTGAGGTAGCCTTTAAAAGCTTCTGGCGCGAAACTCTGAGCAAACTTCAGCTTGGATACATCTCTGATGGCAAGTCGATCACGACGGGCTAACGATTTGAAAACGGCGATTAAGTCGTTTGCGACGTCCCTATAGACGGCGAGAAACGGATCCTTCTTAACGCGCTGAGTCTGTTGATATGCATAGCGACTGGTTGTTCCAGCGTACTGTTTATCGAGCCAGGTGCGCCCCTGAGCGTCGATAGCTTTAATTACGAGGGCTAGCGCCTCGCCATCCGACCGCTCTATCGCTCCAGTGACCAGGACATCAGTAATGTGTTCGGCGGAGGGCACCACTCGACTCGCCCCCCACACGCCTTGATCATCCAGAACGAGAGCAAGCTCTCTCGCCATAAAGGTTGCCTCGGCGCGCCTAATTTCCGGGTAGATACCTTCCTCTGGATCCACTTCCGCAATGCCCGGATCAAAAACGACCACTGCAA
Organism: Gammaproteobacteria bacterium; assembly: GCA_009937065.1. Lineage (GTDB taxonomy): Bacteria > Pseudomonadota > Gammaproteobacteria > Pseudomonadales > Halieaceae > Luminiphilus. Next base: position 89,407 of record JAACDF010000019.1, on the reverse strand, counting down.
TATCGAGCACCTCATCACTCGGTAGTGATGTCTCATAGGTGCTCAGCGTCGGCACCGCAGTTGTTTTGACAGTCTCTGTTACACATCCGCCAAGCACAGTCAGCAGAGTTAGCAGTGTCGTAAGCCGATTAATCATTCTTCGGGTATCTCAATACCTTTGTACTTTCGGTATTCGTTCCATAACGCCTCACGAATATCCGTATCAGGCTCCCGCATAGCGGCCTCGCGAAGCTGACGTGCAACTATGTCGTCGTCGTTACCGGATGGGATGTCTTCGGGAGCCTCATAGACCGCCGGTGCATCAGGTGCGCCGCCCGAACGTCCACCCATGCCACCGCCGACAGAACCGTAACCGCCTTGCTCATCTGCTTCATAAGGGTTTCGACCGCCTGAACTTTGCTCGGTTCCCGAGTCACCCGAGCTTTGATTATTGGCACCTTGCTCTCGCCGACTTGTCCGCTGCTGACGTTGCTCTTCTCGAATGATGGCGTCAAACACGCCAGTGCTTTCTTCGAGTTGTCTATCGAGCACTGCAACACGCTCTGCGGTTGTCATGGTGTCCGTAGTTCCCCACTCGGGCTCTAAACCACCCTGTACTCGTGTGCCACCGCCTTGGCCTGCATCTGAGCCCGCAGTAGACGCAACTTGCCCCTCGGTGGCACCAGAGGAAGAGCTTCCATCGCTCGCGCCGCTGGAGCCACTACCCGATGAGGTCCCACCTCCATTACTGGAGCTGTTACTCGACCCGCTGCCGTTACCACTGCTGCCAGACGAGGCGCTGTAGACGGGCTCTTCATCGACAAGACTGGGAAGTGAAAGATCACCGCCGATGGAATCACCAAAGCCAGGATCGCCCCCTGCCATGGCGCCGTCGCCCGACCCATTAGAGCTGCCGCTTTCCATGCCACCTGAGCCACTGCCCTGACTTCCGCCAGGCATACCGCCACCCGCGGAACCACCACCGGCGCTGCCACTTCCCGCTGAGCCGCCGGAGCTCGATGAGCCTCCACCCGAAGCCCCACCGCCCGATGATCCGCCGGCGGACGAACCACCGCCCGATGACCCACCAGACGAACTCGATGAACCACCTGAGCCACCACCGCTCGAAGATGAGCTCCCGGATGAGCCACTAGATCCGGAGCTGCCGCCGGGTGGCATCGATGCAGAGGGGGTTGAAGGTGTTGTTGGCATACTGGCCGACGGACAGCCCGCCAAGATTGGCAAAATCGCAGCCACCGCAATAAGCCCCTTCATTGCGTTAACACTCATGTCGATGTCTCCGTCGTTGTTGCTCTCGGCATTGCCCAGTGTTTCGGTTCGAATACCCAAGTGATTCTCTCACTTTCGGCTGGATTACCGTCCTCGAATACCGGCCTGAAACGCATTTCTTTCAGCCGTCGGATGACGCGTTCCGGACCTCTCGTACCTTCGACCGCTGGGAACTGAATGCGTTCCAAATTGACTGCCTTACCGGTCATACTAATATTGAAACTCACAACCAGGTCACCTTCAGCGGGCTCACCCTGCTTGATATCGAGTACGGGGTCAAAGCCCGGTACTGCCGGTAATGCTACGGGTGCATCAAGTATACGGAAGGTTGGGTAGAGTTCCGTCGATGCTACTGCAACGGCACTTTCCAGTTGCTCTCCGTCAACGTCAGTCATCTCGACCACAGGATCAGGAATGCTCGTCGTTTCAGGTGGATCCCGTTGCACATCGGCAATCGTCATCGGCGCAAGTGGTGTTGCGTTATCAGCGATATCGGTCTCTTTAACCTCGGGCTTTGAAGCGCCGCTTGATCGTGGAGCGTTAACCGCACTGGCACCATTCACCTCGTCCACTACTGTATCAAGTACTTTCTCCTTGGTGTCTGAATTTGTTTCATCACTTGTTACCAAACTCTCGCCATTGGCGAGGGCGAGAGCATCTTGGTAAAAACTAATGGCGTTCATTCGATTACCGGTCCACCACGCCCAGTCACCCATACGAATCAGGTCGTCAGCTTGAATTTCACGATTAACGCCCAAGCGGTCTCGATTGAGTTGCTGCATCGCAACAAGGACAGCAAGGCCCCGTTTAAAGGCGCTCTTACCCGCAGCATAATTGGTGGCGTTACGATCCATTTTTCCTGGCATAGCGGCTCCGATTCCGCGGTGACTTGCCAGTAGATATTGCGCACGAACCATCCCTTCAAGCGCTGGAATTAACTCCTCCGAATCCTCGCCATAGGTAGCTATCGATTCATTGAGCGCCCGACGATAGAAGTTCCATGCCTTGCCCATGCGGGCGGTCGCTTCCTCTTCTTCGTCAATATCCTGCAGCAGTGCGTACTGATGCCATTCGGCCTGCGCCAGCAATGCTTTTACCTTTTCCGGACCCGACGGAATCGTTGTTGATTCAATGCGGGAGAGGTATGCCTGACGCTCATCCGCAATAGCAAGCTGCTCCAAGGCGCGATGGCTGGCGATTTCGGCGCGGAGATAAGGGAGCTGACTTTTCGCGTTGAGTCCATCGTTTATGCGACTTAGGTGTGCGGCGCGCTTAAGCTTTTCAATGGCTTCGCTGTGCTGTCCACTACTTTGCAGGTAGATGGCGTCATTCCAGAGTGTTTCCTGCTGACGGGGGTCGTAGGCACCCAACATCAGGTCCTGTCCCGACGCCAATGGCACGGTCAGTGTGAGTGTCGCTGCTGTCAATGCGGTCGATAATGCGAGACCTGCCGAAAACACTTTCACGAGTCAGTCCTCTTTTCACCCAAGTATAGAGATAGTTTTCACCTAATCTCTACGTCTTAGCGCAAGGTGTGTACACTTCCGCCGCGACCCAAGAATGGGCGCGATCTGGACAGGTGATAACACTGGGTGAGCAAATGGGCAAATTCTTAGAGGACACGACACTTGAAGCGATTGGCAAAAATCGATGGCGCGCCAATCTCCAAAAGGGGTGGCGCATAGGCCGTGTACCCAACGGTGGCTATGTTTTGGCGATCGTGGGGCGTGCGATATCGCAGTCGCTGAACCATGCGGATCCACTGTCTATCAACGCGTTTTATTTAGAGCCAACTCAGTTGGGTGAGGCCGAGGTTGAGGTTGAAATTCTGCGGCTTGGCAAAGGCACTCAGTTCGCGTCAGCTCGCCTCTACCAAGAGGGCAACCTGAAGATCATCGCCAATGCAGCCTACACCGATCTCGATCGATTGAAGGGCCCTACTAATACGGTGATGACGCCGCCTGACGTACCACCCTTCGAGTCCATCGACGTACCGAAGCACAACGTGCTGGAAATTCACAACACGATCGATACGCGCATAGTGAAGGGCGCGGAGTTTTTTGCTGATCAAGAACCCACCAACACCGGTGAGTTTATTGCTTATATGCAATATGTTGATGGAGCTAACATCCAGCCAATCGATCTTTTGATGTTTGGCGATATGATGCCCCCGCCCTCATTCACTCTGGTGCCCAATGTCGGTTGGGTACCGACCGTAGAAATGACGGTTCAGTTGCGCGGTAAGCCTGCACCTGGACCAATCCTATGCAGGGCTAGGTCGCATACCCTGATCAAGGGTGTTACCGAGCAGGACTGCGAGATCTGGGATGCCAATGGCGACCTCGTTGCTGTTGGCCGCCAGACAATGAAAGTACGATCGATGAGTTAAGCTACCAGACCGCGACATGGCCTCCCGGCCGTCTTGGGTCTGCATAACCATAGAACCAGCCATCTTCAATCTGCACTGAGTTGACGCGGCCAATGGTGCTATTAGAACGCAGTATTTTGTGTTTGCTCGCCTCGAGAATCGACACGGTATCGGGTGAAATGCCGGGTTCCACCATGGCCATATCGGGCATCCATTGGTGGTGAATTCGGGGTGCCGACGTCGCCATACCCAACGTCATGTCAAACGCCATGACATTGAGCAGTGTTTGTGCGACGGCAGTAATGATGCGCGACCCACCGGGGCTACCAGTGGCTATCCAAGGCTTTCCGCCCCTAAATACGAGCGTCGGCGTCATAGAGGATAGCGGTCGACTGCCCGCCGATACTGCATTGGCTTCACCTTGAACCAAGCCATAGCCATTAGGGAATCCGGGTTTGGCTGCAAAGTCATCCATTTCGTTATTCAGGAGCATGCCAGTGCCTGGTACGACGATGCCTGAGCCGAAACTAAAGTTAATGGTGTAGGTGTTTGAGACTACATTCCCGAATTGATCGACTATGGAGTAGTGGGTCGTTTCGGTGCTCTCTAGATCTTCGAAGTTGCCGGGTCGGATTTCAGTCGAGGGCGTCGCCACTTCGTCACGGATGATGGTCCGGCGCTGATCCAGATAATCCTCGCTCGTCAATTGTGCGATGGGAATAGCCGTTCGGTCGGGGTCACCCAAATACTCACTTCGATCGGCGTAGGCGAGCTTCATCGATTCAATGAGGAGGTGCAGGTACCCAGCGCTGTTGTGACCCAATTCTTTGAGCGGGAATGGCTCAAGCAATTTCAATATCTGAGAGACATGGACGCCACCGGACGACGGGGGCGGTGCACTGACGAGTTCATAGTCACGAAACGTAGATCGTACCGGCGCGCGCTCTATCGCGCGGTAGCTCGCGAGGTCAGCCTCGGTTATCAGTCCGCCATTTCGCCGCATCTCTGCAACGACTAATTCGGCGGTTTTACCTTTGTAAAACCCGTCGCTCCCCTTATCGCGAATACGCTTTAGGGTCTCGGCTAAGTCAGGTTGCTTGAACACTGTTCCCATGGCCGGCGCGGTACCGTTACCGCCGAGATAAACACGATTGGCCTCCTCATTCCTGGACAAGCGTTTTGAGGCAGAGCGTAAATTGAGATGCAAAGCTGCAGGAACCTCGAAACCTTTTTCCGCTAGATCGATAGCAGGTTGAATCACTGTTTTGAGATCGAGGGACCCGTACTTTTGTAAGGCGTAAATCATCCCAGCTACCGTGCCCGGGATGCCGGCGGCGCTGACACTGTTGTAGGCCATCTGTTTATTCACAGTGCCATCTTCATTGAGGAACATATCTCGTGAGGCGCTGGCTGGTGCCATTTCTCGATAATCGATGAACACCTGTTCGTTGGATTCTGCGAGGTGCACCAACATGAAACCACCGCCAGCAATGTTGCCTGCGCGGGGAAGGGTGACGGCGAGGGCAAAACCGGTTGCTACCGCTGCATCAATCGCATTGCCGCCGCGCTTGAGCATGTCGAGTCCAGCCTCCGATGCGAGCTTCTCTGGGCCAGAAACGATGCCTTTGGATGCAATGGCGGGGATGAAGCGAGTCCCGTAGTCAATCAGTGGCCCGCCTTGGTCTTCGGTTTGTGCAGTAACGGGTGAGGCGTTGAACATCATCGCGGTGGCGATGACCAGGCTGGCGAAGCGCATGAGGGAGTCTCCAAAACTTTTGGTGTGGCAATGTGGGTGCAAAGCTATCACATCATTGAGTTTACGCAGAGTACCCCCGACTTCGATTACCATAGGGTCTTCAGGAGGAGTCATGGAATTAAAAGATTACCGCCGGCAATACACCAAAGGCGGCCTTCGCGATGAGTCGATGCCGGATGATCCAATGGCGTTGTTCGAGCAGTGGCAGCAAGACGCCAGTGCGGCGGGGTTGGCAGATCCCACGGGCGTGGTGGTGGCGACCGTTCAGCCCGATGGGTCGATTCGTCAGCGATTTGTGTTGTTAAAAGGTGTCAGTGAGCGCAGCTTTGTGTTTTTTACTAACTACAACAGTGATAAGGCTGTGGCACTAGCCGACAACGATCGGGCGTCGATGCTGTTTCCTTGGAATGAACTGGATCGGCAGGTCAGTGTCTCGGGGAGGGTAGAAAAAATCGCTGAAACTGAGTCTGATGCCTACTTCGCTGCCAGGCCGCGTGCCAGTCAGATTGCGGCCTGGACTTCCCAGCAAAGTCGGCCAATCGCCAGCCGCTCAGTGTTGGAGCACCAGTATCAGGAGACGCTTCGGCGGTTTGATGGAAGCGACGTGCCGAGACCGCCGCATTGGGGTGGCTTTAGATTAGTCCCTGAGCGAATCGAGTTTTGGCAAGGTGGAGAGGACCGTCTACACGACCGCTTCGTGTACCAGTATGCCGATGGCTGGGGTCGCTCGCGGCTGCAACCCTAGGTCACGGCGCGCGGTGAATAAATCGTTGGATGTAGTGCGGTATTGGCGGAAGCGCTAGGACTTGTCGGCGCATAATGTCTAGGCCAATGGCCGCGACGATAACCTGAAAACGCTCCCGCGAGCCTGGTACCTGCAGTCGAATGGCCCGGTGGTGCTCTTTGGCACCCCAAGCCATCCAGACGGTGCCTACAGGTTTGTCGTCTGACCCGCCCCCGGGACCTGCAATGCCAGATACGGCAATGCCAATGTCCGAGCCGCTCTTTTCCAATGCGCCGGTCAGCATGGCAAGGACAACAGGCTCACTCACGGCACCGTGTTTGACCAGGGTTGCTTCGGGAACACCCAGCACGCTGTTCTTGGCTGCATTTGAGTAGGTGACGAAACCACTTCCAAAGATCTGTGAAGAACCCGCCTCGCGGGTTATGAGCGATGCAATCAAACCGCCGGTACAGGACTCAGCCGTTGTCACCGACATCTGCTGCCCAAGCAGCGCCCGTTGTAAGGCCATGGCTAGCTGATCGTCGTCATGACCGATGATGTGATCGCCAATTAACTCATGCAGTAGCGACTCAGCTTCGTCTCGTTTAGTAAGGAGGTCGGCATCATCGACTTGTAACTTTAGTTCCAGCTGAGGCAGTCCCGAACGAAAGCCCAAGGTCACTCCGCTCGGCCAATCATCATTGCGTTTATTCACCAACTCTTGAATGGTCGACTCGCCAATACCAAAGGTTTGTAGTCTTCGTATGAAGGCGGTGCCGGCGCCCACACGCGTGGCAATGCGATCGCAGATTTCGGGAAGCATGGCAGTGAGCTCAACGGGTACCCCCGGTGTTGTAATCACCAGTGCGCCATTGACCTCTGTCGCAAATCCCACCGCGCTGCCAATCGGATTAGCGACCAAATCAGCGCCCTCAGGAAGCAAGGCTTGTTTGAGGTTACTCGCATTGAGCTCTAATCCTCTTCGCTCGCACCACATCTCGAGATGCTCTATGGCCTTGGGGTGATTAACCAGTACTTTACCTGCGACTTCCGCGATCAACTCTGCGGTGAGGTCGTCTTCAGTGGGTCCAAGGCCGCCATTTATGATGACGACTTCTGCGCTCGCGCAGAGATCGATTAGACTATCGCTGAGTAACTCGGGGTCGTCACCGACGGTAATCTTTTTGCCCACGCCAATTTTATGGGCACCCAGAGCAAGTGCGATGCGCGACGAATTACTGTCGACCGTATCCCCGCTCATCAATTCGTTGCCCGTCAGTAGGAGGGCGACCTGTACTCGCTTACTCATGCGGAGCCCTCATAAAGAGCCTCATGAAGAGCCATTAAAACTCGGCATTGCCGGGGGTTCGAGGGAATGGAATAACATCTCGCACATTTTCCATTCCCGTAATGTAGGCAACCAAACGCTCAAACCCTAGGCCAAAACCGGCGTGCGGGACCGTGCCGTAGCGACGAAGGTCTCGGTACCACCACAAGGTATCTTTCAGAGCCTCATCCATTCGCGCATCTAATACATCGAGACGCTCTTCGCGTTGGCTGCCTCCAATGATTTCCCCGATACCGGGCGCCAACACATCCATTGCCGCCACGGTGCGCTCATCGTCGTTGAGTCGCATGTAGAAAGCCTTAATCTCTCTGGGGTAGTCCGTAACCACCACAGGGGCTTTGAAATGCTGCTCTGAGAGGAAGCGCTCATGTTCAGAGGCCATATCGATACCCCATTCGACGGGGAACTCGAATGTCTTACCCGACTTCAGCAAGATGTCGATAGCGTCAGAATAGGTGACTGTCACGAACGGCTTATCGACGATATTGGTCAATCGTTCGAGCACTGTGTTGTCGATTCGCTGTTGGAAGAAGCCAAGGTCTGTCTCGCAGTCATTTAGCACCCGCTGCGTGACAGATTTCAAAAGCCGCTCAGCCAGCGCTGCGTTATCAGCAAGGTCCGCGAACGCCACCTCAGGCTCAACCATCCAGAATTCTGCAAGATGCCTTGAGGTATTTGAATTTTCGGCCCGGAATGTCGGCCCAAAGGTATATACCTTGCCCATAGACAGGCAGTAAGACTCGACCGAGAGTTGCCCCGATACCGTCAGATACGCATCACTGCCGAAGAAGTCCTGAGAAGTGTCGACTTGTCCTTTGTCATCTCGGGGCAGGTTAGTGAGGTCGAGTGTGCTGACGCGAAACAACTCCCCCGCACCTTCACAATCACTGGCTGTAATAATGGGCGTATTGACCCAGTAGAAATCTTCCGTATGAAAGAAATCATGGATGGCCTTCGCTAAGGTGTGGCGGACCCTTGTTACGGCACCAAAGGTATTGGTTCGCGTTCGCAGATGGGCCTGTGTGCGAAGGTACTCAAAGGTGTGACGCTTTTTTGCGATTGGGTACGACTCGGGGTCGTCAATATCTCCGATAAGTTCAACTTTAGATGCCTGGATTTCAACCGACTGACCGCCGCCCTGCGATGCCACGAGTTCACCCGATACGATGACGGCACAGCCTGTGGACAGTTTTAAAACTTCATCTTCGTAATTAGAGAGTTCCTTAGGCGCAACACATTGCAAACTATCGAAGTGGCTACCATCGTTTACCGCTAGGAATGAGATGCCCGCTTTCGAGTCTCGCTTGCTCCTCAGCCACCCTTGAACGGTCACGAGACTCCCGATCAGTGCCTCATCGCCGAGGAGATTTTTTACAGAGTGGGCTTGCGACATGATGATTTTTCCTAGCTATCGTATTGTAGATGCATATTTTACTGCCTTGAGATACGGTGCGTCCGGTGCTCCGGTAGCGTCCTAGATTACGGAAAAGCCGGCGCTCTCTCCGCGTGGTTTTTCGACTGGCTTATATTGAACACGGACATGCTGCCTCAATTGATAGCGTCGAGTTTTGCTTGCCAACGCCATCTCCCATTTATCAAAGCTAAATTTCTCTTCCTCTTTTCTGAGATCAACGGTGCCTTCGAGTCCAATGCCTGCCAGTTTGACCGTAAATCCAGAGGTGTTGATGTGCACAATCTCTGCCTCATATTCGGACTGACCCTCGGCCGATTGTGCGTTGAGGTAGTTACAACTCAGCCAATTGTTGGCCGCATTCACCGCCTGACGGTTTTTCGAACTGGCTTGATTGATAAGATCGAATACTGTGGCCGGCGCTGTCTTAATGCTCGGATCGCCAAGCATGGCTTTGAGTTGTAGATGTACACAAAAATCCAGAGCTTTGCGAAGGGGTGATGTTCCATTTGTGTATACCGGTAATGCCATGCCCATATGCGGTGCGGGCTTAACGCTGAAGCTTGCTCGCGACATTAAGCGATTAATCATTGAGCGCAAGGGCCGCTCATCGGATGAGTCATTTAACTCGGTAATCAGTGTACGAAAACCGTCGAGCGTCGAGAAATCAAGGGTGTTTTCCGCGGGTAAAAAGCGTGTCAAAAACTCTCTTGCCTCGTCGGCGCGATCGCGTCTTATGCCCGCGTGCGTTACAAATGGACCAGGCAGCTCAGCATCCTTTAGGGCTTGGGCAATGCACCGATTCGCCGCGACCATGCATTCCTCGACCAGCAACTGTGATCCTTTCTTTCGCACCTCTTCGATACGATCGATTTGTTTCCTCTCATTCAGCAACCAACGATGTTCTGGACGATGCTCTATGACGAGCTCTCTCGATTCCCGCCAGGAACGGAGCGCGCCATAGCAGTCGTTAAGATATTTCAAATGCTCGGCGAACTCGTGCTCAGCGCCATCCGTTAATACGTCTTCCACTTCTTGATAGCTGAGCTTGGCTTTAGATCGGATAATGGAAAGTTGGATGCTCGAATCTGTAATGGCGCCTTCTGTAGAGATAAGGAGACGACACACTAGGGCGTTTTTATCCTCAAGAGGCCTTAATGCGGCGCTCTGTGTTAGCACCTCTGGCAGCATCGGAATCGCCAAACCATGAAAGTAATGCGACGTCCCTCGCGTTGCAATCAAGGTTGTCAGGTCCGGCGCCTCTTTAACAAAGGTGGTGGGGTCAGCAATGGCAACCGTCAGTTTCCAGCCATTCTCGTGGGGTTCAGCGCACAAAGCATCGTCGATATCCACGGTATGTTGAGAATCGATACTGACTAGCGGCAGGGAGCGCAGGTCCTCTCTGATCTCGTCGAGAGTATCACCGTCACCAACGAGCGCCTCTATCGCCTTGAACTGCTCTTTTGGGAGCATCTTCTCGATGCCCGCTCGCGCGGCGCAGTAGTCATTCTCAAGCCCTGGCGTTCCCACGGGTCCGAATGACCGAAGTACTTTTACCGAGGGCTTACCATCCGCAAATGGGTGCCTTTGAAGTCGGCACTGAACCAGATCGCCGGCCTTAGCTCCGGAGCGTGCATTAGGCGGTATAAAGAGCCACCGGGTGAAATGCATGAGTTCAGGGATATCAGGCGCGACGAAAAATGCTTTGCCCTTTTGAACGACCTCTCCGACGAAATCGCTGGTTGCGGTAGAGATTAATTTTTCGAGCTCCGCTGTGCTTTGTTCTTTACCTGACTTGTCTTTTTCAGGTGCCGGTTTGACGATGATGGACACCCGATCACCAGGAAAGACACGATGCATTTCATCGGGAGGTAGAAATATCTCTCGGTTGTCATCCAGCACCACAAAACCAAACCGGCTCCGTGTCGCTTTGACAGTTCCCTCGGCGTATTCTTTTTCTGCTTCTATCTTGTCTTTTAGGCCCTGAAGTTGACTTAGGGCGTTTTTATTTAACATACAACGAGGAATCTCTTGAAAAAGGGTGGTATCGCCGAGATGGTCTTTACCATCGAAGGGTAAATCCTAGCTGAGAGGCCCCCACTTTTCACGCTTTTGTGGTGATCAAAAAAATTCATTACCCGGTAATTGACACGCGGGCATTCCATGGTTTTACTGAAACTGCCCGAAATAGAAAGAGTAGGACGGTTTATTGGTAATGACGTTTGTCGGCTCCGCCTTGACACCTCGTACCACGCCACTGTGTTGTGTATCTGCAACCGCCTATTCTTTATCCCTCGTATCAGCGCCGTGCACTCGCCCCTCTATAAGAGCGAGGTGGCCCTCATTTTACTGTTTGGACAATGGTCGGAGATCACATGACGCAATCTGCAAACTTGCCTAACGAAGTCACGCAACTATCCCCCGCGGGAGTAAAGACGTATGTCTTGGATACCAACGTGTTACTTCATGATCCAACGGCAATCGCAGCATTCGCAGAGCATCGGGTTGTGATTCCAATGACCGTTCTGGAAGAGCTGGATCACATTAAGGATCGGCGGGATAAATCGGTCAGTCGGGAGGCACGTATTGCTATTCAGATGATCGATAAAGTAGTGGGATCTTCGTCACCACAAGCTATACAGGACGGTGTTGAAATCCCAGGATCCACATTGTCTGGTGCATTGGGACGTTTGGCGATTTTTCCGGACCAGCTGTTGAGCGCTAACGAGAACGTGCCGTTTCTCGATAGTACTCAGGATCAGGCTAACGACAATCGCATCATCAATGTCGCGCTTAAATATCAAATAGAGCACCCGGGCGAGTTTGTATGTCTGGTAACCAAAGACATCAACATGCGGATCAAGGCTAAGGGCTCCGGGTTATTGCATGTCGAGGATTATCGTCACGATCGTGTGCTTGATGATATTGACCTTCTCGCCACCGGTTACCAGAAGAGCGAGGGCGAGTTTTGGCAAGGCATTGATCGTGTGGATACGGTGCGTGAAGAGGATCTGACGCTTCACAGAATTCCACGATCAGAGTTACCTGAGGCTTACCCCAATCAGTTTCTGTATGACGACAATGGCTTTATCGCTTTTGTCGACCATGTTGATCAGGAATTCGTCTACCTCGCGGTCGATAGTCGAGATAACTTGATGAATCAGCGCTTCTGGGGTTTGGCACCCAGGAATTTGGAGCAAGCCATGGCCATGCGTCTTCTCGATAATGATGATTTGGATATGACCGTACTGACGGGACCTGCGGGGTCGGGTAAGACCCTTTTAGCATTGGCCTATGGCCTTCACGCCATTTTGGAGCAGAAAAAGTACAAAAAGCTTATCGTCGCGCGTTCAACGCCGCCCATGGCTGAAGAGATTGGCTTTTTACCCGGGACCGAGGAAGAGAAAATGGCGCCCTGGCTTGCGGCATTTGACGACAACCTGGAAATTCTTCATGGCGCAGATGAATGCTCTAATGGCAGCATCGAGTACGTGAAGGAGCGCGCCAATCTTCAGTTTAAGTCGCTCAACTTTATGCGCGGCAGGTCATTCAATGGCGCCTACATCATCATTGATGAATCACAAGGCCTGACTCAGTTTCAGCTGAAATCAATTATCAGTCGTGTGGGTTCAGACTCAAAAATTGTGGTCTTAGGGAATCTGGCTCAGATCGATAACAAATATATTTCACCCCTGACCTCGGGCCTCACCTACTTAGTCGAGCGCGTAAAGCCTTACCCACATGCAGGCATCATGCATATCAATGGCATTGTAAGATCGAGACTCGCTGCGTTCGCAGAGGAAAATCTCTAAGCCGAGAGTATTTGTCGAGCGTGGTACTCGGAGTCGTAAGCAACGTCGCTTTAGTCGAAGAGGAGAAACTCGACTCGAGCCTCCACTGCCCAGGCGGTTTCTCGGGGTAAATTTGGAGCGTCGATGCGTTGACTGAGCGTGGGCTCAAGCTCAAAAAATAAGAACTCGCGGATGGCCTGCGCTCTCAATCGCAGCCCCACTTGGTAGTTCTCTCCGTAGCTATCAGGCTCGGTATGGCCTCTTATTCCAGCGTACAAATAAGCCGCGCGCTCGAATCCGTTTTCGACCGCCCACTGGCGCACGACACCAATATTGGAGGACCACTCCGCGCCATCTGAGTTCTCGCCATACAGCACGCGGTTTTGAGTTCTTATAAGCGATCGTCTTGAGAGTGCGTAGTCGATATCGAGTTTGGTAGTCGCAAACCCCCCGTCATCAAAATCGTATTGTGCTCGCTGAGAAAATCGAAACGAGGTATTTGGCCCCCAGAGTGTCTTGTAGCGATACTTCACCCCCGGCTTTGGTCCGGCGCCGGATAAGCCTACGGTGAAGTCGGTTCGGTGGTTCCCGCTGGCGCTTTCATCGAGCATAACCTGCAAGCCTACCTGACTCTGCGAGGGGTCGTCCTCATCACCCGGTACAAGTTCGTCGGGGTCATCACCGCGGAAGACTAGATCTACGCGATCCGCCAATCGCGGCAGATTGACCTTGCCGCCTACGCTAACGCGAGTTTCCGTTCCGAGGCGCTCATCCCAATCAGCTGTGATTTTCAGCCGTAATCGAGACTCCGCAATTTCTGCGTCACCATCCATGTCACCAAAAAAGCTGTCTACCCAGCGCGTCAGCGCCATGGTTCGATCGGTTGCAAATCGATGACTCGAGTCAACCCATCGCTCAGCTCTCTCTCGCGCCGCCGTAGCCACATTCTCGGACTTGAGTTCCGGGGATGCCACTTCATCGGAGCTTTGTCCGAGTGCGTGTGCATTCAGAGCAAAGCAAAAGCCCAGCAACAGACCCCCTGTGACTCGAACGATGTTCATGGTTTCAGTCTATGCCAGAAACAGGTCGTCCAATAGTGTTTTGAGTGATCTATTGAGGACACGATTCGATCGGTGACGCTTTATAACTGGCTTTGCTACCAAGTGCTTTAATAGCTTTGCGTATCGATATCTCTGACGATATTCACAAAGCTTTCGTAGCGCTCTGAACTAATCTCATTGCTCTCAACGGCGGCGAGTACCCTGCAGTCTTTTTCAACGAGATGACTGCAATCTCGGAATCGACATTGATCTAGGAAGGGTCTGAACTCCATAAAGCCAGGTGCCACCAGCGTGAGATCAATGTGTTGCAGTCCAAACTCTCGGATCCCAGGTGAGTCGATGATGAAGCCCCCATTCGGACGCGCAAATACCTCCGCTGTCGTCGTTGTATGACGTCCTTTAAGAACACCCTCGGATAAGGCGCCAACCCGCAGTTCCGCATCCGGTAACAAGCGGTTGAGCATGGAGGATTTCCCCACACCGCTCTGCCCAACGAAGACTGACGTCCGTGTTCCCAGCTTGTCACTAAGCGCCTGCGTTTCCTCAGGCGTCGGTCCGCTTGTCATCACCTCGTAACCAATCGTTCGATAGCTCTCCAGCAATGCATCATGCTCTGGGTGCTGATCCAGTAAATCCGATTTGTTGAGAATGATAATGGTGTCGATGTTCGCCATATGAGCGGCCACCAGATAACGATCAATCAGATTGGCATGGGGCTCAGGTTCTGGTGCGAAGACGATGGCAATGAGGTCGACATTGGCTGCTACGGCCTTAAGCTGGCCTCGGGCGTCAGGTCGTTTAAGTTCAGATCGTCGCTCCAGCTGACTTGTAACGTAGGCGCCGGTCTCTTCATTGGCCCAGAGTACTTGGTCCCCTGCGACGAGGTGGGACAGGTTTGGGCGCAGGTGACAGTTGTGCGTTTCCCCATTGCCCGCTCTAACCACCGCGGTTTTGCTGTAGCGCGCAACGATCATTCCCTCTTTATCCTCAGTGATTCCGGCGCTGGCGTTCTCGCGCCGCTTCACTGCATTTTCTTCAATGCGCCTTCGCTGCTGATCTGTCAGTCGTCTATTCCCCATAAAGTCAGTGTACCCTGTCAGCTCCCGAAACGATGTAGTTTGCTTTTGAGAGGACGGTGCATAATGGATAAGGACAAGCGGCTGATTTGGGTCGATATGGAGATGACGGGCTTAGATCCGGATTCCGACCGGGTCATCGAGATAGCAACGATTATTACATCTCTAGATCTCGACATATTGGCTGAGGGGCCGGTCATTGCAATACATCAGAGCGATGACGTGCTCGCGAAAATGGATGAGTGGAATACCCGAACGCACACGAACTCTGGACTGGTCGATCGCGTCAGAGCCAGCACGATGGACGAGACCGCGGCGGCGCAAGAAACACTGCGGTTTCTCGATGATTGGGTGACACCGAACCGCTCGCCAATGTGCGGCAATTCGATCTGTCAGGACCGTCGATTTATGGCCCGTCACCTCGCCAGTCTCGAGACGTTCTTCCACTATCGTAATCTCGACGTCACGACCTTGAAATTGCTCGCCAACTACTGGCGGCCGGAGTTACCGCCAGCTCCGAAACGTAACGTCCATGAAGCCCTGGCGGATATCATCGAGTCCATTGAGGAACTCCGGTATTTCAGAGAGCACCTCATCCGATTGTAGATTTCGAATTAAGTGTGCAGTGAGCTTAGTTGTGCTGACTGAGCGCCCACGTCACGTGTTCTCTTACAAGAGAAGACGTATGATGTTCACGAGACTTGAGTGCCTGAAGCACTTCGGGTGATGTTTCAGCATTGCCTAAAGCTACGGCAATATTTCGAAGCCACTTCTTATAGCCGATACGCCGTATCGGTGAGCCTTGAAGTCGTTCAAGGAACTCCTGCTCTGTCCAGGCGAAGAGTTCGACTAAATTGGGGTTGTCCAAATCCCACCGCGGTGCAAAGTCTGATTCGTTTGATATCGAGGCGAACTTATTCCAAGGGCAGACCATCTGGCAGTCATCGCAGCCGTAAATGCGATTACCCATTTTTCCCCTGAGTTCCTCTGCTATCGAGCCCTCATGCTCGATAGTGAGATAAGAGATACAACGTCGTGCATCGAGAACAAAAGGCGCAACGAAAGCATCGGTTGGGCAGGCAGTCAGACAGGCGGAGCAGCTGCCACAGTGCTTATCCTCTTTGGGCTTGGAGCGTGGTAGCGGGATATCCGTGTAGATCTCTCCAAGGAAAAAGTAGGATCCGGCAGACTCATTAATTAGCATCGTATTTTTTGCTATCCAGCCTAGACCTGACTGCTCTGCAATGGCGCGTTCGAGTACTGGTGCGCTGTCTACAAAGGCTCTGAAATCACCCGAGCCAAGTTCTAACGCTATGCGATCGGCAAGTTTGGCCAGTCGTGATCGAATGATTTTATGGTAGTCCCTACCGACCGCATACCGAGATACGAAGCCTTTTTCCGAGGCATTCAGAACCTGCCAGGAATCCATGGCTTCGGGCCGGTAATCCATGCGGCAAGAAATAACAGTACAGGTCCCAGGAACGAGTTCTGAGGGTCGACTTCGCTTAGTACCATGGCGGTCCATCCAGCTCATGGTGCCGTGATAGCCGGCATCCAACCACTTTTGGAGGTAGGCTTCGTGTTCATTGAGTTCGATTCCTGTGAACCCAACATCCTGAAAACCCAACTCGTTGGCCCAGCGACGGATGGTATCGACTAATTCATTGTGCTCTTCGTTATTCACCGCAACATTGTGACAGATACGCGGCTGACCAAGGTACACTCTCGGCATGAGTAGTTTGGGTTCATTCACGAAATTTCTTCCAGACGAGGCCGCGACTGTCGCCGCAGGCTCTGCGATTGGACGCGCGCTCAATGCAGGTTGCGTAGTTTTTTTAATAGGTGAGCTTGGTGCGGGAAAAACCACTTTCACACGGGGCGCGCTTCGTGCCCTTGGCCATGCTGGCTCGGCGAAGAGTCCAACCTACACTCTGTGTGAGCCCTATGATCTCGCCGAGGCTGGTCAAATTTGCCACTTAGATCTGTATCGGCTATCAAACCCTGAGGAGCTGGAGTTCTTGGGAATTCGCGACTACATTGCCAGCGGCGCTATTTTATTTATCGAATGGCCATCAAAGGGTGAAGGATGGTTGCCGGTACCTGATCTTCAGGTTGCCCTTCACGAATCGGGTGACGGACGCCAACTAACGATTAACGCGTTGACAACCCAAGGTGATGACTTACTGGTTCGGATGGGAGGTCATCGTGCCTAACCTTCATAGCTTTCTGGTGGCGACCGGCTGTTTGATGACCCTCTTGGCGCCTCGGGTGCTCGCAAGTGTGCAGGTGGAAGACATTCGCCTGTGGCGTGCTCCGGACCACACGCGAGTGGTCTTGGATTTGTCTGGTCCCACCACCCATAAGGTGCTCGAGCTGGCAAATCCCTCCCGGTTGGTGCTTGACGTCGACGACGCCTCACTGGTTGGCGTGCTGACTGATTTGCCACTTGATGGAACACCGATTGCTCGGGTCCGGTCAGGTATTCGGCAGGGTGAAGACTTGCGAGTGGTATTTGATCTCTCTGCCGAGGTGAAGCCCAAGAGTTTTCAGTTGGCGCCCAACGAGCGAACGGGTCATCGTCTGGTGTTAGATTTATTCGACGCCGAGACGTCCAACCAACCCGTGACTGCACCTCCTAAGAAAACAGTCAGCAAAGCTGATACACGACGCCCCGTCGTGGTGGCCATTGATGCCGGGCATGGTGGCGAGGATCCAGGCGCGTCAGGCCCCAAAAAATTGCGCGAAAAACACGTCGTCCTGCAGATTGCTAACCGTCTGAAATCAAAGTTTGATGCTGCACCTCAGTTTCGGCCAGTGATGATTCGAACTGGAGATTACTACATTACACACAAGGGTCGGCGAGACCTTGCGCGGAAAAATCAGGCCGATCTCTTTATTTCAATTCACGCCGATGCCTTCACTCACCCGTCGGCCAATGGTGCTTCGGTTTATGCGCTATCGACCCGAGGCGCCACCTCGACAACGGCACAATTTCTGGCGGATAAAGAGAATGCAGCCGATTTGGTAGGCGGTGTCGCCGTGTCAGATATGGACGACATCTTGGCTGGCGTTTTAACTGATCTGTCGATGACCGGGACGCTCGACTCTAGCTTGGACGTGGGCGCAGAAGTGCTCGGTGAGATGGGTAAGGTGGCACCGAGACTCCATAAAACCAAGGTGGAGCAAGCTGCCTTTCTAGTGTTGAAGTCCCCTGATATTCCCTCAATTCTCGTGGAGACAGGGTTTATCTCTAACCCCAAAGAATCGTCATTACTGGCAACGCCCGGTTATCAGGACAAGATGGCGGAGGCAATTTTTCGCGGGGTTCACCGTTGGTTTAAATCAAATCCACCACCGGGCACTATTTTCGCGAGATCATCCTCGGGGGAGGCCACTATTGAGCGCACGGTGCAGGTGGTCAGGGGTGACACCTTGTCCGGAATTGCTGCCAAGTACGCGGTGTCAGTTGACGAGTTAATGCGAAGCAATTCGCTGTCATCGAAGACCATTACAGTGGGTCAGGTCTTGATCATTCCGGAGTCCGGCTGATGTCGATTGGGAAGATCAAACAGCTCGACAATCGGCTGGCCAACCAGATAGCGGCAGGTGAGGTCGTTGAGCGTCCAGCCTCTGTGGTTAAAGAGGTGCTGGAGAATGCCCTCGATGCCGGTGCAACGGTTATTACCATTGATGTCGACGAGGGTGGCGTCAAACGAATACGCATTACTGATAATGGAGCCGGCATAGCAGGGGGAGAATTACCCCTGGCACTGGCTCGCCATGCTACAAGCAAAATTGCGTCGATTGATGATCTTGAGGCTGTAGCAACCTTGGGTTTTCGAGGTGAGGCACTGGCCTCGATCGCGTCCGTGTCCAAGTTATCTGTCACATCAAACACCTCTGAGGACCCCAGTCAGGGTCAGGTAGCGCGCTGCGAGGGTCGTGAGATGAAAGTCACAGTATCACCAGCCGCACATCCCAGAGGGACAACGCTTGAGATACGTGACCTGTTTTACAACACGCCAGCGCGTCGAAAATTTCTGCGCACGGAGCGAACGGAGTTGGCGCGGGTTGAAGAGGTGGTAAAGCGGACCGCTTTGGCCCGACCTGATGCAACCTTTGTCTTGTCACACAACGGCAAAGTACTTCACCGGTTGACAGCCGGTACGTCAGACCATGATCTGCAGCGGCGTGTCATTGGTATATGCGGCGAGCCGTTTGCGCGAGAGAGTGTCGTCGTCGATCGAGTCGCGCACGGTCTGTCACTGCATGGCTGGGTGGGTTTACCGACCTTTTCACGGTCACAGGCAGATTTGCAGTATTTTTTCGTCAACGGCCGAGTGGTCAAAGATAAGGTCATTACGCACGCGGTTCGGCAAGCTTACCGAGATGTGCTCTACGGTGGACGCCATCCAGCCTACGTCCTATTCCTCGAGTTGGACGCCAATCGTGTTGATGTAAATGTCCATCCTACAAAACACGAGGTGAGGTTCCGCGACAGTCGATCGGTTCACGGGTTTGTCTTCAGCACACTGGGGCGCGCTTTGGCCGATGTACGACCCTCGGATGTTGCAAACCGGGCTAACCTCGACCAAGTAGCGGAATCGCAGCCATTCGAAAGTCAGTTTCAGCAGGTCTCGATGGGGCTTGAAATTCCGAGGGGCATCGACAGTCTGAGCGAGCCCGCAGTCGGTGCGAACCCCTTCGGTGAGCCGTTGTCGAAACCGACGTCGTTTGCGGTACCGGGTTCTGACAGAGGCTTAGTCAGCGCGGGGATGAGCTCAGCATTGTCGTCAGCAGCTGTGCTTCAGGGGAGTGATGTACCTCCACTGGGCTTCGCTATCGCCCATCTTCATGGCACCTACATCGTCGCGCAGAACATGGAAGGCATGGTTTTGGTCGATGCACACGCTGCACATGAACGCATCACCTACGAGCGTTTGAAGGCGGCGCGTGCGACGGCATCGATTGCCAGTCAGCCGCTACTCGTCCCCGAGCCGATAAAACTCACAACCGCAGAGATGGGAGCTTACGAAGAGTTCTCCGAGCTCTTTTCGCAACTTGGATTGGTGGTTGATGCAGCAAGTGATGACACGGTTTTGATAAGGGAAATTCCAGTCATTCTCGCCAGAGATAATGCCGCCAACCTCTTACGTGACGTACTGGGTGATCTCGCGGAGGTGGGTCATAGCGATCGTCTTTCGGCGCGAATGGATGAGATTCTGGCCACCATGGCCTGCCACGGGTCGGTGCGCGCGAACCGAGCGCTGTCCATTGCTGAGATGAACGGGTTGTTGAGGGACATGGAAACCACTGAAAACTCGGGTCAGTGCAATCATGGTCGCCCTACGTGGATCCAATTGGGACATGACGAGTTAGATAAGCTGTTTCTGCGAGGACGTTGATGTGCCGGAACCACTAATTTGTCTTATGGGCCCCACGGCTGCAGGGAAGACAGATGCCGCCATTGCCCTCGCTGAGTCGTTTAATGTGGAGTTGATTAGCGTTGACTCGGCGCTTGTCTATCGAGGTTTGTGTATTGGAGCTGCGCAGCCTGATTATCCGCATCACCTCATTGATATTCGCGACCCCGCTGATGTTTATTCGGCCGCAAATTTCGTCGAGGATACGCTGAACTGCATTGCAGACGCGCGGTCACGCGGACGGCGGGTCGTATTGGTGGGCGGTACGATGATGTATTACCGAGCACTCATAGAGGGGCTGGCTGACATGCCCGCCACAGATCGGGTGGTTCGCGCTGAGATAGAGGCGGAGGCATTGCAACTGGGCTGGTCTGAGATGCATCGAGCGTTGGCGAAGGTGGATCCTGATACGGCCGATAACCTGCATCCCAATCATAGTCAGCGCATTTCGCGCGCCCTCGAGGTATTTCGTCAAACGGGCATCCCAATGAGCCAGTGGCAGCGAGCCAGCACTCAGGATCGCCGCGAGGCCATCTGTATTGCGCTGGCACCCAACGACCGAGCCACCCTGCATGCCAGGATTGAGGCTCGCTTCGACCTTATGCTGGAGGCAGGTTTTGTGGAGGAGGTCAAAGCGCTTTTCGAGCGGCGAGACTTGCATGTCGATCTTCCTGCGATCCGAGCAGTGGGCTACAGACAGATTTGGTCACATTTGTCGGGTGAGTATTCACTCGAGGAAGCGAGAGATAAAGGTATTGCGGCGACACGGCAATTAGCCAAGCGTCAAATAACGTGGCTTCGCAGCTGGTCTGGTCTACACTTGATAGACAGCGAAGCAAAAGATGGTCGAGAGCAGGTCAAGAACCATCTTAGGAACTACCTAGAGGCTCCGCTGTCGTAGTAGACTATTGGCCCCGATTTTAGGGGATATTGGGCCGCCTCGTTTTTTGCGGCCGTTGACATTTTAAGGAGCTCCCATGTCAAAAGGGCAAACGCTACAAGACCCTTACCTAAACGCATTGAGAAAAGAGCGCGTTCAGGTTTCAATCTATCTCGTAAACGGCATCAAGCTACAGGGCCAGATTGAGTCGTTCGATCAATTTGTTGTTCTGTTAAAGAACACCGTATCGCAGATGGTTTATAAGCACGCAATTTCCACGGTTGTGCCTGCGCGCAACGTGCGCATCCCCATTGCGCCAATCGAGGAAGAGGCCGCCTGATATCGGCTTTCAGCGCGCTTCAGTAACACGCGTAGAGACATACCATGTTCTTTGATCTCCACAGTGGTGGCGAACGCGCTGTGCTCGTCCAGATTGCTATCGACGGTGTAGCCAACGAGCCAGATCTGGGTGAGTTTATAGAGCTTGTCAGGTCTGCCGGTGGTGATCCCGCGGTCGTTGTTCGAGGGTCACGCCGGGCTCCCACAGCAAAATATTTTGTCGGGAAGGGCAAGCTTGAAGAAATTGCTTCTGAGGTAGAACGAGTGGAAGCGGAGCTGGTGGTTTTCAATCATGCCCTGTCACCCAGCCAGGAGCGCAATCTCGAAGCTTTTTTGAAGTGCCGTGTCATCGCCCGAACAGGTCTCATTCTCGATATTTTTGCCCAGCGGGCTAGAACGCATGAGGGGCAGCTGCAGGTCGAGTTAGCTCAGCTCAAGCACATCAGCACTCGCTTGATTCGTGGCTGGACTCACCTTGAGCGCCAGAAGGGTGGTATTGGGCTGCGAGGACCCGGTGAAACACAGTTGGAAACCGACCGAAGGTTGCTGCGAGCTCGTGTCAGTACGATTGAGTCCCGGTTAGATAAAGTGCGCCAGCAGAGGGCGCAGAACCGGCGGGCTCGACAGAGGGCCGAGGTGCCTTTGGTCTCGTTGGTTGGTTACACCAACGCGGGGAAGTCCACCTTGTTTAACACCTGGTCCGAATCGGGCGTGTATGCTGCTGATCAACTATTCGCAACCCTGGATCCAACGCTGGCCCGTGTCGAGATCAAGGGGTTGGGTGGGGTCATCATTGCAGATACGGTGGGCTTTATTGCTGACCTGCCCCACACGTTGGTCGAAGCCTTTCGGGCAACGCTTGAAGAGACGCTCAATGCCTCGCTGCTTGTTCACGTTATTGATGTCTCTGCGGATGATCGCGAGTTTTTAAAAATGGAAGTCGAATCGGTGCTCGATGAGATTGGTGCGGGGGACATACCTCAGCTGATTGTTTTCAATAAGATTGACCTGTTGGAGCGTGAGCCACGCATTACACGAGACAGTGAAGGCCGACCTGACTCGGTGTCTGTCTCAGCAAAGACCGGTGCTGGTCTTGATTTGTTGAGGGACGCGATTGGCGAGCGACTCGCGGGTAACTTTTTTAGGGGGTCTGTCGAGTTAGCGCCAGCACAGGGAAAACTGCGCGCGGCCCTTTACGAGATGGGTGCAGTTAAGTCTGAGGATTGGTTGGAGGCCGGTGGCAGTGAGCTTGACATCTATCTCCCTGAATCTGATTGGACGCGTTTGAAGCATCAGTACGGTTTTTGAGAGCGGGAGCGGCTAATAACGCCCCTATCTTGGCTGGTTTTGTTAGACTGTCAGAATCAACTATCGAGGAAGTAGATATGTCATGGAATGAGCCCGGTGGCGATAAAGGCCCGCGCGATCCTTGGGGCGGAAAGGATCAGGGTCCACCCGATCTCGACGAGGCACTGCGTAAATTGCAGGATCAGCTGAACGGCCTCTTTGGTCGTCGATCTCGCGGCGGAAGTGGCGGTGCTGGTCGCGGATCCGGTGGTCTACTTACAATTGCTCTCGTTGTCGTTGTCACTGTGTGGGGTTTGCTTGGTTTGACCCAGATCGGTGAGCAAGAGCGTGCGGTTGTACTTCGGCTGGGTGAATACAATCGAACGGCACAACCGGGCTTGTTTTGGTACCCACGAGGGATCGACTCGCTGACTCGCGTTAATGTCACACAAGTACGATCAGCGCAGTTCCGCGAGACGATGTTGACGCAAGACGAGAACATTGTGGATGTGAGCATGTCGGTTCAGTATGTGATTGACGACCCCAAAAATTTCGTCCTTGAGGTCCGTGACCCAGAGCGTTCGCTTCAGCATGCAGCGCAAAGCGCGCTTCGTCATGTCGTGGGCGAGAGCACGATGGGCTTGGTCTTGACCGAAGGTCGAGCCGAGATCGCAATCCAGGTTCGTGATCGTCTTCAGCAATACCTAGTTGCTTATACAACCGGCATTAATGTTCGGAAGGTCAATATTGATGACGCTAGCCCACCCTCACAGGTGCAGGAAGCCTTTGATGACGTGATTAAGGCCCGAGAGGACGAGGAGCGCGTTAAAAATGAGGCCGAGTCTTATGCGAACGGTATTGTTCCGGAGGCACGGGGTCGCGCACAGCGGATTAAAGAAGAGGCAGAGGCCTACCGTCAGCAAGTCATCGCTAAAGCTACGGGTGAGGCGCAACGCTTCAATCAGCTTCTAGCCGAGTACGAGAAAGCGCCTGAGGTCACTCGGGAGCGCTTATATATTGATGCGATAGAGTCCGTTTTGACAAACACCAGTAAGGTCATGGTCGACGTTGAGGGGGGTAATAACATGATGTACTTACCACTCGATAAACTGGCACCCGCCGGTGGCAACAACGCTATGCCCGGCAACGTCATGAGCAGAGGCCTCACGTCTCAGCAACTCCGAGAAGTTACGGACGCTGTAACAGAACAGCTCAGAAGAGACCTCGGCAATCGCAACACTCGGGGAGGGCGTTAATCATGTCCAGATCTAATCTATTAGGAACACTGATATTTTTCGGCTTCATTGTGTTGAGCAATTCGTTATACGTTATCAGTGAGACACAGCGTGGCGTTCTTCTCAAGTTTGGTGAGGTTGTTGAGGCCGACCTTATGCCCGGGCTTCACTTTAAAATTCCCTTTGTCGATTCGGTGCGGAAATTTGACGGTCGTATATTGACGGTTGACTCCACTCCCGAGCGTTTTTTCACGCAGGAACAGAAGCAGTTGATTGTTGATTCCTACGCGAAGTTTCGTGTTATCGATACGTCCAAATACTACACGGCAACCAATGGCGAGGAGTTTCGTGCGGCGGCACTTCTGTCTCAGCGGATTAACGATGACCTTCGTAACCAGGTTGCAGGCCGCACTGTTCAGGAGGTGGTGTCAGGCGAGAGAGATCAGCTGATGGAAGCTGTGAAAGCGCGACTTAATGAAACTGTGCTGACTGAGCTGGGTGTTGAGGTGATTGATGTCCGTGTTAAGAAGATTGATTTGCCGAACGAGGTATCTCAATCAGTATACCGTCGGATGAATGCTGAACGAGAAAAGGAAGCGCGGGAGTTGCGATCTGAAGGTAAGGAAATTGCCGAAGGTATGCGCGCAGAGGCAGACAGAAAGGTGACGGTCATTGAGGCAGAGGCGGTCAGGGACGCGGAAATTATTCGCGGTGACGGTGATGCTACTGCCACTAGCGTCTACGCCGACGCCTTTAACCGCGATCCTGAGTTCTACTCGTTTACTCGCAGTCTGAATGCCTATCAGCAGACGTTTTCGAGTGGTAGCGACATTATGTTGCTCCAGCCAGATAGTCAGTTCTTCCAATACTTGAGAGATCCAAAAGCGAGTAAGTAATCTTCCACTGTATCTCTGCGACCGTACCGGCGATAATGCGCCGGTACGGTTACAGGGCGGTTCATCGCCTACCTTCATAGCTTGGGCAAAAACATGGGTGACACAACACGATGGTTGCTCCCTAACGGGATCGATGAGCTTTTGCCTGAGCAGGCAGGCCGCGTCGAAGACTGTCGGCGGCTATTGCTCAACACCTGCGCTGGTTGGGGGTATGAGTATGTCGTGCCGCCGCTCGTTGAGTTTACCGAATCCTTACATGTTGGTTTGGGTGCTGATCTCGAATTACTCAGTTGCAAATTTACTGATCAAGAGACAGGTAAAACGCTCGCCGTCAGAGCGGACATTACTCCTCAGGTCGCACGAATCGATGCGCATAGTATGGGGCTGCAGGGTGTGAACCGGCTTTGCTACGCGGGATCGACTCTTAAAAGTGTTGCCAACTCCATTCCTGCTGACAGAAGCCCAGTGCAATTGGGTGCCGAGATCTTCGGGTGTAGCGGTATTGAGGCCGACATCGAAGTAGTTGATTTGTTGCTCTCCCTGATGGATCGGAGCGGTCTGTCGGACATCACCTTCGATATTGGACACGTGGCATTTTGCGAGCTGGTAATGACCCACGTTGGCCTCTCTAGCGAGCAACAGAATACGGTGCTCGAGCTGTTGGCGCGAAAGGCAAACTCTGACCTTGATCGTTTGCTTACCCAACTGTCCAGCGAGCAGGCAGAGAAAATATCAGTCCTAGCTACAATGCACGGTGGAATCGAGGCGCTGGATCGCGCACGAGTTGCGTTTGCCGATATCCCGGGTATCGACAAAGTCATCAGCGACGTCGAAGCAGTCCTTGCTTGTTGCGAGCGCCTTGAAGGACAAGTCAATGTGTACGTAGATATGACCGAGGCACACGGCTATCGATATCACTCGGGTGTTGTGTTTGCCTTGTACGCGAAAGAGCTCGGTGCGGCCGTGGCCAAGGGCGGTCGATATGATGGTGTTGGTGAGGTCTTTGGGCGAAGACGCCCTGCCACCGGGTTTGCCATCGATTTGAAGGCATGGTCGGCGCTAGCGGTGCTCGAGTCGGAGGCCAAGGTGTATGTTGCCTCACCCATCGACGCGTCCGCTCAACTGGCCGCAAAAGAGTCTGAACTTCGTGCCTCGGGTGTCATAGTGATCAAGGCAGCAGGTGGAGAGATAGATCACCGCTGCACGCAGCAACTGATAAAACGTAATAGCGAATGGCTGCTCGAGCCACTGGAGAAGCAATAATGGGTCGAAATGTCGTCGTACTCGGCACCCAATGGGGCGATGAGGGTAAGGGGAAAATCGTTGACTTGCTGACTGAGCAAGCCGCAGCGGTTGTCCGCTTTCAAGGGGGCCATAACGCGGGACACACACTCGTTATTAACGGTGAAAAGACCGTTCTCCATGTGATTCCCTCGGGTATTTTACGGGCTGGCGTGGAGTGTTTGATTGGTAATGGTGTGGTGCTTTCGGCCGCCGCACTACTCAAGGAAATCAGAGAGCTCGAGGCTAGAGGTGTGCCTGTTCGAGATCGCCTTAAAATATCTACAGCCTGCCCCCTCATTTTGCCTTATCACGTCGCGCTCGATCAGGCGCGTGAGGCGCGGCGTGGGAAGAAGAAAATTGGTACAACCGGTCGCGGTATTGGTCCTGCCTACGAGGATAAAGTGGCCCGGCGAGGCTTACGCCTTGGTGACCTCAGAGACCGCAGAAAGTTTGCTGACTCATTGAAAGAGGTGTTGGAGTACCACAACCACGCGCTGGTCCATTATTACGGTGCTGAGGCCCTAGACTTCGAGGATGTTCTCGCTACCGCCTACGAAGAGGGTGAGCAGCTATTGCCGATGATGGCCGATGTGACTTCTCGCCTTCATGAGTATCGCGAGGAGGGTGCCAACATTATGTTTGAGGGCGCTCAGGGCTCGCTACTCGATATTGATCATGGCACTTACCCGTTTGTGACTAGTTCGAATACCACGGCCGGGGGCACGGCCACCGGTTCTGGCTTCGGTCCGCTGTACCTCGATTACGTTCTGGGTATCACTAAGGCGTACACAACCCGTGTCGGGTCCGGTCCTTTCCCTACTGAGCTATTTGACGAAATTGGTCAACGATTAGCGGAACGAGGGCATGAATTTGGCGCGACGACCGGTCGTCCTCGACGTTGCGGTTGGTTCGATGCGGTGGCATTAAAAGCTGCAGTTCAAATCAACTCCATATCAGGGCTGTGTCTCACCAAGCTCGATGTGCTTGATGGTCTCGAGGAAATCTCCATCTGTGTCAGTTATACCGATGCCGATGGCAATCCCATGATGGGCGGTGCTGAGAACTATGACGATCTACATCCGGTGTATGAGACAGTGCCTGGCTGGCACGAGTCCACAGTGGGAGCACAAAGCGTGGATGACTTGCCACAGGCCGCTCGGAACTACATCACTAAGCTTGAGGAATTAGTGGGCGCGCCCATTGACATTATTTCTACCGGGCCTGATCGTTCAGAGACGATTGTTCTAAGGAATCCCTACGCCTAATGTTCACGTTGACGAAAATACTTTCCCTTTTCGTCTACCCACTATCTCTAGGGCTGTTCTTTGTTGGCCTGTCGCTGTGGGGCCAGCTGCGCGGCAATCGCGCGGCCGCAGGGCTCTACACGTTTTTAGCATTGGGGATTCTGTACTTTCCGTCGACGCAATTTGGTGTGAATACATTCGCAGCACCCTTAGAGGCACGCTATCCGGCGTTTTCCCCCGAGGAGCTTCCCGACGGTGACATAATTGTGGTGCTGGGCGGCGGTATTGAGGCCGAGGGAAAGTTCGGCCGCTGGGCAGATCTCAATGAAGCAGGTGACCGTGTGCTCATGGGTGCCGAACTATGGCAGGCAAAGAAAGCACAGCGATTGATTGTCAGTGGTGGTAAGACGCAGGGCTCAACCTCGGAGGCCGCTCGGATGCGTGACCTATTGGTTCGCCTTGGCGTCTCTGAGTCAGCGATTACACTTGAGGAAGAGAGTCTGACAACTCAGAGTAATGCTGAGCAGGTTGCCAAACTAGAGGGCGGTAGCAACCAGCATCTGCTACTGGTTACATCATCCCTGCATATGCGGCGTGCGGTCGGTTTATTTACTGCGCAGGGATTCAAAGTGACTGCAGCACCCACCGATCATCGTGTTCATCGATACCCTCATGCTATTCCCGGATGGATGCCCACCGTCGAGCACCTCTCAACCAGCACTGCTGCAATTCACGAGTGGGTCGGTTTTTGGGTCTACGACAAGATGGGACGTTTCGATCCCATTGATACTGTCGACTCGTCGTCAGACCAGCAATAACTTTACGTCACTGTAGTTTCGGCCTGTCCAACGCCGAAAGGCACGATAAAAGCTATTGACCTCGGCATAGCCCAAATCCCAGGCGAGACATTTTCCTGGCATCCAGTCGTCAGCCAGGCTTTCTTCACAGCGATGGCGTCGAACCGCGTCCAATATGGTTTGATAACTCATGCCGTCTCTACTAAGTCGGCGTCGAAGCGTAGTCGGGCTGATGCGCAAACTATCAGCCAGCGTTTCCGATCGAATTCGGCTCAGGTCGCCGGTCAATAAGACATCGATGACTTTCAGGGTTGTGTGAGACAGAGGTGTTTGGGGCTTCCGCTCGAAGAACTCGAGCAGCCGTTCTGGTGGCTCGGGCGGGCGCTCACGTAGTCGAAGTGCAAAGATGTCGCAATCGCGACCGCGCGCTAGTGGGCGGGGTGTGTTTGATACAGCCAGGCCGTTCTCATCGGAGCGGTTGCTTGAGTCTTTCAGTTGTAAGGTCATGGTCACCTCCTTGTGAACATCAATGCCCATCCGTGGGCTCTTTAAACATAGCGTAGGTTGGGTGAAATGCCAGTGAATGACTGTATTTGATGATTTTTGAGCGCAAGCTTGAACTTGATCTTCAGGCTATTCATCATGAGACCAAGAGTTGTTTGAGTAGGAAACACAGGTGTCTGATTCATCGCCGCTTCGCATTGTTGTGCACATTGGATTGCATAAAACAGCGACGCGCTTCTTTCAAAATTTCGTGTTTGCTCAGTTAAAGAATGTCGGTGTACTTTTCAATCCGTCTGCCCTGATGACGCCCCTGCACGCCCTTTATCGCGATCCTTCGGCAGACGACTGCAAAGCAAAGGTGATGGCCGCCTTGGCGGAGTTGCGGCGGACCGGACGCGGGAAATGCCTGCTCATATCGAAGCCCGATATCCCGGGTGAAATGTACGATGGCTACCCGCAGCATCCGGAGTATCTCGCGTTACTGAAGGAGTTGATGCCGGAGGCTCACATTCTCTATGTGGCGCGGCATCCGGCGGACTGGCTGCACTCGGCCTACCGGCAATCGCTGGTCAAGGGCCGTGGCGGCCCTATCGAGACATTTCTCAATTTCAGAAATGGCAGCTTTGGTGAGAAGCGAGCCGTCTATGCAGATGGCATGCGTAACATAGATGCCCGTCGGTTTCCGGTTCGATCAATTTACAGTCACTGTGTCGAATTATTCGGCCGCGATCGGGTCGTACTCGTATGTTTTGAACATGTTCGTAGTCATAAGAGCGAAGTTCTGGATTGCTTGCGCAAATTGGTTGGACTGGAGCAATTACCTGACCTTCAGCCAGACAAAGTGAAGAACAGGAGTTATTCCGCACACGCCATCGAACGTTTTTGCTCGGGTGGCCCTGCATCAGCCAATCCGGTCTCCCTTTCTGACGACGGGCCAAGTCATTTTTACTGGACGTATTGGTTGAAGCCCATGAGAAAGCTTCGCGCTAACTTCATTAAACACGGGTATGACCGAGTGAGTTACCGCGACTGGGATTTGATGAGTAGAGGTGGCATGCGAGAGCAGCTTAAGGAGCTTTATCACTCTGATTATGAGCCGCTGCTTACCATTTCTCAGGCCCTTCTCGAGGTCGATAGCGCCTGAAATACGCTTTTCTTTTTGCGTATTGTCGCCAAATTGTCGTGCGCCTAGCTTAGAAAACATCAAGGCGGTAATCACCGTTATTTTTAGGCATGGGTATGTTCATCCAATGTTTGGTTTTAGTGGTGTCATTCGCCATGTGACGTCTAGATTTCTCTATGGCTATTTTGGGAGCGCATGTCTTTAGGAGCCGGCATAACCTCTGCCTGTTCACCTTTTTGGTGTTGAAGACTGGTTAGGGTGCGATCCGCTGGATGTGATTCTTGAGTCATCACTTGATTATCGCTTGGTCTGCCACTAGCGTCTCCTTAGGCATATGAATAAAAAGCGACGGAGCCGATATGAAGCCACTTGAGTCAATCACGATTCTTGAATTTTCAACCATGATTACAGCGTCACTTGCCTCGATGATGATGGCGGAGCAAGGCGCACGTGTTGTCAAGGTGGAGCCCATGGCGATTGGCGACCCTATGCGCTACATCGGTGCTCGCAAGGCTGATATTTCAGCGTTATTTGCCAACTGCAATCGAGGCAAGGAGTCGCTGCGGATCGACTTAAAGTCAGAGGATGGCGTGCGCGTCATCAAGGCGATGATTCCATCGGTCGATGTGGTCATTCACAACTTCCGCCCCGGCGTCATGGACAAGTTGGGTTTGGGGTCGGAGACGCTTCGTGGCATCAACCCAAAGCTCATCTACACCGCAATATCTGGCTTCGGTACGCAAGGCCCCATGAGTAGCGCGCCTGCTTACGATCCCATCATCCAAGCTCACGCGGGGGTTGCTGCCACTCAAGGTAAAGGTAATGAGCCTGCATTCATGCGGACGCTCTTGTGCGACAAGATCACGGGCTACACTGCCTGCCAAGCGGTTACAAGCGCGCTCTTCTTGCGAGAGCGAACTGGGGTAGGCCAGCACATAGACCTCTCTATGATCGATTCTGGGCTTTTCTTCATCTTCCTGGATGGCTTTCAAAATCACACCTTGCTTAGTGACGATCATGAGCAGGGTGGAATGCTCATCGATATTCTCTATGATCCGTGGCTATGCAGCGATGGCGGCGTCATCATCTCAGCCGGCAGTTATG
The DNA here is from genome assembly GCA_009937065.1 of Gammaproteobacteria bacterium. Taxonomy (GTDB): domain Bacteria; phylum Pseudomonadota; class Gammaproteobacteria; order Pseudomonadales; family Halieaceae; genus Luminiphilus. Next base: position 58,487 of record JAACDF010000019.1, on the reverse strand, counting down.
AGATGCAGAAGCGTTTCCTGACATCCATTGATATGCAGCATCTTTTGGAAGATGAGCGATTTGCGACGTTTGAGAACCAAATGCGCAACATCCGTGTGCTCAAAGGCCTCGCTTCCGAGCGATGTGCCGAGCTGAGCTGTAACGAAATGGTGAGGCGGTTACGTGAAGTCGATGTGCCCTGCGCCAAGGTCATGACGCGAGACGAGGTGCTCGCACAAGAGCAGTTATCGGCCAATGGTACGGTGGATATTTACGACCATCCTGTCGCGGGCTCGTCTAGGCGTATTCTCGCGCCACCCTTGTTTGGCGGTGAGCGGTTGGAGCCAGGGAGCGGCGCGCCTACACACGGGCAGCACACTCGTGAGGTGCTAGAGAGCTTCGGCGTGAGTGACGCTGACATCGGTAAGCTCAGTTCTAACGGTGTCGTCGCGTAGTTAGTCTTAAAGAGCGAGACGTGACAGAAAAGACGTGACAGAAAAATAGTCACAGTCGATAACAGTTAAAGGTAAGCGCTTCGTTATGACCCGTGGCGCGAGCGATATTGGACAGGCTATTATTGGTAAGTCCCATCTAGTGACAGTAGCGATGCTTTTAATACAACACTTTTAAGACAGGCTTTTTGTCCAATTTGTCTCTTAGGTACTCGGAAAGTTTTTTTCGCGTGCGCATTACACTATTACTAACCGATTATTTCGCGATTATTTCGCGATTACTTCGCGATTACGGCGCTAGAGCTTTCAGGTGAAAACCCAATTGAGAGAATTACGAGCGGTTAAACATGCTGTCCTGATCGTGGTGTTGTTCCTGTCAACACCTGCGGTTTTGTGGGCTTCTCACCCGTCTACTTTGGAGGCGGGTCCTGTTTTTCAGGTCCAGATGAGCGGTCCGCGCCTAAATGTTTATGGAGAGCAGTTGCTCAGCAATCCGGATTACAAAATCTTTTTTGGGGCTGAAGATGCAGACCGCCTCTTCGAACCACGACTAATCGATTACAACGCCTCCCGAATTAAGTTGATGCTCCCCTTCCAGCCAATCGCGGGGCGATACAAATTAAAGATTGGTGTAACTGAAAGAGAACCCGCTATAGATCTCATTTTGTTGGTCGATGACACCAGAATTCTGATTGACCATACGACCAAGGGGAGTGCCGATGGACTCCTTAAGATAACTAATTGTGAGAAGGGCCAAGCCGACTGTGCGCCTGAGACGGAGGATGACAGCAGTGCGTTCTGTGGCATGTCCGCAGACTTTGATCCCTATCAGGGTTCGCAGGCAATCACTGTCAGCAATACGCAAGAACTCCACCTTGACGACTATTACACCATCGAGGCACGGGTCTTCCTGCGGGATTACTCGCGCGGTGGCGTTATCGTAGATAAGTACTCCGGATCAGGACGCGGACGCGAGTACCGGCTCTCAGTGGATAAGGATGGCTTGCTCCGTGGCTGGTTTTCTATCGATGGAACATTGGCAAACTCGAGGGGCCTGACTTCCGATTACCTGGTACCTAAAAACCGCTGGGTGCACGTCGCCTCGACCAACGAGGAGGGGTTGATGCGCTTGTTTGTCGATGGCGAACTGGCGGCAGAAAAAGAGTTCCGCGCCCGCCCTGCCCAGCTGGGATATCAGAATATCGCGATTGGTGGCAACAACTGCTGTCGCGGCTATTACGAGGTTCTCAATGGCTTGGTCGATGAGGTTCGCATCAGCAATGAGACGCGCTACCGCGCATCGTTTGAGCCACCTACCCAAGAGTTCGAGCCCGATTCGCAGACGCTTTTATTGATGCACTTCAGCGAAGCCGGTAAGAATGATGGCCTGATTGGAGGCGACGCTCAGCTATCAGACTTCAACACTATTCGGTCCTGCGCAGCATCCTGATGCGCCCCCTCAACTGAGTTTTGCGAGAACCGCGCTCTTGCCTTAGTTGGGCAGTCTGGCATGCTCAGAATGGGCAAGAGAGCGACACTCTGAGCGCCATAAAAACAAAAAATCCCAAAGAGGCGATTTAATGGAACACGATACCTTGTTGGCTTACCTCGATCAGTGGGCAGCAGAGAAATCCGATGAGATCTGGCTGCGTGATTTTAAAGGCGAGGGCAGTGACGATTATTCTTGGAGAGAAAGCCGGCGCCAAATTCATGCGGTTGCATCTGCCCTAGAGCAGCGATTCGACAAAGAAACCAAAATTCTGCTCTTGTCACGAAACAGGGCACATTGGTTCTTTGCGGACCTCGCTATCATGGCAGCGGGCAATGTCAGCGTGGGTCTTTTCACTACATTGAACGCGGATGTTGCTCAGTACATTGCCGAATTTACGGAATCCAAAGCCATCTTTGTGGGCGAGGCGGAGAACTGGGACCGAGTCAAAGAGGTGCTTGCCGATGACGTGACTATCATCAGCTTGCCAGGTGCCGATATTCCTGAGGCGACGCTGACATGGGATCAGCTACTGAGCGAAGGTGAGGGTGAGAGCCCCAGCCACATTCCTAAGCACGATGACATGATCGCACTCATTTTCACCTCCGGTACTACGGGTCGACCCAAAGGTGTAATTCAAACCAACGATAGCAACGTTATCCCTATTCGACGCGGCAGTGAGTTCCTCGCGATCGAGGCGGATCCCATTTACTTCTCCTACTTGCCTCTGTCGCACTTAGCCGAGCGACAGGTCATTGAATTTACGTCGCTGTGCCACGGAGCGCCTGTAAGCTTCAACGAGGGGTTGGAATTTCTAGGCCGCGACATGCAGCGGACGCGACCCACTTTCTTCTTTGGAGCCCCTCGGGTTTGGGAGCAACTTCAGCAGGCAATTCTGGCCAAGTTTGGTGGGCGGGAGGCGTTTGATGCTGCATTGGGTGCCAACCCAGAGGCAATCGCCCATACGGTCCAGACAGCACTGGGTCTCGACCGCTGCGAGTTTCACCTCACGGGATCTGCCCCGCTACCGGCGCCGCTGATGGAGTGGTGGGACAGTGTGGGTATTTCTTTGATGGAAGGATTCGGTCAGACAGAGGCGATGAGTCTGATTATCAGTCGGGAAGGTGCACGACGTCTTGGCTCATTGGGCAAGGCGGCACCTGGGGTTGATATCAAGATCACCGATGAGGGTGAGTTAGCGATTAGAGCTGACGGTTGCACACCTGGCTACTACAAGCAGCCGGACAAAACGGCTGAGCTAATCCAAGATGGTTGGCTGCATACCGGCGATCGCTTCCGACAGGATGAAGACGGGTTCCTGTATATCACGGGCCGGATCAAAGATTACTTCAAAACGATTCAGGGAAAATTCGTTGCACCCACCCCTATTGAGGCGCAGTTTGCCGACAATCCCTGTGTTGAGCAGCAGTGCCTCGTTGGATTGGGTATGAACAAAACGATTATGGTGGCCGTGGTATCGGAGACCATGCGCGATGCGCCCCGTGATGTCATCGAGGCATCTGTGCTCAAGACCTTGGAGCAGTTGAACGGTGTGGTCGAAAAGCATGCGCGGATGGGGGGGGCGATTCTGACTTATGAGCCTTGGAGTATCGAAAATGGCGTATTGACGCCAACACTGAAAATAAAACGGGACCAAATTTCAGATCGGTTTGATGAGGAGGCCGCGGCGATGGCGGTTGAGTCCGCGGAGCGTAAAACCTTGGTAATTTGTTGGCGCTAAGGAAGGTGTTGTTCCGGTCACATTGTACTCAAATGTGACGAATATCCTCCAATCGGCCTAACGCCCGAGGGGTAGGGCTCAGAGCGGGACCTCCCACGGATGGTACCCTTAGCCTTTGACAATCTGTCCTCCTTTCTAGGGCTAGCCCTGTGATTTTACGCGCTCTATGCCGCTCGATTTTTGTAGTTGCCTTTTTTTCTTGGTCCCCATATGGCCTTGCTGAACCGTCCGCTGATGCGGTGAGGTTATTGAGTAAGCCTGTGATCGATGGCGATGTTCTGGGCGATGCTGCCTGGGGCAAGCGAACACTGAGTGGCTTCTGGCAACAGCGTCCCGTCGAGGGTGCGCCGTCAACGCAGCAAACCGATGTCTACATCGGCTACACCGACACCACTTTGTACATCGGCGTCGTTGCTTACGATGACAATCCTGCGGGCATCATCGTTGCGGATAGCCGGCGTGATGCATCGTTAGATAATGGTGACAGCTTCAGTTTCATCATTGATGCTTTTCGGGATCAGCAAAATGGCTTCGTCTTCGGCACTAACCCGGCGGGTATCGAATACGATGCGCAGGTAAGTAAGGAAGCTAGCGGCGCAATGAGCCGAGGAGCTGGCTTCAATCTCAACTGGGATACCAATTGGCAGGTAGCGACAAAGATAGGCGATTATGGCTGGTCTGCTGAGTTCGAAATCCCGTTTAAGTCACTGCGTTTTGGCAATGCAGATGTTCATAGCTGGGGCTTTAATTTTAAGCGCACCATCCGACGCAATAACGAGGTTGCCTATTGGGCACCCATATCTCGGCAATACAGCCTCTCACGCCTCGCCGATGCGGGTCGCGTCGGGAACATATCGGCGCCGCGACAGCGAAATTTAAAAATAACGCCCTATGGGTTGGCCAAGGAGCGAAATGGGAATCGCATTCAAAGTTTGAGCGAGCAGGAATTGGGCTTTGATATCAAATACTCTGTGACGCCAAGTTTGACGTTGGACATGACCTACAACACCGACTTTGCGCAAGTGGAGGTTGATGAGTTTCAGATTAACCTCGATCGATTCAGTCTATTCCTACCTGAGCAGCGGCCATTTTTTCTCGAGAACGCCGGGCAGTTTTCAGTCGGTGTCTCGCGTGAGGTAGAGCTGTTTTTTAGTCGGCGGATTGGTATTGCCAGTGACGGCAGCCAGATACCGATAAAGGCAGGTGCACGTCTGTCAGGGAAAGTGGGTGAAGCGACTAATGTGGGTCTGCTCCACATGCAGGCGGATGAAGTACCCGGTATCGTGCCGCAGACGGATTTCAGTGTGGCGAGAGTCAGTCAGGAGTTCGAAAACCGCTCAAGTCTTGGATTCCTAGTAGTAAATAAAGAGGAAAATGGATCCCTTGATGGTGGACCTGATCATTACAACCGGACCTATTCGGTGGATGGGCAGTTAGGTTTGGGTGATGACGGTTTACTCTCGGGCTTTTTTGCTAAAACCGATACGCCGGGGTTAAACGGCGACGACACCGCCCTCTACCTTTCGGCGGCGGCGGATACGCAGGAGTGGTCCTATTCAGCAAGTTTCACAGAGGTAGGTGAAAACTTTAATCCCGAGGTTGGCTTTCTACAGCGAACAGATTTTAAACGCGGCTGGCTGTTCGCGTTGAAACGATGGCGGGATCCGTCGTGGAAACATCTGCTTGAGCTCCGGCCCCATATTGCTTACCGAGGCTACTGGGGTGGCGATGGCCTGCACGAGACAGGGTTCTTCCACCTTGATAATCATTGGGAATGGAAGTCAGGCTTTGAGATTCATACAGGTGTGAATCTGTTGCATGAAGGAGTTCGTGAAGACTTTGAGCTTGCGCCCGGCCAAATCGTCGAGGCGGGGGATTACGATGATGAAGAGCTGCAGCTGGTTCTTATGACTGACGATAGTCAGCCGCTATCGTTTGATGTAACTGCAAAGATTGGCGGTTTTTTTGGTGGTGACCGTACGCAGCTAACGCCAAGTCTCAGATACCGAATTGGTGAGACGTTTAATGCGCGCTTGGGATGGACTTATAACGAGATTCAGCGTCCCAATAGCTCCGAAAAGCTAGAGATTAATGTGGGCTCACTGCGAATGACCTATTCGTTTAATCCCAAGGTCTCGCTTCAGGCTCTGGTGCAATATAACGATGCGACTGATGTCGTCGCGTCGAATATCCGATTCGCGTGGCTGACATCGGCTGACGCGGGTTTCTACCTCGTTTATAACGAAACACGAGATGACGACGTGGGCCTGTTCACCGAAAAGCGGCGCGAGTGGATTTTGAAGTTTTCGCACACCTTTGACGTCTTTAGCTAGGCATCAAGCTCTAACTAAGACGCACCCGTGTCGGCTGTGGATCCTCAGGCCGGCAATGTTTTCCGCCAGCGCGTGACAGTCACCTGCTCAAATAACCCTGCTTTTGCGTACGGGTCTTGCTCACAAAAAGCTTCGGCGGAGGCGTCATCATCGAAGTCGATAATAAGCACTGATCCAATCATTTCGTCATTCCCATTGAGCAAGGGGCCTGCCGCAAAAAGATGATCGCCGAGAGCTTTCACCGCAGCTAAATGAGCATCTCGGTTATCTAGTCGCGTTTGTAGGCTTCCGGGTTTGTCGTGACAAAGGATGTGATATAGCACAAAGCCTCCTCGCCTCAACGGGCGTTGTTGGTCTAAGCTGAATTAGAGTCATCGCACTATAACTGCCTGCTGGTCTAATTGGCTCTACCGCAATAGGGGTTATCAGTGAATTCGATTTGGCAGCTGATCAAAGCCTAAGTACGATCTGAATAAATGTCTGATATCCAGTGACTGAGTCGCCGATGAACAATAATCAAAACGAGCAAACAAGATTAGCTGAGGGTTACGACATTCCGGCGGTAGAGGCTTGGATTGCTGCAAACACCGATTACTTTAAGCCGCCTTTTTCATGGACGCGATTAGAGGGCGGGCACTCTAATTTGACCTATAGGCTGGAGGATGACTCGGGTAAGCGAGCTGTCGTACGTCGTCCGCCCATGGGCGAACTCTTACCAAAAGCTCACGACATGAACCGGGAGTGGTCGTTAATCGCCGCTTTTGCACCGCAAGGGTTTCCCGTGCCAGAACCCATCGGCTTTTGTGAGGATCTATCGGTAACTGGAGCCCGCTTCTATGTGATGGGCTTTTCGGAGGGCCGACCACTATTTAGCAATGAAGATACGTTGGCGTGGGTTCCTGAAGGGCAAAGGAGGACTCTAGCGTATTCGTTTATCGACACCTTGGCGGACATGCATGTGCTAGATCCTGACGCTATTGGACTCTCCACGCTTGGCAAGAAAGAGGACTACGTTGGGCGCCAAATTAAAGCCTGGTATCGGTCATGGGAATCTTCCATTGCCTATGCGGAACTGGACGACCCTCGCGCCCATGACTTTAAAGACTACTTCCTTGCCAACCAGCCAGAGCAGGTGACCGCCAGCGTGGTTCACGGTGACTACTATTTGCACAACTGCTTATTTGGTCAGGACTCAAAGGTATCAGCTGTGCTTGATTGGGAACTGGCGACGCTGGGTGATCCACTGGCTGATTTGGGCTACACGCTTCGTGCTTGGCCCGAGAGTGCCGACGACCCTCACCTTGAGCCCACCGCACCCACTGCAGTTCCTGGATTCCCCTTCCGCGCAGAGCTGGCTCAGCGCTACTCAGAGCGAACAGGGTTTCCGGTGGATCTTCTCGATTACTACGTCGGATTTAATAACTGGAAGACAGCGGCTATCTTGCACGGTGTGTATGCGCGTTATCGCGCCGGTCAAAAGAGCACTGAGGGTGTCGACATGGACGGCTTACGTGAGGGGATTTTGAAAGCCCTCAATGGAGCGGAACGCGCCATTCAGAGATTAAAGTAGCGGCATAACTCCCGTTTTAGACCGCTACAATCTGTCGATTTTGAGCATTTTTCCTTCGTCGGTGTACTGGATTACGAACTGCCCTTGTACGCCCGATGGTGTAAAGAACGGTTGAAGCATCGACCACGGTAAATTGATCGTCTTGCCGTCGTTGGCAGTGACTTGCACACGATTCTTCGCACCGGTGTAAAAGACGCGCGCCTCGTCGTACTCAAGATCAATTGAAAATAGGGATTGCCTGACGGCCATTCATGTTTCCGATGTTTCCGATTGGCTTAGCCTTACATAAAAGTTGGTTTTTTTCACACATACCACTGTTAAACGCCCAAGCTGTTCTTCGTCCGTTTTGGAGCAACCTGGGAGTTTTCGTTGGCGGCGCTGCCGTAACCAGATACCGTATGTGAAGTAGCAGTTCAGGAGACAATATGGACTTTTCAGATGTGGTGATAGACCAGATTAAAAATCCATTGGATGCATTGTGTGCTGATCTGATGAAAGCCGGTGAGCTCGATCAATACCTTTTCTTCAATGGCGTGTCAGAGATGATTGGCGATGCTTCTGATGAGGGTGCGGTTATGATGGGCTGTATCGAGCTCGGTCGTTGTGCCTTCCTTGGCTTTACCTTCACTCCCGATGTGGAGCTTCAAGTCACGCGTATTCTTGATCACGCGATTGATTTGTCATCGATTATGAGCGCTGATTCCATGCAGTAGCCAAGTAAGGTTAAGCGTCATTATTGATGCTTTACGTCTATCTGGGCACTAACCGGCATTAACGGCATACTGATGTTTGATCGCCGAAGTTACACCGAGCGTTATGATCCAAGTATTCTGCAATATAAGGTGAGGGAATAACCGTGTCAGAAACGGTACTGATTTTAGGTGTTGGAGCCGCTGCGGGTGTTGGAGCTGCTGTAGCGCGCAAATTTGCCGGGGCTGGCTACCATGTAATGATCGCTGGCCGGACACTTGAAAAGCTCGATGCAACCGCTGCGGATATCAGCGCCGCAGGGGGTTCTATTGAGTCCATTGTTGCCGATGTCACCTCGCAGGAAGATCAACACCGCGCCTTTGAGATCGTTCGAGAGCGCAATGAGCCCTTAGCCGCAGTGATCTACAATGCTGGGAGCAATCTTCCGATTAAGTTTAGTGACCTGTCCCCTGAGCAGTTTGAAGACTTTTGGCGTATCGGCTGTTTTGGTGCGTTTTTAACCTCGCGTCTCGCACTTCCGCTGTTGTCTGAACAAGGTAGTGGGTCACTTTTTTTTACCGGTGCCTCTGCGTCGCTGAGGGGCCGTCCCAACTTTGCGCATTTTGCAGTAGCAAAGGCAGGGCTTCGAAATCTCGCCCAAGCACTCGCGCGTGAATACGGGCCACAGGGCGTCCATGTTGCACACGTCATCATCGACGGTGTGGTTAACGGCGATATTGTGCAAGGCCGTTTCTCGGACTATTTGGAGTCGCTTGGTGATGATGGCGCGTTAGATCCCGATGCGATCGCCGAGGCATTTTGGGCACTGCATGCTCAGCCTGCTTCCGCATGGACGCATGAGCTCGATTTGAGGCCCTACAAAGAGATCTGGTAATCAGCACACCCCAAATACGTTGAGCCGTTTGTCCTCCAGTTGGCAGATACCCCTTCGAGGGTGTTGAGTGTTCCTGACGCTGTGACGCAAACTATCGCCAGAGCTTCAGGAAGAAGCCGTCTTTAGTGAACTTCGTTCACTCCTGAAAAAGAAAATGACTGTCGCTATTTGGGTGCAGAAGCCATGGGCTAGCTGCGCCTCCAGACGTTGTTTTAACCAGGAGTGCAACACATGATTTCCAACATCAAAGACACGCTGGTCGTCAGCCTTCTGATGATTGCCAGTTTATCTTTTGTCGAAAATGCCATCGCAGGTCCCTACAGCGGGGCCGTTTACCAAGGCGAGGAATTCTTAGGAACCTACGCTGCCGGTATAGGCGATTGTCACGCGGTTCTTCAGCACCATCAAAATCAACTGCAGCTTCTGGGTTGGCAGGTTAATGAAGCTGAGTCACGTAGCTGGGGCCTTATTTTAGTGGCAGAGCAGAACGATAACCGGCGAATCGTTATCCAGTGTAATTGGGGATAATGATGGGGTTTAATTTTCGTTTTACTACTAAGCCCCGCATTGAAAGCGGTGATGACCTCAAGGGTGGAAAACAAACTTCGCCCCATTTACCCGATCAGTCTTCTGTCGTGGAAGTGCCAGGCATTGATGATCGTACGGTCTCTACCCCTAAGACCCCAAAACTGGGTAAGGAGGAGATGTCAGTCGCTGCTGCAGGTGGCAGCTTATTGTTTTTGTTTAGCTCTTTTCCCGAGGCGTTACCTTTGGGCGTCATTGGTCGGTCAACCATCCTTATGGTCACTGCGCTGTAGGGTGAAGTCAGATGTGGCTAAAAAACACGGTCACCCAGACGAGGATCAGTTGGGGCTTTGAGCAGCGCTGCTGCGAGCCAACGAACGCAAGCGTCTGATTTTCGTTATAGCGGGCGCGCAGCTGGAATAGTCTTCTTGCTCTTGTTGGCAAGATGCCGATGCGGGCGAAGGGATTGTTCGATAGTCTCTGAAGATGGTGCCCAGGAGAGGGTGAGTCAGGGTTTTAAGTTAGACTCTCACTTCTAGAGATTTGTATAGCTGACACAAGCTGAGGCGCAGCGACTCGAGAGGAGGCTAACGATACTATGTCATGTAGACGGTTAATTAGTGCCTTTTTTATTCTGTTGACATCATTGCCACTGCAGGCAGTTGAGCAGGAATCACTGGCAAATATCATGACGACAACTTCTATCGACGGAGTGCCGGTAGAAATCAGAAGAGCCGGCGACGGGGTGTATCCATTAATCATTTTTTCTCATGGTATGGGTGGATGCCCATCTGGTGTTGACGGTATACAGAGTCAACTTGCTAACGCTGGCTATATAGTCGTGGCCCCTAAACATGCGGACTGCATCGAGCGTCTAACAACTCCAGACGTATCTTGGCGAAAGCCTCGGGAGTGGACAGGTCAAACCAACAGTGACCGCAGAGATGACATCCATAAAATACTCGACGCTTTGTCTTCTACGGATTTTGCAAAACACATCAAGAGCTTCGATCAAGTGGGGTGTTTGGGACACTCAATGGGGGGCTACTCATGCATGGGATTGGCCGGAGCATGGGAGTCATGGAAAAGAGATGAAGTAATTGCTATTGCTTTGTTATCCCCATGGCACAAACCTTACGCTGACCAGAAGCAGATAAAGAGAATTGCTAATGTCAGAACGCTCTATCAGGGAGGTTCAAAAGATCGTCCAATAACCCCAGATTTAGCCAAGTCCAATGGCGCATATGACCAAACGCCTAGCCCAAAATATCTACAAATTTTTAAAAGGGCTAGGCACTCCTCTTGGACAGATCGACCACTTAGCGTGCGATTTCACGAGGAAATGACTTACTACATTGAGTCCTTTTTTGATGTTGCTTTAAAGGGTGAGCCAGAAGGCAAACTTGAAGTTAAGAAGGCTCTGGTGACGGAGCTAAGATTTGAGCATTAAGCGTCAGACAGAGGCATCGCTGCGAGCCAACGAAAGCAAGCGTCTGATGTTAGCAGAGGCAGGCGCGCAGCTGGAATAGTCCTCTCCACGCAAAAACTACGATAGGCGAGATGACTACGAACTATTAGTGTTAGTGAAAAGTTTGGTGCCCAGGAGAGGACTTGAACCTCCACGCCCTTGCGAGCACTAGCACCTGAAGCTAGCGTGTCTACCAATTTCACCACCTGGGCAGGTAAGGCAAAACGAAGGATCGCGAGGCTAAGGGTTGACCATTTATTTGTCAATCGCATCCCCGTACACTTCTCGGCTATCCAATAGCAATCAGCTATTCACTACCCCACTGGCGGAATTTTGAAGAAACCCTCTAAGGCTACCGCGCTGACCGACCCTGAAGCAGTGCGCGAGGCCCAAAAATACGATCAACCCATCGCAAGTCGAGAGTTGATTCTCGCTGTCATGGCTGAACGCGATGTACCCATGCGCTTTACTGAGCTCGCGGATGCACTCGGTATTCATGGCGACAGTGATCTTTTTTCGCTTCAGAAGCGCGTTAAGGCGATGCAACGAGAGGGCCAGTTGATTTCGGGCCGACGCGGTGCCCTCGGTCTTCCAAAGAAGATGGACTTGGTGAAATGCAAAATTATTGGTCACCGAGATGGCTATGGTTTTGCCTCACCCGCTGAAGGTGGTGATGACTTCTTTCTATCCAGTCGGCAGATGTACAGCGTGTTTGATGGTGACGAGGTGCTGGTGGCCCAGTCAGGTCATGACGATAAAGGACGACCTGAGGGCCAGGTCGTTGAAGTCCTGACTCGCGCGCACACCCACATTGTGGGTCGATACATGGAAGAGGGCGGGATTGGATATTTGTTGCCCCACAACCGCCGCATCAGCAATCACGTGTTGATACCGCCCAAATCGAAGCATGGTGCGAAGTCTGGTCAGCTTGTCTCAGTCAAACTCACCGATTACCCAACGGAAGTGCTGGGCGCCAAGGGTGAGGTTGAGGAGATTTTAGGTGATCATCTCGATCCAGGGCTCGAGATTGATGTGGCAATTCGTGCTCACGATATTCCTCATGAGTGGCCGGATGCCGTGCTATCTGAAGCGGGTGCGCTTCGTGATGAACCCTCCGAGTCGGACAAGCAAAATCGCATTGATTTGAGGCAGCTTGGACTTGTCACCATTGACGGCGAGGATGCCCGAGATTTCGATGATGCGGTCTATTGTGAGACTGAAGGGTCAGGGTTTCGGCTCTGGGTGGCGATTGCTGATGTAAGTCATTACGTCCAAATTGGCAGTGCGCTTGATGAGGAAGCGTTTAATCGAGGTAACTCGGTGTACTTCCCCGAGCGGGTGGTACCGATGTTCCCCGAGGTGCTTTCCAATGGACTCTGCTCGTTAAAGCCTTCAGTTGATCGCCTCGCCATGGTTTGTGAGATGGCCATTGATTCAGAAGGCCAGGTGACTGATGCCTCATTCTATGAGGCCGTCATTCACTCGCATGCGAGGTTGACCTACACGCAGGTGGGCGAGGTGCTTGAGAACGGGTGGCATGCTGATGTGCACACTGACCGGGTGGAGGGTCTTTTCCGACTTCATGCGCTGTATAAAGTGCTCCGAGAGGCGAGATCGACGCGGGGTGCTATCGATTTCGAAACCGTAGAGACGCGGATTCTGTTTGACGAGAACCGCAAGATTGACGCCATTGTGCCGGTCAATCGCAATGATGCTCATAAGCTCATTGAGGAGTGCATGCTGGCGGCCAATGTTGCGACTGCAGCGTGCTTAGAGGAATCCGAACTGGCGGCACTGTTCCGTGTGCATGAAGGCCCGTCCGCCGAGCGATTGGAAGCACTACGAACATTTCTGGGAGAGCTTGCACTCGACTTGCCGGGTGGCATGGATCCCACACCATTGGATTATCAAAGCGTGCTGTCGCGCTTGGCAGAGAGAGATGACGCTCAGGTCATTCAAACGATGTTGCTTCGCTCGCTCAGTCAGGCGGTCTACAAGCCAGATAATGGCGGACATTTCGGCCTTAACTACGAGGCCTATGCGCATTTTACCTCGCCCATTCGGCGCTATCCCGATTTGCTAGTTCACAGGGCGATTAAGCGTCTGGCCACTGCTTCAGGCTCCACGCCAAGGAAGCTGTCAAAAGAGAAAACCCGAGGACTCTATCCCTACACGATGACCGACCTCGTTGCGGCAGGTGAGCACTGCTCGATGACCGAGCGACGAGCCGATGATGCGACGCGCGACGTTCAATTGTGGCTCAAGTGTGAGTATCTACGACACCATATTGGTGATGAGTTCGCGGGTGTTGTTGCGTCAGTGACTCGCTTTGGCATGTTTGTCGAGTTAACCGATATCTACATGGAAGGTCTGGTTCATATCAGTGCGTTGCCATCCGATTACTACCACTTCGATCATGCATCGCAGCGCCTTGTTGGTGAACACACTCGGCAAACTTATCAGTTGGGTGATGCAGTCCGAGTTCAGGTGGCTCGCGTCGACCTCGATGATCGCAAAATTGATCTTGAGTTGGTTGGTGTCGTGACGCCTGGAGCGGGGCGCCGCGGTAACAAGCCGTCGATTAGGTCGCGGAAGGCCCGGCATGTTTCGGGTGATGCCAAACGAGGAAACGCCGGTTCCCGCTCGGAGCGTCGATCTGACAAATCAGAAAAAAAGTCAGATAATAAAGCTCGGTCATCAGCGAGCGCGTCGAAGAAAAAATCATCGAAGAGCAAGGCGTCCAAGAACAAAGGCGCACCAAAGCGCAGGGGTCGTAACGCATGAGCGATATGGCCTTTGGCATCCATGCAGTCGACAGCCTATTGCGACGGTCTCCACAGCGCATTCTGGCGTTGTTTATTCAGACTGATCGCAACGATAAGCGCATCCAAGCAATCCTCGCGCTCGCGAAGAATCAAGGCGTATCTGTTAACCGGGTGCCTAAGGCAGATTTGGATAACAAGGTAGCCGAACGTCATCAGGGCGTTGTCGCTGTCATTGAGCGCATATCGTCAGAAAGTAACGTTAACGAACGAGACCTTATCTCTTACTTGGCGAGTTGTGAGCGGCCCTTGGTGCTTGTCCTGGACGGCGTGACCGACCCTCACAACTTGGGCGCATGCCTGCGCAGTGCCGATGCGGCCGGAGTTCACGCCGTGGTAGTGCCAAAAGATAACAGCGCAGAGCTCAACGCAACGGCAAGGAAGGTGGCTAGTGGTGCCGCAGAAGCTATTCCACTTGTTCGCGTGACCAATCTCGCGCGGACACTCAAGGCATTAAAAGAAGCGGGGCTTTGGGTCATCGGGACGACTGGCGAAGCGGATGCGGTGCTTTACGATCAAGATCTCACCCTTCCCGTCGTCATTGTAATGGGCGCTGAAGGTCCCGGTATGCGTCGATTAACGACTGATGCCTGTGACTTTCTGGTCAAGCTCCCGATGGCCGGTGACGTCTCGAGTCTCAATGTTTCGGTGGCGACCGGTGTGTGTCTATTTGAGGCCGTACGCCAGCGCACCGCCGGGTGATTGCATTCCACTGCGGGCCTATGTAGACTCCGCGCCTCACAATTAGCCGGGCTCTTAGAGCCTTAACTCCTTGCTGCACTGATTGTCAGGCAGCTACAACCGAAGGGAGAGATCGTTAGTGCGACACTACGAAATCGTCTTTATGGTCCACCCGGACCAGTCGGAACAAGTACCGGGCATGATTGAACGGTATACCAATGTGATCACCAAGGATGGCGGCCAAGTGCATCGCCTCGAGGATTGGGGTCGCCGCCAACTCGCTTACCACATCAACAAGATTCACAAGGCGCACTATGTCTTGATGAATGTTGAAGCCAGTAACGAGGCAATGGAAGAGCTTACGACAACGTTCCGCTACAACGATGCTGTCATTCGCAACCTCGTGATCCGTCGAGACGACGCAGTGACTGAAGAGTCACTGATCATGAAGTCTGAGAAGGAAGATCGCGAGCGTAAGTCACGTTATCAGGAGCGCCAAGCCGCTGAGGCGAAGGCCGAAGAGGAAGCTTCAGTAGCTGAGGTAGATGATTCGGGTGATGCAGACGCTGCTGAAGAAGTAGCTGAAGAAGTGGTTGAAGAAACCGCAGAGGCAGCAGAGCCAGACGATGCGCCGGCTGCACACGACAGCGAAGAGGAGGCTTAATCCATGTCACGTTTTTTCCGACGTAGAAAGTTTTGTCGTTTTACTGCCGAGGGTGTGCAGGAAATCGACTATAAAGATTTAGAAGTCTTAAAGCAGTACATCAGTGAAACTGGAAAGATTGTGCCTAGTCGTATCACAGGTACAAAGGCGAAGTATCAGCGTCAATTGGCTACGGCCATCAAGCGCGCCCGTTACCTGGCACTGCTGCCCTACACGGATTCGCACCAGTAAGACATGATGCGCGACCTCGCTGAATTCATCATGCGCGGTCGTTGGCAAGCGCTGGCGGTCGCTGTGATTGGTTCCGTGCTTGTCATTGCCGCACCTGTGAGTGCGGCAGCCATTGCACTTGTGACCTTGGGTCGCAGTGTGCGAGATGGCGCTTGGATTGCATTGTGGTCGTTGCTCCCCGCCCTCTTACTGGGCTGGGTGAGCGGAGATTACGGTACAGGTCTCTTGTTGCTCTCAGTCTTTGTGGGTGCAGCAGTGCTAGCACAGACCTACAGTCTGTCACTGGCGCTTGTAGCGGTCGTACCCGTATCCGCCTTGGGTGGTGTGGTACTGCTGGCATTCAACTCCGCTTTTTTGGACGCGTTGTTGATGATGTTCGATACGTGGATTGAAGCACTGGAGTCCGGTGCCGACGATGCTGCCGTTATCGAGATAATGAGGCCATCCGTGCCGCAAGTGGCGGGGCTCATGGCAGTGGGTAACTCGTTGCTTGCCTGCCTTAGCTTGCTATTGGGCCGGTATTGGCAGGCGGCGCTATACAAGCCGGGTGCTTTTGGCGATGAGTTCAGGGCGTTGCGGTTGCCCTCACTATGGGCCGCTGCCTTGGTTTTGGTCGTCATCGCTGGCGCCGTGGGCGGAAGAGAAGTGGCAGCATGGACTGCCTTGGCAGGTATTCCTGTCACGATTTGCGGTTTTGCACTACTGCATCACGTAGCGCGGGATCGACAGCTTGGATTTGGATTTCTGGCTGTGAGTTACATGCTTTGGACATTTGTTGACTTGCTCAAGGTAGGCGTGCTCATAGCGGTGTTGCTGGATGCCTTTTTCGACTTTGGTCGAAGGGCAAAGGCCAGTTGATATTGAAAAATTATGTATTTATAGCCTTAGCTGGCGCATATCACTCGATGAGTGAGCTGGCGACGGGGAAAGAAAATTGAAAAACGTGGCGCAAAGCGCCAATGCGAGAGGGAAATAAGGATGGAAGTAATTCTGCTCGATAACGTAGGTAGCCTGGGCATTCTGGGTGACCGTGTTGATGTGAAGCCTGGCTATGGCCGTAACTTCCTCATTCCGCAGGGTAAAGCCGTTCCTGCGACTCAAGAGAACATTGAGAAGTTTGAGGCACGTCGCGCAGAGCTCGAGGCTGCTGTGGCTGCCACGCTTGACGCTGCTCAGAAGCGTGGGGACGCGATTCAGGCGCTGGAAGGCGTGCAGATTGCTGCAACGGCGGGCGAAGAAGGGAAACTCTTCGGTTCTGTTGGCACTCGTGATATCGCGGAGGCCCTGACGGCTGCGGGTTGCGACACTGACAAGGCAGAAGTCCGTTTACCCGATGGCGTGATTCGTGAGCTTGGCGACTACGAAATCATGATTCAACTTCATGCTGAGGTAATGGCTACTATCAATCTGTCGGTAGTTGCCGAGTAAACCATCTCTGCGACATGTCTTACGCCACAGTTCCTAACTGTGGCATGCTGTATTGATCGGGTCGCGTTGGCCCGAACAGCAAAAAACCAAGATCAATAAAGAGTTGAGATGGAGACAGCATCAAATCCCGATTGGGATGTCGCAAAAATAAAGCTGCAGCCGCAGTCGATTGAGGCAGAGCGCTCAGTCCTGGGTGCACTCCTCATTTCCTCTGATAGTTGGGATGGCGTCGCCGAGGTGGTGGCTGCCGGAGATTTCTATCGTCCCCAACACCGTGCCATTTTTCGCCAGATTGCACTCCTGGTTGATCGAGGTGAGCCGGTTGATGTCATTACAGTTGCCGATCGTCTCTTAGCAACGGGAGAGCTTGATGCAGCGGGTGGCCACACTTACATAGCTGAACTCGCGGAGCAGACGCCCACGGCGTCAAATGTGAGAGCCTATGCGAAAGCTGTACGGGAGCGCTCGGTGCTCAGGCAGCTTATTAACGCGGCGCAAGACATTGCATCAGCTGGTTTTAACCCTGAGGGCAGAAGTTCCGAAGAGCTGGTTGATGAGGCGGAGCGCCTCATCATGCAGATCTCCGAGGGCGGTCAGAAAGAGGGTGGTCCTCAAGCCATGGCTCCGCTATTGACTGGCGCGCTTGAACGAATTGAGGAGCTTTACAATTCCGGTGGAGACATCACTGGTCTGACCACGGGATTCATTGACCTGGACCGTATGACTTCAGGCTTGCAAGGTTCCGACTTGGTCATCGTTGCAGGACGACCTTCTATGGGTAAGACCTCATTCGCCATGAATCTTGTGGAGAATGCGGCGCTGGCGAGTGACCGACCCATCATGGTTTTTTCCATGGAGATGCCCGCCGAGCAGTTGGTCATCAGAATGCTGTCATCATTGGGCAGAATTGATCAATCAAGGGTTCGAACCGGCAAGCTCGAGCAGGATGATTGGCCAAAACTATCGGGCGCTACGGAGAAACTGAAAGACACGCAAATTTTTATTGATGACACGCCGGCCCTAACACCTACGGAACTTCGCTCTAGAGTCCGTCGCTTGGTGCGCGAGCAGGGCGATCTCGGGATGATTATGGTCGACTATCTCCAGTTGATGCGTGTCGCTGGATCGAGTGAGGGCAGAACCGCCGAAATCTCGGAAATTTCGCGAAGTCTGAAGGCACTGGCCAAGGAGTTTAGGGTGCCGGTAGTTGCTTTGTCACAGTTAAATCGTGCGCTGGAGCAACGACCTAACAAGCGTCCTGTTAACTCCGACTTGAGAGAATCCGGTGCGATTGAGCAGGACGCGGATGTCATCATGTTTATTTACCGGGACGAGGTGTATAACGAAGACTCACCGGATCAAGGTGTGGCAGAAATCATTATTGGCAAGCAGCGTAATGGTCCTATTGGTACCTGCAGACTCTCGTTCCGGGGGCAGTTCACGCGATTCGAGAACCTCGCTAGGAGTGACTATGAAAATTACGGAGTCTAGCGATTTGCCCCCCATCGACTTGGTGGCATTGGGAAAAATGCTGGGAGACGATGCTGCATTGGTGCAGATGATCCTCGGCAAGTTTCGCGCGGAGATAGAGGGTGATATTGCGGCTCTAGCAGATCTTGCGGCGAGCGGTGATGCCGAGCCCATTCGCGCACTGGCTCACCGTCTCAAAGGTACCTGCGGTAATGCTCAGGCCATGCCACTCTCAAATGTAGCCAAGTCGCTTCAAACTGCGATGGCCACGGGGGATCTGACACAAGCTCCAGGCTTGATTGGCGCTCTGCAATTGGAGCGTGAGTCGCTCGAGCGGTACCTGGCTGACAAAGGGTTGTAGTCAGAGCCCCATCGCCTTTCTTAGCGCTGAAAGCGCTGTTTTTCGGTCTTTAAGATCCATGCTCGCCTCTTCGTTCGGCGCCTCGAGTTGCTTTCGCTCTGGGATCGTAAACGTTTCACCACGTAATGCCCGTTTAAGCCAGCGGTTGTAGTGGCCTTGAAAAACTGGCCAGGCTTCACCTCTGGCATGGTTGGCTAGCAGGTACCAGCTGGCGTCTCTGCCCGCGAGATAGACAATGGGATGAGACCAGCTTGCCTCAGCTTTAGGGTTTGGCGCCAAGCAGGCCTCTTCGTAGGCGTTAGCTGCTGAAGGTAGGCCAAGCTCGCTCAGCGCATCGGAGCAGCTGGTCAGCATGCGATTCAGCGTTGGTAGATAATCACTCGCCTCAATCGCGCGTCGCGCGCCCATGAGTATAAGCTCGCCCGAAAAGTCACTCAGAGCCTCCAGCCACAGTCGCTTTACTTGACCCAGTTGCTGCGCGTCTGACCACGCAGCGTAATATTGATTGTGGTAGTTCAGCCGGAATAGAGCAAAGACCTGATTGATGGCCTCGACCAGGCTTCCGTCGTCGCGATCGACACGTTCATCCTGCCCAGCTGGTGTCACTGAGGTCGTCTGAGATGCTTCGGTCTTTCGTGCGATCTGCTGGGCCAGTTCCGCCGCCTGTTTCTGATCTGCCACTCATCTGCTCCTGCTGGCGTTGCCATTGGTATTTTACATGCTGCAAGAACTTCGCGTTCCACGATGTATGCACTTCGTTACTGTCTACCCAATAGACAGTAAATTCTCGCAGTACAGTGTCGGCGAAGTCTTGCGATATGCCCGACAGCTGAAGCGTCTCATACACTGCAGCATTCGGTATCCAATCGGGCTTAAGACGCTCGGGTACGGTACTGTGTTGGAGACTGTTTTCGTGTCGTGCCCAGCGCTGTCGCGCAAACTGAATGAATTTACTGTTGACGTCTTTTGGGGCGCCGCCTCGCTCTTTCCAATAAAGGATGAACTCTGGGCGAATAGATTCAATGAACTCTGATGCCATTTCTGTGCGGGCTAAAATCTCTTTGGCGTCAAGACTAGGCTGCCATGCGTTATCAAAACGGGCGGGTTCTTTAATCTCAAAGGCCGGATGTTTTTGTTGCTGCCGCCAGTGGGAGAGTACGTGATGGCGAAAGCGCGTGTCCAAGGTCTTTCGATCACCCGACGGCTCAAAGCTCTTAAGCTGGTCGAGTATGTAGCTTCGGGTCAGCCCATGATTTAGGTTGAGTAGGTCGATAAGATGTTCGCTAGGCGCCCATGCCTGTACCGGTGCTCTTTTACGGGCTGCCTCAATGGGTCTGTCGACGATCCGCCAAACCAGTGGATCATGACTGGGCCGCGCATGAAGTATTCCGAGGTCGACAATCCGCTGCAGCAACTGACCTATTCTCACGTGATTCCAAAACGGAAACTCCTCCGCTAGTGCTGCGATCAAAATGGTGTTGGCATTTGAGGCCAGCTGGTTACTCAACCCCTGCAAAAGAACCGCTTCCTCTAAACCCACGGTTGCCGCGAGCTGAGGTGAGAAGGTGCAATAACGCTCTGGAATGAATCGCGGGTTGGACATGTATACAAGCGGTGACTGTTGGTCTGATAGCATAGCGGTTTACAGGTGGTGAGGCACCCCTGTCGGAGTGATCTATGGCAAAAACTAAGTCAGCGTTCGTATGCAACGACTGCGGTGCGGATTATCGAAAATGGCAGGGACAGTGTTCGGCCTGTAGCGCATGGAATACGTTATCCGAGGTCCGGATTCCTGGTGGTAATTCGGGGTCCGTGCAAAAAGTGCGGGGTGGATTTGCCGGTACAACCGCCCGCGTTCAAAAACTCTCTGAAATTGACCTGGTTGATCTGCCCCGATTCGGCTCGGGCTTTGCCGAGCTAGATCGTGTTCTCGGTGGCGGTTTTGTTCCTGGATCAGCCATCTTAATTGGCGGAAACCCCGGAGCAGGCAAAAGTACATTGTTATTGCAGACACTGTGCGCTCTCGCAGCACGAGCGCCTGCGTTGTATGTCACAGGAGAGGAGTCACCCCAGCAGATAGCCATGCGCGCCAAGCGCTTGGGACTCGAAACCGATTCGTTGCAGCTCATGGCTGAAACCGACGTGGACGCCATTCTCTCCGCCGCCAATGAACACAAACCAAAAATCATGGTGGTAGATTCCATTCAGGTGGTGCATAGCGATGCCTTAACATCGGCACCGGGCAGTGTGGCGCAAGTCCGGGACTGCGCGGCGCTGCTAACCCGCTATGCAAAGCAGACAGGTACCGTATTAATTCTCGTTGGCCATGTGACGAAGGACGGTAGTTTGGCGGGCCCCAAAGTCCTAGAGCACATGATTGATTGCTCCGTGCTTTTGGAGGGCGAGCAGGATTCTCGTTACCGGACGCTTCGGGGTCAGAAGAATCGTTTTGGTGCCGTCAATGAGCTGGGCGTATTCGCGATGACGGATGGCGGCCTGAAAGAGGTTCTCAATCCATCTGCCATTTTCCTAGAGCGAGCTGATACTCCAGCGCCTGGCACGGTAGTCGTTGTCGTCTGGGAAGGTACCCGCCCGTTACTAGTTGAAATCCAAGCCCTAGTGGATGCGAGTAATCTGGGCAACCCGCGGCGCGTTGCCGTCGGTTTTGAGCAGAACCGACTAGCGATGTTGTTGGCCGTTTTGCACCGACATGTGGGATTGCATGTGGGTGATCAAGACGTTTTTGCCAATGTGGTCGGTGGCGTCCGTATTGCCGAGACCAGTGGTGACCTTTCCCTTTTGCTTGCGGTTGTCTCCAGTCTACGAAACAAGATTCTGCCAAAAGATCTTGTGGTCTTCGGCGAGGTTGGTTTGACCGGGGAGATTCGACCTGTAGCCAGTGGTCAGGAGCGTATTGCTGAAGCAGCAAAACACGGATTTAAGCGTGCCATCGTACCCAAGGGAAACGCGCCACGAACAAGCATACCTGGCATTACCGTTCAGCCTGTATCTCGACTTGATGAGGCTATTGCGCTCTTCGATTAAGCGCAATAGCCGCGTTCGACACAGCTACATCGGCTACATTAGTTTTCGGTGCTTGACCCTGCTGGGAACATCGGCGTCGCGACCGAGGCGAGAACGCCGGTCCTCTTCGTACTCGCTGTAGTTGCCCTCATGAAAAACGACTGTTCCGTCATCTTCATAGGCGAGGATGTGCGTGGCAATCCGATCGAGAAACCAGCGATCGTGCGAGATCACCATGGCCGAACCGGGAAATGCCTGCACAGCATCCTCAAGGGCTCGTAAGGTTTCCACATCGAGATCGTTCGTGGGTTCGTCCAGCAGTAAGACGTTAGCGCCTTGTTTCAGCAGTTTGGCCAGGTGCAAACGGTTACGCTCACCACCTGACAGGTCTTTTACAAATTTTTGCTGATCTGATCCTTTGAAATTGAACCGGCCAATATAAGATCGAGAGGGCACTTCGTATGTACCGATACGGATAATGTCTAACCCGTCTGAGACCTCTTCCCAAACAGTTTTCGAACCGTCCAGGTCATCACGAGACTGATCCACGTAACCAAGTTGCACGGTTTCTCCAACGGTGACACTGCCGCCATCAGGCTGCTCGTGTCCCATGAGTAGACGAAATAGGGTGGACTTACCCATGCCGTTAGCGCCAATGATGCCGACGATGGCACCTTTTGGAACAGTGAATGACACATCATCGAACAGCAGGCGATCACCAAACACCTTTCGGAGGCCTTCTACTTCGATCACCTTATCGCCCAGCCTTTGACCGGGGGGAATATAGATCTCGTTAGTTTCGTTTCGTATTTGGAAATCCTGAGAATTTAGTTCATCAAACCGTGCGAGTCGGGCCTTGCTCTTAGCTTGCCGGCCTTTTGGGTTTGAACGGACCCACTCAAGTTCTGCTTTTATCGCTTTTTGCCGCGATGCTTCCTGACGTTGCTCTTGCGCCAGACGTTGGTCTTTGGCCTCGAGCCAAGTGGAGTAGTTGCCCTCATACGGTATGCCACGCCCGCGATCCAGTTCCAGAATCCAGCCCGCGGCGTTGTCAAGGAAGTAACGATCGTGGGTGATGGCAACAACGGTCCCTGTAAAGCCCTCTAGGAAGCGCTCAAGCCAGCCCACTGACTCTGCGTCGAGATGGTTTGTAGGCTCATCGAGGAGGAGCATATCGGGTTCACTCAGCAAAAGGCGCGCTAGCGCAACGCGTCGCTGCTCACCACCGGATAGCTTGGTGACCTCGGCATCCCAGGGTGGGAGACGCAACGCGTCGGCCGCCACATTGAGTCGTGTGTCAATATTGTGTGCGTCCGTCGCTTGAATGATGTCCTCGAGCCTTGCCTGCTCCTTTGCCAGGGCGTCGAAGTCTGCGTCGGGTTCAGCATAAGCCGCGTAGATCTTATCGAGTCCGGCAAGCGCATCGATCGCATCGGATAACCCTTCCTCGACGTTTCCACGCACATCTTTTTCGGTATTGAGTTGTGGCTCCTGAGCCAGATAGCCAATTTTGATGCCTGCTTGCGGGCGCGCTTCGCCTTGAATATCGGTATCGATACCGGCCATGATTTTCAATAGCGTTGACTTGCCTGCGCCATTCAAGCCAAGCACGCCAATTTTTGCGCCGGGGAAGAAGGAGAGTGAGATGTCTTTCAAGATTTCGCGTTTGGGGGGAACCACTTTGCTTACGCGGTTCATGGAGTAGACGTATTGTCCTGATTTCCCGTGTTTGTTGTCGCTCATTGTGTCAAAAACCTCGAGGGATTCTAATCGTCGCGGCTTCGTACTGAGCCACTATTGGATTGGCCACCAGTTTACCTCTTAGCCACGGCGTTAGGGAGGCTGACGCTCCCTTCCCAAGTACATTTTGCGTTTTACCGGTGCGTAATGCTGATTAAAGCTATCGGTTATCCGGTGCTTACCATTGCCCGTGGCCACTTTTTTTTGGCATCGAAGCGCCAGGGCCACTATGTTGAAAAGATCGCCACGAACACGTCAGTTCGTTTTTGGGTGGATTGGCGATCAGATTTGCAAACAGAAAGATCAACACAAGGGGCACCGGAGACCAGCAGAAACACCAGCTGAAACCCAAAGAAAAGAACAAGTGGAGGGTGCAAATGTCAAAAGAAGATTTACCCAGCGAAACAATGGTTTCGCTTTGGTCAGGTATCTTTTTGCCGGTTGTATACAAGGGTCATCATATAGTCGCTCACAATTCGAGTTGGACTTCCCGAATGACGATCTGGGTAGACGGTGAAGTTGTTTTTAGTCAAAGCAGCTGGAAGTTTATCTGTGAGCAGGACATTGCGGTGGGTGCTCAGACTTTGTCCACGCGTTTTGGCTGGGCCAAACGAGGTTTTATTTTTGAAGTTTTCGATGGCGGCCAGCAGGTCGCCTCTGCCCACTATTCCACGAGGTCTCTTGGCTGGAAACAAGTCGTTCCGCTGATAGTGTTGGGCATGGCGCTCGGGTTTTCGGTCGAGTATTTCGACGTATTTTGACAGATCTTGACTCACCGCAGACGGGTGAGTCTTCTATCCGACTCATCAGCTATTTGAAGTCCGAGTTATTTCAAGTTCGAGGTTAGTTGGCATACGAATTCCAGGTTGACCCAGGGGAGGCATGTCCAGTGAAGCCCAGCCATGTGACCACAAACCAATGCAGTAGCCTTAGCCTTTATCTTTGCGACGCGACTTGGCTGAGCCGACGTTTTCCTCGATGTAGCTGATGATCTTTCTAGCGACGTTAACGCCTGTCGCCTCTTCGATGCCGCTTAAGCCTGGCGATGAGTTTACCTCCAGCACCAGTGGGCCACGACTTGATCGAATCAAGTCCACGCCAGCGACCTCAAGACCCATAGTCTGTGCGGCTTTTACAGCGGTCCGGCGCTCAGTGGGCGTGAGCTTGGTAAGTTGCGCACTGCCACCTCGGTGAAGATTGGATCTAAATTCGCCGGGCAGAGAGGTTCGCTCCATCGCCGCGACGACGCGCTTGCCGATGACAAAGCAGCGAAGATCGCTACCCCCAGCTTCCTTAATGAACTCCTGTACCAGAAAGTCCGCCTTTAACTCGGTAAATGCATCGATCACGGATTCGGCGGCTTTCACGGTCTCGGCTAAAACCACCCCACGGCCTTGAGTGCCCTCGAGCAATTTGACGACAACGGGAGCCCCTCCCACCAACTTAATCAGCTGACGTGTGTTGTGGACATCGTGCGCAAACCCGGTTGCGGGCATGCCCAGTCCTTTTCGCGCCAGTAGCTGCAAGGCACGTAATTTTGAACGCGAGCGTCCCAGGGGAATCGAACCGACCAGGCAATAGGTGTCCATCATTTCAAATTGACGAATGACAGCGGTGCCGTAGTCGGTAATCGAAGCACCGATACGCGGAACGATTGCATCCTGTCTATCGAGTTTTTCGCCCTTGTACCAAATGGCGGGATTAGCCGTGGTAATGTCGATAGAGCACTTGAGCGTATCGATCACACGGCACTCGTGCTCTTTTTTCTCAGCCTCCTCTCGCAGTCGGCTAGTGCTGTAGAGATCGGGATTGCGCGAGAGAATCGCTATTTTCATTCAAGATTACCAGGTTGTGTGTCATCGCCGCCCTGCACGAAACTTTCAGAGGGCGAGACAACAAAGTCAGAGGATAAGGTGGTGCGGCCCAACAACATGCGATACACCATGTTGTCGCGTTGCGTCAGAGTGAGTTCAACAAGCTTGTAGACGGCGCCGAGCTTCACTGGGGTTTGAATGACGGGCCGGGACTCGGTTTGACCCCCGGAAGTCGTTACCGCTCGAAACTCCAATACGGGCGCCTCATTGACAGTGCCCACGGAGCCGTCTTCGTATTCAAAGGCGAACGCGACCCACATTGAGCCATCGCGATCGAATACATCGACATCAACCGCGTGCAATGCACTTGTTCGAGCGCCTGTATCAACTTTTGCTTTGATTGGACCAATAGCAAGTTCGGGTAATTCCACCCATTCTCGCCAGCCTAAGGTGTGTTTGTTCAATGCTGTTTTACCGATAGTCCCCGGCCTATGCCGTAATATTCAATGCCAATCTTGGCGAGGTAATGTGGATCGTACAGATTACGCCCGTCAACGATTATCGGCTCAGAGAGTGCAGTCTTTATCGCCTCAAAATCAGGCGACCAAAATGTTTTCCATTCGGTACAGACCACGAGGCAGTCAGCCCCCTCCAGCGCTTCATCCTTGCTGGTGACGTAGGTCATATCGTCTCTTTCACCATAAATGCCTTTGCAGACCTCCATGGCCTCGGGGTCAAACGCGCGCACCTTACCACCGCAAGACCAGATATTCTCAAGTAAAAAGCGGCTGGGCGCTTCGCGCATATCATCAGTATTGGGTTTGAACGCCAATCCCCAGACGGCGATTGTCTTTCCCGTGAGATTGGCACCAAGACGTGCCATGACACGCTCGGCCAACTTGTTCTTTTGGCGTTGGTTGGTGTCATGAACGGCGGTGAGAATCGATGCTTGGCAGCCTTCGGCATGCGCCAGGTGCTTCAGCGCGCGCACGTCTTTTGGAAAACACGAACCACCATAGCCAGCGCCAGGATAAATGAACTGATAACCAATGCGCGGATCTGAGCCAATGCCCTGTCGCACCAGTTCAATGTCGGCGCCGACAGTCTCGGCGATATTCGCCACTTCGTTGATGAAGCTGATCTTGGTCGCCAGCATGGCATTGGCTGCGTACTTGGTCAGCTCAGCACTGCGCGGATCCATAAACATCAATTTGTCGCGGTTACGGTTGAAGGCCGCATAGATGCGACGAAACTCCTCGATGGTGTCGGTTGATTTGGCACCGACAATAATGCGGTCGGGGCGTTTTGCATCGGCGACGGCAGAGCCTTCCTTCAGAAACTCAGGGTTGGAGCAGACCTCGAACGGGTAGTCGTGATCGTATTGCGCCAGGCCTTCGGTGATTCGCGTTGTAACAGCATCGGCAGTACCCACAGGCACGGTCGATTTGTTCACGACGATCTTGCGCCCGTTCATGTGCTCGGCGATCCCGTCCGCAACGCTCATGACATATCGGAGATCGGCGCTGCCATCATCACCTGACGGTGTACCCACGCAAATGAATAGGAAATCGCTGCTTTGCACGGCTGTTTTGGTATCGCTCGTGAAGGTTAAGAGTCCTTCCTGAACACCCTGAATGACCATCTCGCTGAGGCCGGGCTCAAAAAAGGGTACTTCTCCCCGTATCAGTCGCTCAACGCGCTCCGCATCGATATCCATACAGATAACGCGATGACCCACATCGGCAAATACTGCGGCTTGTACCAAGCCGACATAACCGCTTCCGAAAATACTGATTCGCATGCTGACTACTCCGTGACATGAATCGCGAATATATTTCAGTTTTGTGAATGAAATATGACAGGCGTCCAAAAGGGGAAAAATGCAGCATTTCCCGTATTAAATTCGTAGAGTAGTAGCGTTTACCCTGCAGCTGAAAGACAGCTGCGCTATCATGCACCGCTTCACCGTTTGACCCGTATCACTAACATTCCTTTGTTGGAGAACTTCTTCATGAATCAGGCAGCAAAGAGCCCGGCAGGGCACGGCTACACAGCGTCTCAGACCATTGCGTCATTCGATAATGAATTGTGGGATGCAATGAGCTTGGAGACGCAGCGCCAGGAAGAGCATATTGAGCTCATCGCGTCTGAGAACTATGCCAGTCCACGCGTGCTCGAGGCTCAGGGCAGTGTGCTAACCAACAAGTATGCGGAGGGCTACCCCGGCAAACGATACTACGGTGGTTGTGAGTTTGTAGACCGAGCTGAGGTGCTGGCCATCGAGCGAGCAAAGGCGTTATTTGGCGCGGCGTATGCGAACGTGCAGCCACACTCGGGTTCCAGCGCAAACATCGCGGTGTTCCATGCACTACTGCAGCCCGGCGATACGGTGATGGGTATGAGTCTTGCAGACGGCGGACACCTGACGCACGGCGCAGGTGTTAACTTCTCAGGAAAGATCTATAACGCGGTGCAATACGGAATCAATAATGCGACCGGTGAAATCGATTACGATGAGCTCATGGCGATTGCGCTCGAGCACAAGCCAAAACTCATTATTGGTGGTTTCAGTGCTTATAGCCGTCTTATGGACTGGGGTAAGTTCCGCGAAATTGCTGATGCCGTCGGCGCCTATTTGTTGGTCGACATGGCTCACGTTGCTGGCTTAGTGGCGGCTGGGGTTTACCCCAACCCCATACCGCATGCGGACGTGGTGACCACTACAACACACAAGACACTTCGCGGTCCGCGGTCGGGCCTCATTTTGGCCCGTGAAAACGAAGAGCTTCACAAAAAATTGAACTCCGCCATTTTTCCGGGTGCGCAGGGCGGACCACTGATGCATGCAATTGCAGCAAAAGCAGTGGCCTTTAAAGAGGCAATGGATCCGTCGTTTATCGATTATCAAAAGCAGGTTGTGCAGAACGCCAAAGTAATGGCCGAGACGTTTATAGAGCGCGGCTTCAATTTGGTGTCAGGTGGTACGGATAACCATCTCATGTTGCTTGATCTTCGCGACAAGGAGTACACGGGAAAAGATGCCGATGCCGCATTGGGTCGTGCTTACATTACCGTTAATAAAAATGCGGTTCCAAATGACCCTCGGTCACCTTTCGTGACTTCGGGTTTAAGGCTGGGAACGCCTGCCATTACCACTCGTGGATTTGCTGACGAGGAGACACGGCAGTTAACCAACTGGATCTGTGATGTGCTGCAGGGATTGGAGTCGGATAATTCCGAAGCCGTGATTGATGCAGTCCGTGACAGTGTCAAAGCGCTGTGCGCTCGGTTCCCCGTTTACGCAGATTGATCGTGTTACAGTAGCGCATTATGCACTGTCCATTTTGCTCTGCTGACGACACAAAAGTCATCGATTCGCGCCTGGTAGCCGACGGGGGACAGGTGCGTCGTCGTCGAGAGTGTGTCGGCTGTCGTGAGCGCTTTACAACCTACGAAGCGGCGGAATTGGTCATGCCCCGCGTCATCAAGCAAGACGGTAGTCGAGAGCCTTTTGATGAAGACAAGTTGCGCTCGGGTTTGCAGCGCGCCTTGGAAAAGCGCCCAGTCGCGGTTGAATCTGTAGAGAGTGAGCTTGTGCAAATCAAGAATCGATTGCGATCCACCGGTGAGCGTGAGCTGGATTCACGTGTCCTAGGTGAGCTTGTAATGGAAGCGCTCAAGCGGCTCGATCAAGTGGCTTATGTGCGGTTTGCATCGGTCTATCGAAGCTTTGAGGACCTCTCGGAGTTCCGAGATGCCATTGCATCACTCGAAGCCGATCCACAGACTTAGAGAATCATGAGTTACTCAGATGAGCATTGGATGCGTCTCGCAATTGAGGCAGGTCGACGCGCCCGTGTGTGGTCGTCTCCCAATCCTGCGGTTGGCTGCGTCATCGTTAGACATGACGCCGTTTTGGCAACTGGCTTCACGCATCCTACAGGCCAGGCGCACGCTGAGATTCATGCGCTTTCCCAAGTTGCAGATGCGACGGGCAGTACTCTTTTTGTAACACTCGAACCCTGTGCACACACAGGGCGAACGCCACCTTGTACCCAAGCGCTTATTGACGCCGGCATATCGCGGGTTGTGATTGCCTGCATTGATCCAGATGAACGTGTCTCAGGGAAAGGCATCAATCAACTCCGCTCGGCCGGCATCGATGTTGCGCTTGGCGTCTGTGAAGCGGAGGCGGTAGAGGATCTTGGTGGTTTTTTTCTGCGCCTGAAGCGAGGTTATGGGCGTGTCACTGTAAAAATGGCGATGTCTGCTGACGGACGGACTGCAATGGCTTCGGGAGAGAGTCAGTGGATTACGGGCGAGCGGGCGCGAGCAGATGTTCAGGCGTGGCGGGCCTGCTCAGATGTAATATTGACCGGAAGTGGCACGGTTAAAGCCGATGATTGTTCATTGACCCTCAGGCCATGTGACAATCGTTTGGACTCAGATGATTGGGCGAGAGCTATGATGAGCCCTACACCGAGAGCGGTGGTTGATACGCATGCCAGCACCCCCGCATCAGCGAACGTGGTGGCCGCAGGTACGCCTACGACCGTGTTTACAAGGGTGGGGGCAACGCTGGATTCGTCCATGCCAACCGATACACGTCATGTGGCGATACCCACGGGACATAGCGGTTTGGACTTAAGGCAAGTGCTCATGTGGCTGGGAGAGCAGGGCGCTAACGAGATTCTTGTCGAGGCAGGACCGACCTTGGTTGGTTCACTTGAGCAGGAGAAGTTGATCGATCAATGGCTTCTTTACATGGCGCCCATGGTTTTGGGCGCTGACGCCCGGCCGACAAACCGCGCCGTATTTAACTCACTTGGACAAGCAAATCGTTATTCAATTATGGCTCACGACCTGATTGGAGATGATTTGCGTATTATCATGCGCCAGGTGGTCGAGGACTGACGAGCGTCCTTTGCGAACAACACTTTCCTAAGGAAAAGAAATGTTTACCGGAATCATACAAGCCGTGGGTGAAGTGGCTGCTCTTGAGCAGTCGGGCGGCGATCTAAAGTTGAGGATTAAGACCGGCAAGTTACCACTGGCGGATGTTCAGCTGGGCGATAGCATTGCAACCAATGGCGTCTGCCTCACGGTGACTGAACTGCCCGGGGATGGGTACTGGGCTGATGTGTCGACTGAAACGCTATCACTGACGTCACTCAAGCAAATTTCGATGGGCAGCCCAGTTAACCTTGAAAAATCGCTCACGCCCACCACGGCACTGGGTGGCCACTTAGTTAGTGGTCACGTCGATGGTCTCGGGACTGTGGTTGCACTCTCTCGCGATGCTCGATCTTGGCGCGTATCGATTGAGGCGCCGGCAGACCTTGCACGTTACATCGCGCCCAAAGGCAGTATTTGTGTCGACGGGACCAGTCTTACCGTCAATGCCGTATCGGGCGCACGCTTTGAGCTCAATATCATTCCGCAGACTTGGGAGGAAACAGTGTTTAGCGAATACGCTGTGGGCACCGAGGTCAATCTCGAGGTGGATATCATCGCGCGCTATTTGGAGCGTCTGCTTCAGTCTGGCGTTGTTCCCAGCTCAGAGGGCATTACGCTAGAAACATTGAAGAATTCGGGGTATCACAGTGATTGATTCAGTACCTCCCGTTTCAGCAGAGCAACTCATCAGTGAATTCAGACACGGTGAGATGGTCTTGCTGGTCCTTGACCAGAGTGACGGCGAGCAAACAGGTGTGGTTGCCATGGCAGCTGAATACTGTGAGGCCGGCCATGTGACCTTCATGGCCCGACAGGCCCGTGGGTTGGTCAGTTTGGCGCTCACCGAGGAGCGGTGTGAGCAGCTTAATTTACCGCCCATGGTCGATCCAGCCACCTCAGGGGCTGTCAAACTTTCGATTGAGGCGAGCACTGGCATTGATACCGGGATTTCGGCAGCAGACCGTGCGCGAACCGTTCAAGTGGCAGTAGCGGCCGATGCTAAGCCCTCGGATCTCGTGCAGCCGGGCCACATTTTCCCCGTAGCCACCTTGTCAGGAGGCGTTCTGATTAGAACAGGGGCTGCAGAGGCGGGTGTTGACTTGGCAACCCTGGCAGGTTTAACGCCTGCCGCGGTATTTGCCGAGGTGTTGGATGCGGATGGTGATCTCGCGGATGCAGCGGCTTTGGTCGATTTTGCCGATAAACACGATCTAACGGTCGGGCGAGTAACAGACCTTGTTGACTACCGATTGAATCATTATCGAACGGTAGATCTGATTCGTAGTGGAACAATTACGACACGGTACGGTGACTTTATGTTGTCGGTCTACCAAGAGAGTACTCAAGGTCATGTTCACATGGCGCTCAGTATGGGTGATATCAGTGTGGACATACCGACTTTGGTACGTGTGCACACGGTCGCATCGATGCGTGATCTCTTGTCAGTGACATCGGCGAAGCGAGTCTCCTGGTCAATTCAGGACAGCCTTAGTCATGTTGCGGCTGAGGGTATCGGTGTGGTGGTCGTTATCAACAAAGAAGAAACAGATGCCGATTTATTAGCTCAGGTGGACGCTGTACTGGGAGCTGATTTGCCGGATGATTCGCAGCAACGCAGCGTCGGTTACTCGCAGGTGGGTATGGGCGCGCAAATTTTACGTGATTTAGGTGTCGGTAAAATTCGACTTATGGGTGCACCCGTGAAGTACAATGCGCTCGAGGGCTTCGGACTTGAAGTCGTTGAGTTCGTGGAGCCAGGGGCTATAGCCTCGGGGCATTGAGGAGAGAAAGATATGGCGTCAAATACAATTGCGACGACTGAGGGTCAGCTCAGTGGGGTTTCTGGACGTTTTACGCTGGTTGTTGGCCGGTGGAACAGTTTTGTTGTGGAGCACCTACTCGAGGGCGCGATCGATACGCTCAAGCGTCATGGTGTAAGCGATGACCACCTACATATTGTCAGGGCACCGGGTGCCTTTGAAATCCCGATGGTGTGTCAGGCTGTAGCTAAGCGAGGAGATTGCGACGCCATTATTGCCCTCGGTGCAGTCATCCGTGGCGGCACACCCCATTTTGAGCATGTCGCTGGTGAGTGCACTAAAGGTATTGCACAGGTCTCATTGGATTCGGGTGTTCCCATCGCGTTTGGGGTTTTGACTGTTGATTCGATAGAGCAGGCGATCGAGCGCTCTGGCACGAAAGCGGGCAACAAAGGCGCTGAAGCGGCGATGAGTGCCCTTGAGATGGTTAGCCTATTGGGTGCGTTGAAAAACTAATGACCTCTATCAATGTGCTCGCCGCTCAACGTCGGCGAGCTCGCCACTTTTGTATTCAAGCACTGTATCAATGGTCAATGACAGGGGCGACGGCTTCATCGATTGAGGCGGAGTTTCGCACTGACAATGACTTCACGAACGTCGATACAGAATACTTCAATGAAATGTTGGTCGGCATTACCCGTCGCTCTGACGAGCTTGACGGCATCTTTTCTCCGTTTCTTGATCGTGAGCTCGATGTGCTTGACTGTATCGAACGCAATCTACTTCGACTCGGCACCTTTGAGTTGTTAGACCGCATCGATGTGCCTGCAAAGGTCACGTTGAATGAAACGGTTGCACTGGCTAAGAAGTTCGGTGCGACGGATTCATACCGGTACGTTAACGGTGTTCTGGATCAGGTCGGAATGAAGCTCCGCGCGCAAGAACTGGCAGAGCACTAAAGCCGCTGTTGTGGGTGAGTTCGATGTCATCACTCGCTATTTTTCCTCGCTTGGTTCGGGAGAGTATGTCGATCTTTCCGTAGGAGATGATGGCGCAGCACTAACGGTTCCTCCTAACTCAGAACTGATTGTTTCTACCGATAGTTCGGTTCTGGATACCCATTTTACCGATGATCTGTTCCCCGAGGACTTGGGCTACAAAGCTGTAGCATCAGCGGCCAGCGATCTTGCGGCAATGGGTGCCGAGCCGCTGGGTATGACACTGGCACTCACCGTTCCTTCGGTGGATGATTTGTGGCTGCACGGTCTGTCTCAAGGTCTCACTCGCGCTTGCCACGAATACCGCTTGCCGCTTGTAGGGGGGGACACCACACGTGGCCCCTTATCGTTGACACTGACGGTCATGGGGTTCTGCCCTCGAAATCAGAAGTTGCTGCGATCAGGGGCACAGGTTGGTGATCGGGTTTGTGTGAGTGGTTACCTAGGCGATGCGGCGTTTGGTCTCGCCGTCATGCAAGGCAAGTACCGCGGATTAGAGATCGACTTCGAAGACCAGGAGTACCTCGTCTCTCGCTTTACTCATCCTACAGCCCGGGTCGATTTGGGGTGTCGGATGCGAAAGCTTGCAACGAGCTGCATTGATCTGTCAGACGGGTTGCTCCAAGACGCCGGGCATGTGACTCATGCCAGCGGCGTCCGCTTTAGTATTCAGTCAGGTGCTGTTCCCCTCTCATCAGCGTTGATTTCGGCTGTGGGTGAAGCGCAAGCGCTTGAGTTTGCGCTCAACGGGGGTGAGGACTATGAGCTACTCTTTACGTTACCACCTGAAACTGATGTTCCCGATGAGTTAACGGTCATAGGAACAGTAGAGGCGGGTGAGGGCGTTCATTGCGACGTTATGTCGAGGGGGCAAGGGTATGACCATTTCCACTGAAGCTAGTCGATTGCATGTGGTGATAGCCACGTTTTTAGGTATTGGTTTTTCACCGGTGGCGCCTGGCACAGTCGGCAGTCTGGCGGCGTTACCACTCGCATTTGCACTCCTGCAGGTGGACATTTTGGCGGCGACGTTGATGGTTATCGGGCTTTATTTTCTGGGGCTTTGGTCGGCGAATCACCTAGAGCGGGTGTCCGGTCAGCATGATGCGCAAATTATCGTCATTGATGAGGTGGTTGGGGTATGTGTCAGTGCGTTAATGCTTGACTGGTGGTTTCTGGGCGCAACAGATCACTCTGTTCTTTTACTACTCAGTTTTTTGAGCTTTCGGTTCTTCGATGTGTTGAAGCCATGGCCCATCAGTTGGATCGATCGTATGGTTGGTGGTGGGGTGGGCGTGATGATCGACGATCTGGTTGCGGCATTGATGGGGGTGCTGGCTGTCGCTGGCGGCCATTTCCTCCTACTGTTGTCATCGACCTAACGAAGCGCTCCACAGTTTATTTTGCTTTGGTGATGTCACGGGAAACGGTCACCCAGTCGCTTCAAAAAGAGCGATGCACCATGAGGTGGCCCAGCTGCTTGAGTTCCACTGCCGCATCACCAAAATCAACCAATGCATCTATGGCCTCAGTCAGCAGGGTTTCCGCGTAGATTCGCGCACCCTCTGCTCCTAACGATGCGACATAGGTCGACTTCTCGGCATCGATATCCTTCCCCGCGGTCTTTCCCAGCTCTTCCGAGGTTGCAGTCACATCGAGGACATCGTCCATCACTTGAAAAGCAAGCCCTATCCGCTGAGCAAACGCTCTGAGCGCGGCTTGCTGAAAGTCGGTTGCATCCGCACATATCGCCCCAGCCACGACGGATGCTTCAATGAGGGCGCCGGTTTTTCGTGCGTGGACTTGTGCGAGGTCTGCCGGCTCGAGTGATTGACCTTCGGCCGCAATATCCATAGCTTGACCGCCCACCATTCCATCGAAGCCGATCGATTTGCTGAGTAACTTAATCAGTCGCACTTGTTGATCGGCAGTCAACTCCGGTGTGTCGACAATCCATTCAAAAGCGAGCGCCTGCAGGCCGTCGCCAACAAGAATCGCGGTGGCCTCGTCATATGCTTTATGGACTGTAGGCTTGCCCCGACGTAGGTCATCATCGTCCATCGACGGCAAATCATCGTGAATCAGGGAGTAGGTGTGTAGAAACTCGATGGCCTCACCCGCTCTGATCGCAGATGGTAGTTCGGAGCCGGCAATCACAGCAGATGTGACTCTGCACAGGCGACTTCGAAGCTGCTTGCCCGCATTGGACAGCGCGTAGTTCAGAGCTTCATCAAGGCGTGAGTCACTGCATTCGATAGGGGAGGACAGTTGTAGACCTGATGCATCCATCTCGGTGTATCTCTGCCCTAGTTTTCGGTGGTGCCCGATACGGTCTCGATCCGTTGCTGAGCCTGCTCGAGGGCTTTTTGCGCTGCTTGAGCAATCTTCATCCCGGATTCGTAGACGCCCAGCGCATCTTCAAGTTCGATTGATGGGTCTTCAAGCCGTTTTACCAGCACTGAAAGTTCATCAATCTGTTCGCTGAGTTTTTTTTCGTTTTTTTCGTCGCTCATGATGCCACCGCAGTTTTCGCTGCGCTGAGTTTACCGTGGCTTTCTCCGGCTTTGGATACAATATCCTCATAGCCCAAGCCTGCATCAGAGCGAGTTTCGCCTTGGCTTGCGTGATCAATAAATCGGTCATCTATTGCCACATGACGAATATCAATACCAAGTCCCTGTTCGGTTAAGAATTCAGCCACCGCGCTACCTGCTCCGCCAGCGATAACATTTTCCTCAACTGTGATCAGCAGAGAGTGCGTTTTTGCGAGCTCGCAGATCAGATCAGTATCGAGCGGTTTTACCCAGCGCATGTCGGCAACGGTTGCATCGAGTGTCTCGGCCGCTTTTTCCGCCTCGGTTAAAAGTACGCCAAAATTGAGTATCGCAACATCGCGGCCTTCTCTAACGACTTTTCCTTTTCCAATCTCCACGCCCACAAGCTCAGGCTCAATGCGAACGCCAATGCCTTCTCCGCGAGGGTATCTTACCGCCGAGGGGCCTTTGTGATTGTAAGCGCTCACTAACATCTGCCGACAGTCGTTTTCATTGCTCGGTGCTGCAATGATGAGATTGGGTATGCATCGCATATAACTCAGATCAAAGGCACCGTGATGCGTGGCTCCGTCCTGGCCTACTAAGCCGGCACGATCGATGGCAAACGTAACGTCCAAATTTTGCAGTGCAACGTCATGGATTAATTGATCATAGCCACGTTGTAAGAAAGTGGAGTAAATGGCAACAACGGGTTTTAGGCCGTCGCAGGCCATTCCTGCTGCCAATGTCACTGCATGTTGCTCAGCAATGGCAACGTCGTAGTAACGATCGGGATAGTTGGCAGCAAAGTTGACCATGCCTGAACCTTCGCACATTGCCGGTGTGATCCCTGCCAAAAGCGGGTCAACTTCAGCTGTATCGCACAGCCACTGGCCGAACACATCCTGATATTTTGGCGGTTTTGGGGCTGCCGGAGATGCCTTAGCGACATCTTTTTTTGGTTCGATTTTGCCGAGCGCGTGGTAGCCAACGGGATCTTCCTCTGCAGGTGTAAACCCTTTGCCCTTAATAGTCCGGATATGCAGGATCTGGGGCCCACTTAGCGCCGAAACGCGCTTCAGTACCTCCACCAATGATGGCAGGTCGTGACCGTCAAGAGGTCCAATGTAGTGCCAGCCCAGTTCCTCAAACAGTGTGCCGGGAGCGACCATGCCTTTCATGTGTTCCTCGGTGCGCTTTGCTAAATCCCAGGCAGGTTTCACGTGCTCCAATAGCTTCTTCGATGTCTCTCTCAGGGTCAGGTAGGTTTGAGTTGCCCAAATTCTGGCGAAATAGCTGGCTAGTCCCCCCGTGTTGTGGCCGATAGACATCTGATTGTCGTTGAGGATTACCAGCATGTTGGGTCGCTCATGCCCAGCATGTGCCAGTGCCTCGAAAGCCATGCCGCCAGTGATGGCGCCATCCCCGATAACAGCAACGACTTTGCGATCGATGCCTTGTTGTTTCGCTGCTAACGCCATCCCCATCGCGGCTGAGATACTGGTAGAGGAGTGCCCCACACCAAATGTATCGAACTCACTCTCGCTGCGCTTTGGGAAGCCGCTTAATCCGCCTTTTTGACGCATAGATCCCATACGATCTCTTCGGCCAGTCAGCACTTTGTGGGGGTAGCATTGGTGACCCACGTCCCAGACAATGCGGTCATCGGGCGTATTAAAGACGTGATGTAAGGCAACCGTTAACTCGACGACGCCCAACCCCGCACCAAAGTGACCACCCGTTGTTGAAACCGAATAGAGAAGAAACTCACGTAACTCATTTGCGAGAGTGACTAGCTCATCGCTACTAAGTGCACTGATTTCCTCGTGCACGGCGTCGATACGATCTAAGACTGGCGTTTGCGGTGCCGCTGTTGGAAGTTGATCAAAATTCATCTTGACACTATACCCGTAAATTCTTTTTTACGCTCATTTGACAGTGCAACAAGCCAGCTCGTCAACTTCGCGTAGCCTTCCTTGGTCAGCGTGTTTCCGTTAGGCCAGAAGTAACGTGGGCTTACCTCGCCATTATCACTTGTAAAAAGCCCATCTGCGGCCAGGTAGCGTGTGCCCAAGGTTCGCGCGGACCAGTCTCGAAGCTCGTTCTTGATGTTGGCGAATTTACCGCGATCTACTGCCGATACGATGGGCGACGTTATAGGCCCTATAACCGTCAGTTCAAACCGTAAACTGTAAACGGAACGCTGCTCCATGATGCCTTGTAGTGAAACCAGCAAGTCCTCAGGCGGTGTCATCAGGAGATGTTCAGTGTCGAGAATCAGAAATACGCTTTCTGGCTGGTAGTGACCAATCAAGCGAGGAAAGCACTCATTTAAATGGCGCGGCTGCAAGCCGCCGATCGTTCGTTTCAGAACTGGCGTGGTGCCAAGTTGGGTTGGCGAATCGAGCCAATACTTTACGCGCTGATTACCAATAATCAGCGCGGGGTCGGCTGGAAGTGACGCCGAAAAATCCTGCGTTTCAAAGGCGGTTTGTGCGTCGAGGCATGAAATTTCCCGCGCATTGGGGTCTAGCGCCGTACGCCGGAGGGCCACAATTAACAAGGGCGCCAAAATTATAAGCCAGACCACCCGCAACATACTCGTTTCCCTAAAGCCCCCCTTTCGTCATCAGCAGTATGCCCTGTGCGACACTTCCTGCATAATCGAACTGATTCGAACTGCTGACTTAAAAGAGCGCCAATGCTTTATCAACGCCGGATTGCCGACAATCAGATTGTCTCTGCTAAGTTGGAGCTGCATCTGCGCGGAAGTCGCTACGCGGGTGTAGGTGCTCAGTTATTAGGTATTGTCAGTCTGGGTCTTGCTGGCTTTTACAGTTTGAACAGCCAAGTTATGCTCGCCTGGGCGATATCACTGCTGTTACTCAATCTATGGTGGTCGCAACGTATTAACCGGACACTGGAGACCAGTAGGCACTTTACCCAGCGCCCGGCCGTCTTTAATGAGCTCCTGCTCTATGCCGCTGTGTCAGGGGCTATTTGGGGCGGTACGGTGATATGGCTGGACCCATACCTTTCCGATCTTATCTTTTATTTATGCGTGGGTGTGGTCGCCATTATTTCGGTAGTCACCATTGCCGTGTCGGTGGTTATTCGTCAAGCCTACCTGACCCAATTGGTCTTCTCTCTGGGGAGCATCGCGCTGTGGCTTGCCTGGCATGCTGAGGATCGTCCGTTCAACTCAGGGCTCGCGATTCTTTTAGTTGGGCTATCGGTCTTTCTGGTCATCGCCAGCGAGTGGATGAGCGGTGCATTTTCGGAGATGGTGGAGACCAGTCTTGAGCGCGCCGCGATGAGCAAGGACTTGGCATCGTTAACGGACAGTCTGAAAACGAGAAACTTGCAGCTCCAGGACGCGCGACGTCAGCTTGCGGAACAAGCAACGATTGATGAAATGACGGGGCTTCGCAACCGTCGTGGCGTCAACATCATCATCAACGATGAGTTGGCTCGTATGAAGCGAATGCAGCTCCCTATCGCCGTTATCGCGCTGGATGTTGATCACTTTAAAACGTACAACGACAACTACGGTCATCCCGCGGGGGATCAAGTGCTTCAGCAATTGGCCAATGTCATGCTTGAAATGAGCAGTCGGGCAGGAGAGTTTGCGGCTCGGATGGGGGGTGAGGAGTTCATTATTTTTTACCCAACCGTCAATCGCACGGCTGCACTTGAGTTGGCTGAAGAACTCCGTATGAAGGTGCTCGAGCTGAAGATTCCCCATGAGAAATCACTGACCGCCGAGTATGTAACTGTGTCTATAGGGGTCATATCCTGTGTCCCTGAATGGGAGCTGGAGTTCGATACATTGCTCAAAGCGGCGGACGATGCCTTGTACTTGAGCAAAACCAATGGCCGTAATCGCGTGACCTGTGGTGAGTTAGAAGCCGAAGCTCAGTCCTAGATATCGAATTGTTTTCGCAGACGCTCGAGAGCTTTACGTTGATGTTTTCCAGGCTTTTGAGTTGGCCGTGCCACAGCACCTCCGGCCGCTTTTCTGGCTTGGGCTTCTCGCTCCCGCTTTTCGATGCTAGCCGAAGTCTCTTCATAGAGCGCTTGCGCAATGGGCGCAGGGCCCCGCTGTGCGCTTAACCCAAGCACAACCACTTCTTTTTCGTCCCAGCCCTGTTTGATCACCAAGATCTCACCGACACAAATCTCTCGTGACACTTTTACGCGTTGACCATCGAGATGAACTTTTCCACCCTCGATTGCAGTTTTAGCAATAGACCGTGTTTTGAAAAAACGCGCCGCCCACAGCCATTTGTCTACACGTAAACGATCCATTAATGAGTACCTTTGTTACTAAGATTCGAAGTCAGTTTTTTAAAATTGTCGATGGCGAGAGGGGATGCAGGCATGCGTTTCGGTCGGGTGCTGTCTGGATGGCAAATGGCAATCGATCCCTCGATACCATAGTCCATGGCCGCCGCTAGCACAGCTGGCGAATCATCGAAGAAAAGCGTTGAACCCAGACTAAACTTCAAATCGGTCTGAAGTTTCTTCCAAAACTCGGATGACTCCTTGGCGTGGCCCAATGTGTGACTGCTAACGGTACTGTCTACCAAGTCCTCGATTCCTGTGATCTGGTGTTTAAGATCCACGATGTCGGGGTGCGCATTGGTAACTATTGTCGACCTAACACCTCTATGGCGCAGTGCATGAAGGAATTCTTTTGCAAAGGGTAGCCACCGGATCCCGCTCGAATACTCTCGCGAGTGCTCAATAATGCTGTAGCCAAACTGCTTACTCCAAAAGTCAGTCGAGTACCAGCTCAGGGTGCCGGCAACATCTTGGAACAGCGGTTTAAATTTTTCGACAGCTTCTTCAACGCTGATCTGATGAATCGACGCATACTTCTCGTGGATACGGCGCCCCCAAAAGTCATTATCAAAGGCGAGATCTAACAGCGTACCGTCCATATCCAACAGCACGTGGTCAACTTGTGTCCAATCTACTGAGTCAAGATGTGCGCCGCTTCCGGTCTTAAGCTTCATGTGGTGTTAGTCTTCTCTAATGTGGTGGCTTCAGTCGAATAACAACGAGAGTTTACGGGCTTTTCTTAAAGAGCGTGATGTTGGACTCGTGACGCTAATGAGATCGTTGTTGGAGATAGCCGATGAAGCGGCTGCCCTCGCGCGCGGATTTTACGAAAAGGTCGACGAGCTGGAGGTCGTTCGAAAAGGGGACGCAACGCCCCTGACCGATGCCGATACGGCACTCCACGAATTACTGTGTGAGCGCCTCGATGCACTGTCGCTTGGTATACCGATACTGTCGGAGGAATCTGAGGGTGCCGAGATAGTTGACCGTTTAACCTGGCCCGCCTGTTGGGTGGTGGATCCTCTTGATGGCACCAAGGAGTTCATAGAAAAAACCGATCAGTTCACCATCAACATAGCACTCGTGCTTGATGGGGTGTCTGAGCTGGGATTGATCTCCATTCCCTGTCGAAAAGAGCACTGGGTGGGTATTGTCCATAACGGTGCAGCCGTCTTTGCTGAGGGAGATGGCTTGACTGGCTCAGTTGTTAAAACCCAAAGCAGGAACTCCAAGCGGCCATTGATCATGCTTGCGAGCCACAGGCACTCACCCAAACGTGTGCAGGCGCTTGTCGATCGCTTGTCGCTGCACTTTGGCGACGTGGTTCGTCGCAATGCCGGCAGCGCGGTGAAGTTCTGTGATGTGGCGGTCGGCAGTGCCGATGTCTACCCGCGCACCTCGGCTTGCAGTGAGTGGGATGTGGCCGCTGGTGATGCTCTGGTTCGTGCGGCCGGCGGTCGTGTCACCAAGTTCGACGGTGAACCGATAAAATATAATCAACGACCGTCGTTATTGGCTGAGTCCTTTATTGCCGGAGGTGATGCTCGCGTTGACTATGCCGCTATTTTTAGTG
Organism: Gammaproteobacteria bacterium; assembly: GCA_009937065.1. GTDB lineage: Bacteria > Pseudomonadota > Gammaproteobacteria > Pseudomonadales > Halieaceae > Luminiphilus. The sequence goes on along the minus strand of JAACDF010000019.1, from coordinate 16,945 downwards.
AGCAGGGCTGAGGATTTTTGAACCACAGCGGCTCGAGTGCGACCTTGGGGTAAAACTTAGGATAAATTGGTGCTTGCCTGAACAACGACAACATGCGTTGATTGTAACAGCTGTGCTTTGGGGAGCATGCGCATGATAATAGAGCAGAATCGGCCTGCGGCTAATGAGCCAATGACACTTCAAATGAGGTTGTCATTGATGATCGATCGCCATCGGGTCATCGACCAGGAATTGATTGACCTGCAGGCGCATCCCTGGGGTGATCGGTTACTGATCCAGCGTATGAAAAAAGAAAAGTTACGTCTGCGCGATGGAATCGAACGCCTCAAAGACGAGCTTATTCCCGATCTAGATGCATGAGGCCACCGGGTCTATTCGTGTGCCCTTCGCAACCCAACAGTATCCCTTTGTTTTGGAGTCCGCCTGAAAAGCCGGTGAGAGATCCGTTCGAGCCTACGACGCGATGGCAGGGAATAAAGATCGGTAATGGATTGCGACCCACGGCACTGCCGACTGCCCGCGACCCTGTTGGTTTTCCCAGACGCTTTGCAATGTCACCGTAAGTGCAGGTGGTACCCCATGCTACGTTTTGAAGTTCACTCCACACTCTGAGTTGGAAGTCAGTCCCTCTGGGATCTACCGGCACCGAGAAATGCCGTCGTTCGCCATCGAAAAATTGTGAGAGTTCGTTGGCAGCGGCAACCAGTATCGCGGCCGCAGGTTTGGCAGCGCTGTTCACTCGCTTGTGTGCTCCTTGCCAATTGAGCTCTACGAGATAATTTGCATCGCTTACAAGCTGCAGCATTCCCAATGGACTGGCCACTTCAAGCGCATAAACTGTCGTCACATTATTCACACGTCATCAGATGTTTTTCGTGTATGCATGAACAGCAACAAGAGGCTAAGTGTGAGAAGGGCATATTGGGCCGTTACGAGAGAGTTGCTGCCCGGCGTTAATGGATGGGTCAAGACAGCGGGCAGGCAGATGATGGCGCTCAAAAACAGGCTGAGCCGCTGGTAGCCCAATAGTCCCAGCGCTACCAGCAAAAACAGCACGCCTCTCGCTGCCTCGGACAGACTTAGGATATTCAGTGATACAAACCATAGCTGACCAATAAGGCCGGCGCCGATGGCAACAGCAAAACACACCGCAACCAGTCTGAGTTTTGTGTACATATTGATGCGCAACTCCGTACCTGAGCAAAGGAAAGCGTATACCATATCATCCATGATCAGCCTCCGATTCTCACAATTTCTGAATGACCGATGACTGCCATAAAACTTAAGGAGCAAGAGGCGGACTTGCGCCACCGACTTGTGTCAATCTTGGATTCCGGCGTTCGACTGTCAGTGGTCGAGACCATTGGCTCCACGAATGCGCAACTGAAATCGCAGGCCGCGACGTCAAACCAGACCTTTTTACTCGCTCGCGAGCAGACAGCGGGCGTCGGGCGCCGTGGAAGTCTCTGGCAGAGTCCTCCGGCAGGGAATCTATATTTGTCCTACTGCGTTCACTCGGACCGTTCGCTCAATGAGCTCAGTCTGTGGTCACTAGGAGTCACACTTGCCGTCGCCGATGCACTTGAGCGTGACCTATCGCTTGACTGCAAGATTAAATGGCCAAACGATCTGTACCTTGGAGGTATGAAAGTGGGTGGTGTCCTGTTGGAGACAGTTGGTTTGCCCTGCGGCCGAGTTGCAGTGGTGATTGGGCTTGGGCTCAACGTTGAGTCGCACCCTGACCCCACCTTGTTGCAGCGGCCGGTGACCTGTCTCAGCAAGCATACTGATGCGGCAGTCGATTTGTTCATGGTTGTTGAGTTGGTTGCACCTGCGATCGTTGATATGTGCCGTTTATCGTATGACGCGCTACAGGCGTGGGTCATGTCAAAGTGGTCGAGACGCGATTTACTGTTAAACCAGCCCGTGGCAGTGCCTGAGTTTGGAGATGGTTTAGGTATAGCGCGTGGCCTTTCCCCAGACGGTGGTCTGGAGGTAGAGTTTTCTGGGAAACTGAGAACTGTTTATGCCGGTGAGGTGAGTCTAGGCCATGTTGATGCTCAATGAGCGCTGTTGAGATGCGTATCCTCGTTGACGCGGGTAATACCGCCACCAAGTGGCAGTTACGTCATGGTGATGCCGCGATTGATGGGGGGCAGGGTGACCTGCAGGCCCTGCGTGCTTGGTTGTCGGTGCTCGACAGCACTCATCATTACGAGGTGGCTGTGTCATGCGTCAGGGATGACGTATACGCCTCGGAGCTCAGGGATGCTTTTGATTCTTTGAATGCTGGCCAGATTCAGTTTGCATCCAGTTCAGCGATGTTTGCCGGTGTCCGGAATGCTTATGAGGAGCCTCACCGGTTGGGGGTCGATCGATGGCTTGCCCTCTTGGCCACCAAGGCGCGAGGCGAGGACTCGGCTGTCATCATAGATGTGGGTACTGCCTGCACAATTGATGTTCTGGAGAACGGTCAACACCAAGGAGGCTATATTTTCCCGGGCGTGGCTCTGGCGCGAGATGCTCTGTTGGCAAATACCGATAAAATTTGGTTTTCCGAGGCTCCTGAGCCGTCTACCTCGCTGGGAACTGATACGGCGGGATGTGTATTGTCAGGTGCGTGGCTGACGTTATTGGCAGCTTGTCAGCATGTTATCGCTCGATACCCTTACGCCACTGTCTACCTGACGGGCGGCTCGGCCGCAGAACTCGTCGCGCTCGGGCTTGCGGGTCAGCGTGTCGATGGACTCGTATTTGATGGTTTGGATTTTTGGTTAAATGGGGGTTGACCTGAGGGCGCCTCTTGACGATTATGTGCGCCCTTCGTGGTGACCCGCTCACCCAACGTCTAGCTGGCGTAGCTCAGTAGGTAGAGCAGCTGATTTGTAATCAGCCGGTCGGGGGTTCGATTCCTCTCGCCAGCTCCATTTAATCGTTTCAAAATAATAGCCATTTCAGCGCCCTAAGCTTCGCCTGCGCGATCACTTTTCTTCAAGATCTGAGTCGCGTGTTCGGACCATCAATGCGACCGAATTCAGAGGGTACCTAGGCGGGGTCTTTGAAAGGATCGAGGAGGGAAAATTAAAGCCGCTGGTCCGCATTTGCCAAATCGAAGACAAACGCAGGCTTAAAGCGGTATTTTGAGGGTAAAATTTAGTGTTGACACCCTTCCTTGACATCTAGAGAATGTGCGCCCTTCTGGAGGGGTTCCCGAGTGGCCAAAGGGATCAGACTGTAAATCTGACGCGCGAGCTTCGGTGGTTCGAATCCACCCCCCTCCACCAAGGATAATGTGGGACGCTGGTGACTCAGTGTTTTGTGAGTGGAACAAGGGGGCTGAACCGGATAAGCCCTGTCGCGAGAGCGATGAGCCGTCAGCTGGCGGCAGGCTTTGGGTTTGACCACCGTCGGCGGTTGAATACTGCGGGCATAGTTCAATGGTAGAACCTCAGCCTTCCAAGCTGATGATGCGGGTTCGATCCCCGCTGCCCGCTCCAAGATCCGGCGATGAGTTTTTGCTCATATAGCTCAGTCGGTAGAGCACTTCCTTGGTAAGGAAGAGGTCACCGGTTCAAATCCGGTTATGAGCTCCAATTTGAGCAGGCGCCTCTGGGTGTTTGTTCGACCGCTCCGGCGGTCAAAGCAGTAGAGGCCACGGCCTATACTGAGTGAGGTGCACAGCGGTAGGTGTGCTTAATTGAGTAAGGCGCGTTGGCGTCGGGAAGTAATGCGAAATTGACCAGGAGAGGGTCGCAATGGCTAAAGAAGCATTTGAGCGTAATAAACCCCACGTAAACGTGGGAACAATTGGGCACGTTGACCACGGCAAGACAACACTGACTGCAGCGTTGACACGTGTGTGCTCTGAAGTATTTGGTGGTGTGGCGGTTGCGTTCGACGGTATCGATAATGCACCTGAAGAGCGTGAGCGTGGTATCACGATCGCAACTTCGCACGTTGAGTACGAGTCTCACGATCGTCACTACGCACACGTGGATTGCCCCGGACACGCGGACTATGTAAAGAACATGATTACAGGTGCTGCGCAGATGGATGGCGCTATCTTGGTATGTGGCGCGACTGATGGCCCAATGCCACAAACGCGTGAGCACATCCTGCTATCACGTCAGGTAGGCGTTCCATACATCGTGGTCTTCCTCAACAAAGCCGATCTTCTTGCTGAAGACTGTGGTGGCGTTGATTCAGAAGAGTTCGAGGAAATGAAAGAGCTCGTTGAAATGGAGCTTCGTGAATTGCTCGACACTTACGAGTTCCCTGGCGACGACACCCCTATCATTTGCGGTTCTGCACTGATGGCGTTGAACGGTGAAGACGATAACGGTCTTGGCACAACAGCGGTTAAGACGTTGGTTGAGACACTCGACTCTTACATTCCTGAGCCAGAGCGCGCAATCGACCAGCCATTCCTGATGCCCGTTGAAGACGTATTCTCAATCTCAGGTCGTGGCACGGTTGTTACAGGTCGTGTTGAGCGCGGCATCATCAACGTAGGTGACGAAGTCGAGATCGTGGGTATCCGCGAGACAACGAAGACGACATGTACGGGTGTTGAAATGTTCCGCAAGTTGCTTGACGAAGGTCGCGCGGGTGAGAACGTTGGTGTTCTTCTGCGTGGTACTAAGCGTGACGATGTTGAGCGTGGTCAGGTTCTTTCTGTACCGGGTTCAGTGCAGCCACACACCAAGTTCGAAGCAGAAGTCTACGTTCTGTCTAAGGACGAAGGAGGCCGTCACACGCCATTCTTCAAAGGCTACCGTCCTCAGTTCTACTTCCGTACAACTGACGTGACAGGTGCTGTTGAGTTGCCTGCTGGCGTCGAGATGGTAATGCCAGGTGATAACCTGAACTTTGTTGCCACTCTGATCGCTCCGATCGCTATGGAAGAAGGTTTGCGTTTCGCTATCCGTGAGGGTGGCCGAACTGTTGGCGCTGGCGTTGTAGCAAAAATCATCGAGTAATCGGTGAGACTGTGGGGCGCGATTCGTCGCACCCCCGAATTGAGCCGGACCGCCCCTGTGGCGCGTTCGGCTTTGTCGTCTCTGCCGATTCGGTGATGGGCGGCTTACAGATGTGATAGGCCAGTAGCTCAATTGGCAGAGCAGCGGATTCCAAATCCGCAGGTTGGGGGTTCGATTCCCTCCTGGCCTGCCACTCTCATCCAATACGAGGGTGGCGCAGTATTTACGAGGGCGAGTTTTGCTCTCTGAAAAGGATTGGATATGAGTGAAGCTGCGGGCAATAAGCTCGATAGCGTGAAGTGGTTACTCGTCGCTCTGTTGCTGGGCGCTGGTATCTACGGCAATAGCTATTTCAGTGATGAGTCGCTGCTGTACCGTGTCATCGCAATGCTGGTCGTGGCCGGAATTGCGATGTCTGTAGCAGTAACGACGGAAAAGGGTGCCTCTGCTTGGTCGATGATCAAGGGAGCACGAACAGAGATCCGCAAGGTGATCTGGCCTACGCGACAAGAGACGACACAAACGACCATTATCGTTCTGATATTCGTTGTGCTGTGCGGATTGTTCTTTTGGGCGCTGGACAGTTTCCTCGGCTGGATTGCCTCACTTTTGCTGGGTTAGGAATAGAGCATGGCTTTACGTTGGTATGTAGTACACGCATTTTCTCAGTATGAGAAAAAAGTGGCCGTCGCTCTCAAGGAGCGTATCGAGCGCTTCGCTATGCAGGACCGTTTTGGCGAAATCATTGTTCCGACTGAGGAAGTGATTGAGATGAAAGGCGGCCAGAAGCGTAAGAGTGAACGAAAGTTTTTCCCCGGATACGTCTTGGTGCAAATGGAGCTCGACGACGATACCTGGCATTTGGTCAAAGATACGCCTCGAGTGCTGGGTTTCATCGGTGGAAAAGCGGATCGGCCCGCGCCGATTACTGAAGCGGAGGCGAATGCCATCCTTCAGAGAGTTGAGGCAGGTGTTGATCAGCCTAAGCCCAAGACCGTCTTTGAGCCTGGTGAAATGGTTCGCGTTATTGATGGTCCGTTCAACGACTTCAATGGTGTTGTTGAAAGTGTGAATTATGAAAAAAGCCGCTTGAATGTGGCTGTTTTGATCTTCGGTCGGTCGACGCCCGTAGAGTTGGAATTCGGTCAAGTCGAGAAAGGCTGATCGCAGTCACTGCGAGAGCAGTGGAAGGTAAACGCCGCTTACAGCGGCCTTAGTTGGGGAGCCCGCGTAGTTCGACTACAACGGCGTTTGCACCCAGGAGTTAACAACATGGCAAAGAAAATTGACGGCTACATCAAGCTGCAAATCCCTGCCGGCCAGGCGAATCCCTCGCCGCCCGTAGGCCCAGCGCTGGGTCAAAAGGGCGTCAACATTATGGAGTTCTGTAAGGCGTTTAACGCAGAAACCCAGAGTGTTGAACCAGGGCTTCCAATTCCGGTAGTCATTACTGTCTACAGCGACAAATCTTTCACGTTTATCAAAAAGACGCCACCTGCGTCGGTTCTTTTAAAGAAGATTGCGGGTATCAAGAGTGGTTCAGGCCGGCCTAACACTGAGAAGGTTGCAAAAGTAACGCGCGCTCAGTTGGAAGAGGTGGCTACCCAAAAATGGCCCGATCTGACTGCGGCTGATATGGATGCGGCGGTTCGAACCATTGCAGGTAGTGCTCGTGCAGCTGGTATTGATACAGAGGGAGTTGTTTAAGATGGCTAAGTTATCTAAGCGCGTGAAAGCGTTTCGTGAGCGCGTAGACGCAGAAAAGAGCTATCCCTTGGACGAGGCAATCGCAATTCTTAAGGAAACGGCGACAGCTAAGTTTAATGAGTCAGTTGAGGTGGCCGTGAATCTTGGTGTGGACGCTCGCAAATCTGATCAAGGTGTCAGAGGTGCTACAACGCTTCCACATGGAACAGGTTCAGAGGTACGCGTCGCCGTTTTTACTCAGGGTGAAAACGCAGACAAGGCAAAAGAAGCAGGTGCCGATTTGGTTGGCATGGAAGATCTGGCAGAGCAAATCAAGGGCGGCATGATGGATTTCGATGTCGTTATTGCATCGCCCGACGCCATGCGCGTTGTTGGTCAGTTAGGACAGGTTTTGGGTCCTCGCGGTCTTATGCCCAACCCGAAGACGGGTACGGTGACGCCTGATATCACAGCTGCGGTACAAAATGCCAAGGCGGGTCAGATGCGTTTCCGTACAGACAAGAACGGCATTATTCATGGTGGTATCGGTAAGATCGATTTCGAACCTGCGGCAATTGAAGGGAACCTTCTCGCTGTCTTAGCGGACCTTAAAAAGGCTAAGCCAGCGGCATCGAAAGGCGTTTATTTCCGCAAGATAACGCTGTCGACCACTATGGGTCCCGGCGTGACCATCGATCACAGCGCAATCGAATTTTAATGAAGTAAGAATTTGCTCCGGGTGAAACTCCGGGGCGAGCTCGTCGCTGTTGGGCGAGTTTGGAGTGCAGCAACTGAGCACTCCACTTTGAAGTCTTAAGCAGAGTGTGTGGGCATAGCCCCTAGCAGGACGCGGGACTATCAAAGACCGTAGGGGGAGCCAGTCTCCTTAAACGAAGCCGGTAGTGTTCAACCTACGCAGATGGTGAATCCGTTCACCTAGGGTGGTCATAGCAGTGTTATGGCCTTGGCATAAACCATAGGAGTAGTTCCGTGGCAATTGGACTCGAAGAGAAGAAAGCGATCGTCGCTGAAGTCAACGAGACGGCGGCCAGTGCTTTGTCACTCGTTATTGCTGACGCCCGAGGCGTGGCATCGAATGACATGACGACGCTCCGCGCCACCGCTCGCGAGAATCAAATTAATTTGCGTGTTGTTCGCAACACACTCGCAAAGCGTGCATTGGAAGGTACTGACTACGAATGCGTCACCGACACATTAGTAGGTCCGTCCATCTTTGGATTTTCGATGGAAGATCCCGGTGCAGCGGCTCGGTTGTTCAAAGATTTCGCTAAAGAAAACAGCGAATTCGAAGTCAAAGCATTGTCTGTCAGCGGTAAGTTGCTGGGTGCAGATCAGCTCGACGTGTTGGCGAAACTGCCAACTCGAGAGCAAGCACTCGCATCGTTGATGAGCGTTATGCAGGCGCCTGTCGGCAAGCTTGTTCGTACGATTAACGAAGTACCAAGCAAGCTCGTTCGTACATTGGCGGCGGTTCGTGATCAGAAAGAGCAGTCCGCGTAAGCGGGTGCTCGACTACACATTTTAGGAGAGATAAACATGGCAATTTCAAAGGAAGAAATCCTTGATGCAATCGCAGAAATGAGCGTAATGGATATTGTTGCGTTGGTTGAGGCGATGGAAGAGAAGTTTGGCGTATCAGCTGCAGCAGCCGTTGCAGTGGCAGCGCCAGCAGCGGGTGGCGATGCAGGTGGCGCAGCAGCAGCTGAGCAGACTGAATTCGACGTCATCCTCGCTTCCGCAGGTGAGAAGAAAGTCAACGTGATCAAGGCGGTTCGCGCGATCACTGGTCTGGGCCTTAAAGAGGCGAAGGGCCTGGTTGATGGTGCGCCATCAGCCGTCAAGGAAGGCGTTAGTAAAGAAGACGCTGAGGACATCAAGTCGCAAATCGAAGAAGCTGGCGGTTCAGTCGAGCTTAAGTGATCCGTCCAGGATTGCAGATTTGCAGGTCCGGGCTGGTGCGCACTGCGCACCGGCCTTTTCCCGGTTCTAGCAGCCGGTTGTTTATGGCGTTATGCCATTAGTGTCGGCCTCGGTCGACGACATTCGTTGAGGAGTATCAATGACTTACTCGTTTACAGAGAAGAAGCGCCTTCGCAAAGATTTTGGCTCAATGCCGAAGGTGATGGATATCCCCTATCTGCTGGCTATCCAGCTGGATTCCTATCGGAAGTTCACTCAGTCTGACACCCCGGTAGATGAGCGCGGCGACTATGGTTTGCACGCAGCTTTCCGGTCCGTATTCCCCATTGTGAGTTACAGCGGGAACGCGGCTTTGGAGTATGTGGATTACTCTCTGGGCACCCCCGTTTTTGACGTTGATGAGTGTGTGTTGCGCGGCACAACCTATGCCTGCGCGCTGCGTGTCAAAGTCCGTCTCATCATCTATGACAAAGAGGCGAGCACAAAGTCCATCAAGGACATCAAAGAGCAGGACGTTTACATGGGCGAGATTCCGCTCATGACCGATAACGGTACCTTCGTCATTAATGGTACCGAGCGTGTAATCGTATCTCAGCTTCACCGCTCGCCCGGTGTATTCTTCGATCACGATCGAGGGAAAACCCACTCCAGCGGCAAGCTGCTGTATAGCGCACGTATTATTCCTTACCGCGGGTCATGGCTGGACTTCGAGTTTGATCCCAAGGACCAGGTTTTTGCACGAATTGACCGTCGTCGGAAGTTGCCTGCGACGGTACTGTTGCGTGCCTTGGGTTATGAGTCAGAGGACATCCTTGAGGTGTTCTACGAGACCACAACCTTTCAGCTCAACGATGAGCACCTCGCGACCATGACACTGGTGCCTAAGCGCCTCCAGGGTGATATGGCAGTGTTCGACATCATGGCGGGTGACAAGGTACTTGTTGAACGCGGTCGTCGTATTACAGCGCGTCACATTCGTGAGCTAGAAAATGCGGGTGTTGATCTCCTTGCGGTACCTGACGAGTACCTCGTTGGCCGTCGTGTTGCGAAAGCAGTTATTGACACGGCCAGTGGCGAGGTCCTTCTTGAGTGCAATGGTGAGTTGACAGAAGAAGTACTTAACGGGCTGCGTGAGAAAGGCATCGAGACTATCGAGACCATCTACACGAACGAGATCGATTGTGGTCCGTTTATCTCCGATACGCTGGCCGGTGATAGTACGCGGACTGAGCTTGAGGCGCTGGTTGAAATTTACCGCATGATGCGCCCGGGCGAGCCGCCCACCAAGGAGTCAGCTGAGAACCTTTTCCAGAACTTGTTCTTCTCAGCAGATCGTTACGATCTCTCTGGCGTTGGCCGCATGAAGTTCAACCGTCGTCTGGGTCGTGACGAGGTGACTGGCAGCGGTACGCTCGATAAAGAAGACATCGTAGCCGTATTGACTGCGTTGGTGGATATTCGAAATGGTAAGGGTGTCGTCGATGACATCGACCATTTGGGTAACCGCCGCATTCGTTCAGTGGGTGAGATGGCTGAGAATCAGTTCCGTGTTGGCCTCGTCCGTGTTGAACGCGCAGTCAAAGAGCGCTTGTCCATGGCGGAGAGCGAAGGCTTGATGCCGCAGGACCTGATCAACGCCAAGCCAGTATCGGCTGCCGTTAAAGAATTCTTTGGTTCTAGCCAGCTGTCTCAGTTCATGGATCAAAACAACCCGCTGTCAGAGGTGACGCACAAGCGTCGCGTTTCAGCATTGGGCCCAGGTGGTCTTACGCGAGAGCGAGCGGGCTTCGAGGTGCGAGACGTACACCCAACCCACTACGGCCGCGTCTGTCCGATTGAAACACCGGAAGGTCCAAACATTGGTCTGATCAACTCATTGGCGGCCTATGCGCGAACCAACGAATATGGGTTCCTAGAGTCTCCTTATCGTAAGGTGATCGACGGTGTGGTAACCGACGAGATTGAGTACCTCTCTGCGATTAACGAAGCAAATCACGTTATTGCTCAGGCTTCGGCCACGATTGATGAGGGCAATCGCTTTGTTGATGAGTTGATTAACGTTCGGACAATGAATGAGTTCACCGTTAAGCCCGCATCTGAAGTGGACTTCATGGATGTATCGCCAAAACAGGTTGTATCGATTGCGGCGGCACTCATCCCCTTCCTCGAGCACGACGATGCGAACCGGGCTCTGATGGGTTCAAACATGCAACGTCAGGCCGTGCCAACGCTCAAAACTCAGGCGCCACTTGTTGGTACCGGTATGGAGCGTTACGTAGCACGTGACTCTGGCGTGTGTGAGGTTGCGTCTCGTGGTGGTATTGTCGATTCGGTTGATGCGTCGCGGATCGTGGTCCGCGTAAACCCGGCAGAAGTGGGTCAGGACGAGTCGCCTGTCGACATTTATAACCTCACTAAGTACAAGCGCTCTAACCAGAACACCTGCGTGAATCAGCGTCCGATTGTGAGCCCTGGTGACTCTGTTGCTCGTGGCGACATTCTTGCTGACGGTCCTTCGGTTGACCTTGGTGAGCTTGCGCTAGGACAGAACATGCGCATCGCGTTCATGCCCTGGAATGGCTACAACTTCGAGGATTCGATTCTCGTTTCTGAGCGTGTGGTAGAAGAGGATCGTTTGACTACGATCCACATTCAGGAATTAACCTGTATTGCTCGTGATACCAAGTTGGGCGCCGAGGAAATCTCTGCGGATATCCCAAATGTTGGCGAGGGCGCACTTAGCAAACTCGACGAGTCAGGTATTGTTTACATAGGTGCTGAGGTGGATGCCGGAGACATTCTGGTGGGTAAGGTCACGCCGAAAGGTGAGACTCAGCTGACACCTGAAGAGAAGCTGCTACGTGCGATCTTTGGTGAGAAGGCATCTGATGTTAAGGATACTTCGCTGCGCGTTCCTTCGAGCTACAAAGGTACCGTCATCGACGTCCAGGTCTTTACGCGTGATGGCCTGGAGAAAGATTCGCGAGCCAAGCAGATCGAGGCGTCTCAGCTGGCTGATTACCGCAAAGATTTGAAAGAAGAGCTCCGTATCTATGAGGAAGCGACCTTTGCACGTCTTGCGGGCTTGCTGAATGGTCAGACAACCGTTTCAGGTGGTGGTCTTTCAAAGGGCACCAAAATCGATTCGGATGTGCTTGCTGGTCTCGATCGCGAGCAGTGGTTTAAGCTCAAGTTCTCTGATTCAGAGCTCAACAATCAGTTGGCATCTGCACAGCGTTTGCTTGAAGAGCAGAACCAGCTTCTCGAAGAACGCTTTGAGGCGAAGAAAGAGAAGCTCCAAAGCGGTGATGATTTAGCGCCCGGCGTTCTTAAGATCGTTAAGGTTTACCTCGCTGTTAAGCGACGAATCCAGCCGGGTGACAAGATGGCGGGACGTCATGGTAACAAGGGTGTGATCTCAGTCATCATGCCTGTTGAAGACATGCCCTACGACGAGAACGGTGAGCCAATCGATATTGTTCTCAACCCACTGGGTGTGCCGTCGCGAATGAACGTGGGACAGATTCTCGAAACCCACCTTGGCATGGCAGCACGTGGTCTGGGCGTGAAGATCAATGAGATGCTCGATCAGCAGGTCAAAGTGGCCAAGCTGCGTGAGTTCCTCAAGGAGATCTACGCGCACACCAGTGACAGCCGTCGAGATGCCGACATAGATAGTCTGTCGGATGATGAATTGCTGGCGATGGCTCAAAACCTCCGTGCTGGCGTGCCAATGGCCACGCCTGTATTCGATGGTGCGAGCGAGGAGAGCATCAAAGCACTGCTGCGTATGGCGGACTTGCCAGACAGCGGACAGTTGGTGCTTCACGACGGTCGAACGGGAGATGAGTTTGATCGACCGGTGACCGTTGGTTACATGTACATGTTGAAACTAAACCACTTGGTTGACGACAAGATGCACGCACGATCAACCGGTTCGTACAGTCTGGTTACTCAGCAGCCGCTGGGTGGTAAGGCGCAGTTCGGTGGTCAGCGCTTCGGTGAGATGGAAGTGTGGGCCCTCGAAGCTTACGGTGCCGCGCATACGTTGCAGGAGATGTTGACTGTGAAGTCAGATGACGTTGCAGGTCGAACGAAGATGTACAAGAACATCGTCGATGGTGATCACAGCATGGATCCGGGTATGCCCGAATCCTTCAATGTATTGATCAAAGAAATCCGCTCGCTCGGTATCGATATCGATCTCGAGTCCGAGTCATCAGGCTTCTGAGGGGAGAGACTACGTGAAAGATTTGCTAAACCTATTGAACCGCGAGAAGTCTGAAGATTTCGATGCGATCCGTATTGGCCTCGCCTCACCAGAGATGATTCGCTCTTGGTCTTACGGCGAAGTTAAGAAGCCTGAGACTATCAACTACCGTACGTTCAAGCCTGAGCGCGATGGTCTGTTCTGCGCCAAGATTTTTGGCCCAGTGAAGGACTACGAGTGTCTTTGTGGCAAGTACAAGCGTCTAAAGCACCGCGGCGTGATCTGTGAGAAGTGTGGTGTTGAAGTTGCACTTGCCAAGGTGCGTCGTGAGCGTATGGGTCACATCGAGCTTGCGAGCCCTGTTGCCCACATCTGGTTCCTTAAGTCACTGCCCTCGCGTATTGGCCTCTTACTGGATATGACGCTTCGAGATATCGAGCGCATTCTTTACTTCGAATCTTATGTGGTTACTGACCCTGGCTTATCGAGCTTAGATCATGGCCAGTTGCTGAACGATGAGCAGTACTTCGAGGCGATGGAAGAGTTCGGTGACGAGTTCACTGCCAAAATGGGTGCGGAAGCGATTCAGCAGCTCATGATGCAATTGGATCTCAGAGCGGAAATTGAGCGTCTGCGTGAAGAAATCCCGCAGACGAACTCAGAGACCAAGATTAAGAAGCTGTCCAAGCGACTGAAGTTGATGGAAGCATTTGATAAGTCAGGTAATCGTCCAGAGTGGATGGTATTGAATGTACTGCCTGTGCTGCCGCCTGATCTGCGTCCTCTGGTGCCATTGGATGGTGGTCGATTTGCGACTTCGGATCTGAACGATTTGTATCGACGTGTCATCAATCGGAACAATCGACTCAAGCGTCTGCTGGACCTGAATGCCCCCGATATTATTGTGCGCAACGAGAAGCGGATGCTCCAAGAGTCAGTTGACGCACTTCTGGATAACGGTCGACGCGGCCGAGCTATTACCGGATCTAACAAGCGTCCACTGAAATCGCTTGCTGACATGATCAAAGGTAAGCAGGGTCGTTTCCGCCAAAACTTGCTTGGTAAGCGAGTGGATTATTCCGGTCGTTCGGTAATCGTAACCGGTCCAACGCTGAGACTTCACCAGTGTGGTCTACCCAAGAAGATGGCGCTTGAGCTCTTCAAGCCATTTATCTTTGGCAAACTCGAGCATCGTGGTCTGGCCAGTACTATCAAGGCCGCCAAGAAGATGGTTGAGCGAGAGCCACCTGAGGTCTGGGATATTCTGGCTGAGGTTATCCGCGAGCACCCCGTTCTTCTGAACCGTGCCCCGACACTTCACCGTTTGGGTATCCAAGCGTTTGAACCTGTACTGATCGAGGGTAAGGCGATCCAGCTTCACCCATTGGTTTGTGCGGCTTACAACGCTGACTTCGACGGGGACCAGATGGCGGTTCACGTGCCGCTGACATTGGAAGCGCAGCTCGAAGCTCGAGCATTAATGATGTCGACGAACAATATTCTGTCGCCAGCATCGGGTGATCCAATCATTGTCCCTTCGCAGGACGTTGTATTGGGCTTGTACTACATGACCCGTGAGCGGATTAATGCGAAGGGCGAAGGTATGGTCTTTGCCGATACAAAAGAAGTCTCTCGAGCCTTCGCAACGGGTGCCGTTCACCTTCAGGCGCGAGTCAAGGTTCGTATTCACGAAGAGGTCATCGAGTACGGCGAAGCAGCACAGGCGCGAACGCGTGTTGTTGAAACCACTGTTGGACGGGCGTTGCTTTGGAATATTGTGCCACAGGGCTTGTCTTACGACCTGATCAACCGGGCAATGACTAAGAAGGCAATCTCGAAAGTCATCAACAAGTGCTACCGCGCTGTTGGGCTTAAGCAAACATGTATTTTTGCTGACCAGTTGATGTACACCGGCTACGAGTACTCAACCAAGTCTGGTTCGTCGATTGGCGTGAATGACTTTGAGATTCCCGATGCGAAGAACGAGCTTATCGAGAAAGCAGACGCTGAAGTTGTTGAAATCGAACGACAGTATTCTGCAGGTCTGGTGACACAAGGCGAGAAGTACAACAAGGTGATCGACATCTGGTCACGCACCAACGAGCAGGTTGCCAAGGCGATGATGACTAACCTCTCCTCGGAAACCGTAATCAACAGAGACGGTGAGGAAGAGCAACAGGATTCGTTCAACTCCGTTTATATGTATGCGGACTCAGGTGCGCGAGGTTCACCCGCACAGATTCGTCAGTTGGCGGGTATGCGTGGTCTCATGGCCAAGCCAGACGGCTCAATTATCGAAACACCAATTACGGCAAACTTCCGTGAGGGCTTGAACGTACTGCAGTACTTTATTTCGACGCACGGCGCTCGAAAGGGTCTTGCTGATACAGCGTTGAAGACGGCTAACTCGGGATACCTGACACGACGTCTCGTTGACGTGGCTCAGGACGTGGTGGTTGTTGAGCAGGACTGTGGTACGGAGCGCGGCCTGTTGATGACCCCTGTTATTGACGGCGGCGACATTATCGAGACGCTGGCTGATCGAGTTCTCGGTCGAATCGTGGCTGCTGATGTGGTTAAGCCAGGGTCGGATGAAGTGCTGGTGCCAGCAGGGACATTGGTAGACGAGCTGTGGACTCTGAAGATCGAGGAAATGGGTATTGACGAGATCCGAGTCCGGTCGCCGATCACCTGTGAGACACGCTACGGTATCTGCTCAACTTGTTACGGGCGTGACCTCGGTCGTGGCCATCAGGTGAACATGGGCGAGGCCATCGGCGTTGTTGCAGCACAGTCGATTGGTGAGCCTGGTACACAGTTGACGATGCGTACCTTCCACATTGGTGGTGCGGCATCAGGTCAGGCAGCGCAGGACAATATTCAGGTGAATTCGGACGGAACTGTTCGCCTTCACAACATGAAGGTTGTCGACCGTGCTGATGGATCTTTGGTTGCTGTGTCTCGTTCGGGCGAACTGTCGGTTATGGACGGTGTTGGACGTGAGCGTGAGCGCTATAAAGTACCGTACGGTGCGGTGATCAAGGTCGGTGATGACTCACCTGTCGCGGCGGGCGATGTCGTTGCGACCTGGGATCCACACACGCACCCAATCGTGACCGAAGTTGCCGGTATCGTTAAGCTGAGTGGCATGGAAGAAGGTGTGACCATTAAACGTCAGACCGATGAATTCACAGGGCTCTCCAGCATCTCCGTGATGGATCCATCAGAGCGTCCAAGCGCGGGTAAAGACGTGAGACCTGCCGTGACACTTGTGGACAAGGACGGGAACGAGCTGTCTCTGGCTGGCACAAACGTCCCAGCACACTACTTCTTCCCGGCATCTGCGATGGTTAACCTCGAAGACGGTGTTAAGGTCGAAGTGGGTGATGTTATTGCTCGAATCCCGCAAGAGGGTTCCAAGACGCGTGACATTACCGGTGGTCTGCCTCGAGTTGCTGACCTGTTCGAAGCACGTAAGCCTAAAGAGCCAGCAATTCTGGCCGAGATTTCGGGTACGGTGAGCTTCGGTAAGGAAACAAAGGGCAAGCGTCGCTTGGTGATTACGCCGACCGATGGGAAGACCTTGCCGGACGGTTCTGATCACTACGAAGAGTTGATTCCTAAGTGGCGTCAGCTGTCAGTCTTCGAGGGTGAGCAAGTCGAAAAAGGTGAGATTGTTTCCGAGGGACCACTGAGCCCGCACGACATCTTACGCTTGAAGGGTATTCCGGAACTCGCGAAGTACATCGTTAACGAGATCCAGGAAGTCTACCGACTTCAGGGTGTGAAGATTAACGATAAGCACATCGAGGTGATTGTTCGTCAGATGCTGCGCAAGGCCAACGTGGTCTCTGCCGGTGAGTCGAGCTTCATCAAAGGTGAGCAGATCGAGTGGAACGCTTACCTTGAAGAATGCGATCGCATTGATGCAGAGGGACTGGTTCGACCAACGGTTGAACGTGAACTTCTTGGAATTACCAAAGCATCGCTGGCAACCGAGAGCTTCATCTCTGCAGCCTCCTTCCAGGAGACAACACGCGTTCTGACTGAAGCTGCGGTTACAGGTAAGCGTGACTACCTGCGCGGACTCAAAGAGAACGTGATTGTGGGTCGCCTTATACCTGCGGGT
>JAACDF010000139.1 GCA_009937065.1 Gammaproteobacteria bacterium | reverse complement strand
GAAGGGCGCTAAATAACGCCCGTATTATCAGGCTGCGACCGATGTGTCGGTGCTCTGCCTTTCTTGCGATTCTTCTTCCAAGATCCATTCTTTTGCTGCCTCAAGTGCTTCCAGTCGTGTGACGTATTGCATATTAGCAGGTAAGTGATCGGCTACACCTAGCCCCTTTAGTACCTGAGCTACTTCTTGCTTGATACCGCAGGCATACAAGCGTTTACCTGCGTTGTGAGCATCGACAGCGATTGTTTCTACGGCTCGTGCCGCAGAGACATCAATAAATGGCACTCGCTGGAAGTCGAGAACAATGGCTCGGTGATCGTTTCGTCCCACGCGCTCGCGGACATGGTGTCCCATGTCTGCTGCGGCGCCAAAACTCAGAGGACCACCAAAATCGAAGAGGGTGAGATGATCGTCAACCGCTTGGAAAATCTCGGCTTCGGCCTCGGTGAGTGCAACCTCGCTGCCATCACCTTCGCCGCTGACAGCCTTCAGCTGTTCATCGGCAATCTGCTTGACGAAGGCGAGAGCCGCTATAACGACACCGGCCATCACCGCTGTAATGAGGTCAACAAAGACCGTCAAGCCGAGGACTAGAGCCATCAACAAGAGATCGAATCGAGGCCCCTGATGAGCGCGTTTAAGGTACGCGATATCAATGATGTCGTAGCCCACCTTGACCAGAATTCCGGCTAAAACTGCGTGTGGGATTTTCGCGGCGAACGGCGCGAGTACAAGAACGACGCCTAAGAGCAACACACTGTGCAGCATGCCCGAAAGTTTGGTGCTGCCACCGGTGCGAATGTTGACGACCGTGCGCATGGTCGCACCTGCACCCGGGATGCCACCAAAAAATCCAGCGATGGTGTTACCAATGCCCTGGCCGATAAGCTCGCGGTTCGAATTGTGTCGCGTACGAGTCATGTTATCTGCCACCAGCGATGTCAGCAGGCTATCGATGGCACCTAGCGCCGCAAGGATAGCCGCGGCCTCGAAGATGATGATGGCAGTATCTGCCTCTATGGAAGGCACGACAAAACTCGGTAGACCTGTGGGGATTGCACCCAAAATAGGCAAACCCTCGATCGACAGACCTATTAGTGTGCCGGTTACAAGCGCGGCCAGCGGTGCTGGGATGACCCGCCCCCAGGTTGCGGGCCAACTAAAGACCATGACCAAGGTGAGTAGACCGACAAACAGCGCGCCGAAATGCGGATCCATAACGGCCGTCGGTACCTCCATGAGGGCCGGGATTGTACCCCCGCCTTGAGGCTCGTGACCAAATAATCGTGCTAGTTGAAGGGCAATAATGATGCACCCGATACCGCTCATAAATCCTGAAACCACTGGATAAGGTACCAGTCGGATGTACTGGCCAAAGCCGAGCAATCCGAACACGATTTGCATTATCCCCGCGAGGATAACGGTAGCAAATACAAGTGATGGGTCGCCGTTCAACGAGGCGAAGACGCCCGCGAATACAACAACCATCGGACCTGTCGGACCCGTGATTTGTGAGCCTGTACCGCCAAATAAAGCGGCAAAAAAACCAACGATGATGGCTCCGTAGACACCGGCAATAGGACCCGCGCCTGACGCCTCACCAAAGGCCAGTGCCAGTGGGAGCGCAACGACACCGGCGGTCAAGCCGCCGTAGAGATCGCCGCGGAGATTACTCGTATCAAAGAATTTCATATCTCTCTGCTCGTAGTGAACGTTCGATGAATGATTTGTTTTACTGTGTGACTGACGTGAAGCTGTCGGAGGCACTGTCATAGGCCGTCACGTCGCCCGAACCGATGTGATAGACCCAGCCATGGACATCGATGTCGCCTGCGGCTAATCGTGCCGCAACGGCCGGATGGCTGTTCAGGTGTGACATCTGTAAGACGACGTTTCGCTCTGTGGCCGTCAGGAGATCGACGTTGCCTTCTCCTTGCGTTGCTTCCGCGGCTTTGACCGCAGCGCGCGCATGGCCAACCCAATCCTGAACCCGCGGGATGGCGTCAAGGTTCTGTGGAGCCATGGCGCCTTTGATAGCACCGCAATCGGTATGTCCACAGACAACAATATGCTTGACGCCCAATACAGCTGTGGCGAATTCAATCGATGCTGTTGTGCCTTCGATACTCTGCCCGTGAGGAGGTACGACATTGCCCGCATTTCGGCAGACAAACAGCTCACCCGGCATGGTCTGAGTGATCATGGCGGGGTCAATGCGTGAATCTGCACAGGTGATGAATAGAACGTCGGGGCTTTGGCCCGTAGCGAGCTTATCAAATAATGCCTGGTGCTCAGGAACGACCTCTGACTGAAATTTGGCAACGCCGTCGATCAGTTTTTGCACGCGCTAGAACTCCTATAAGTTTGGATTGTTGGGGAATACGCGCGCATCCTATTGATCGGATGCGATAGTTGTTACTAATATATCAATATCTTTTGATAGTAAAAATCTATCACCTGAAGTGAGGTCATTTCATGCAGCCAAAATTAAATGTCAGTTTGCGGCAAATCGCCTACTTCAAGGCCATTGGTGAGGTTGGAAGCTTCCGTGGTGCAGCGGAGCGGTTAGGCGTCACGCAACCCACGTTGACGGCTCAGATAGCAACCCTTGAGGAGTCCTTGGGCGTTAAATTGTTTGAGCGAACGAGGTCAGGTGCGACCCCTACGGTTGCGGCAAGAGAATTGATACCCGTCTGTAACCGAATTCAGGAAGAGGTGCAGAGCTTTGTAGATACCGCGCACGGCCTCACGGGCGGAGAAACCGGAACCTATCGTATCGGCGTCACACCCACTTTGGGGCCCTACTTACTGCCTCAAGTGCTGCCAGAGATACACGAACGCTTTCAGGAGCTGCGATTGTTTGTTCGAGAGGGAGTCCCCGCAGAGCTGAGTCAGGATTTGAGGGGTGCAAAGCACGATCTCATCTTATCAACTCAACCAATTGTCGAAGTGGGTCTTGAGATCAGCCCCTTGTTCAGGGAG
>JAACDF010000138.1 GCA_009937065.1 Gammaproteobacteria bacterium | reverse complement strand
GTCATCATTATCGCCAATCACCCTCTGGGATCACTCGATGGCATCGGCCTGCTCGATGCCGTTCTCTCGATCCGACCTGATGCAAAAATTGTGGTTAATGAACTGCTGATGCACGTAAAACGGCTTCAACCCTTTGCCCTGCCCGTCGATAACATGAGCAACCAGACGTCACGAGAGCAGCTGCGGGCCATCCAATCTCACCTTGTCAGCGGCGGCGCCCTGATTATGTTCCCAGCAGGTGAAGTCTCCCGATGGCGCCTTTCGGGCATCCGTGATGGGCAATGGAACAGCAGCTTTGTACGTCTCGCCCTCCGCTACCATGCACCCATCGTGCCGGTCTTGGTTGGAGGCAGGAACT
Organism: Gammaproteobacteria bacterium; assembly: GCA_009937065.1. Classification (GTDB taxonomy): domain Bacteria; phylum Pseudomonadota; class Gammaproteobacteria; order Pseudomonadales; family Halieaceae; genus Luminiphilus. The sequence goes on along the minus strand of JAACDF010000138.1, from coordinate 15,627 downwards.
CTCGCTTTTTTTATTGCCTAAGTCTGTTTATAAAACCGCTCTCGACGGCGTGGCTCATTCGGGAAATGTTTAAGCACCGCAATGCTCGTATTTCTGCACATATCGGGAGCCCCATTTCATACCCCGCCTTAGCCGAGAAGCAAGAACCGGCTCAGGTCATTGCAGACGAAATAAAAACGCAGGTTTATTCCTTGTCCAAAGCCTACAACCTGCCCTCGACACCTCCTCACCCCATTGCCGAACCAGAATCACGCGAAAGCCTTGAAGAAGATCTGAAGCAATGTCAGTCGCTAGGAACCACGCCAGACGGCAAAGGTCTGTTTCTGACAACCAGAACCCAATCGCCCGCGATTGTGCGAGAGATAGCACGCCTGCGCGAAGCCACTTTTCGTCCGGTGGGCGAGGGATCGGGATATGAGCGTGACACCGATCAATTCGACACGCACTACCACCACCTGTTCATCTGGAGCTACGACGACCGGGACATTGTTGGTGCGTATCGGCTGGGGGATGCCCGAAAGCTTACAGAGCAAGCGGGCGTAGCTGGCCTATACACACATACCCTTTTTCACTTTTCTCCAGCGATGAATTCGTACTTACAGCAGGGGTTGGAATTGGGTCGCAGCTTCGTTCAGCCGAAATATCAAAACCGCTATGCACTAGACTACCTGTGGCAAGGCATCGGTGCTTTTGTGCAGGAACACCCACACATTCGGTATCTCTTCGGCTCCGCCTCCATATCAGCACGCTACGGACACGAGGCCACAGCCCGCATTGCCCATTTCTATAAAACCCATGTGAACCAGCTACCTGTGGATGTCTCACCAAGAACGCCTTTTTGTGTTTCCGATTCACTAGAAGTGCAGCTGACGAATGAAATGCCTGGCAACGACTATCAAACCGATCTCACGGCACTAAAGTCTGCGCTTGCAGCCCAGAATCTCACAATTCCCCTGCTCTTTAAGCACTACTCACAAGCAACTAGTAAAGATGGCGTGTCGTTCTCTGCATTTAACGTGGATCCAGCATTTGGCGATTGTGTGGATGCGTTTGTTATTGCTGATCTAACCCGATTACTTCCCAAGAAAAAGCTGCGCTACCTCGGCGAGGAATGGCAGCACCAGACTAATAATGAGACGTGATGAGAGGTAAAGGTGGTTCTTCCTTAATCCGTCAGCGCCTTGACGAAAAATTGAACATCTAATTTGCAGAAAGATGTTTACACTGAACGTCGCACAAGCAATAACACGCTTAAACTGATCTTTGTCGACGTGACCGACGAATTTACCCGATAATCATTGAAATTCGCTGTTGATTGAAAGTTAGAACGCTTGATTTTGTCTCAACAAAACCCCATTGCATTGGGTGACATCGCTGTAGGAAAACAATTCATGAACCACACTGCCATCGCCGGCCTTGAAACCTGGTTGAGTCAGCAAATAATTGGCCAAGCAGATCTCGTTAAAAAACTCCTTATCGCCATTCTTGCGGATGGGCATCTCCTCGTTGAGGGCGCCCCGGGTCTCGCTAAAACGCGCGCCATTAAAATGATGGCCGAGGGCGTCGAAGGAGACTTTCATCGTGTGCAGTTCACCCCTGATCTTCTGCCGGGTGATATCACCGGTACTGACGTTTTTCGCCCGCAGTTAGGCACCTTCGAATTTCAGGCAGGCCCTATCTTTCACAACCTGATTCTGGCCGATGAAATTAACCGTGCGCCTGCAAAAGTTCAGTCGGCGCTCCTTGAGGCCATGGCAGAGCGTCAGGTGAGTGTTGGGGGTACCACCTATCCGCTACCAACGCTCTTTCTAGTGATGGCCACACAAAACCCCATCGAGCAGGAAGGCACCTACCCTTTACCAGAGGCGCAACTCGATCGATTTCTGATGCATGTCAAAGTGGATTATCCTAACTCGGCAGCAGAGCGCGACATTCTTAAGTTGGCCAGACGTGAAGCCTCCACAGGCGAGCAAACGGATCAACCCGAAGTGTCAGAGACTGTTATTTTTGCTGCACGAGAAGAAGTTCTGAAGCTCCACATGTCCGAGGCTGTTGAGGAGTACATCGTTCAACTTATCATGGCGACTCGGCAACCCGCGGCTTACAGCGAGGAGCTGGCAAGCTGGATTGAGTACGGTGCATCACCACGAGCAACCATTGGCCTCGATCGCTGCGCTAGAGCGCATGCTTGGCTACTCGCCAAAGACTTTGTCAGCCCAGACGATGTTAAAGCCATGGCACACGACGTATTGCGTCATAGACTGGTGGTTAGCTACGACGGCGAAATAGCCGGTGTCACTGCTGACGATGTCATCGATAAGTTGTTAGACCTCGTTCCCGTCGCCTAAAACTGCCGAATGACGGACTTCCCGCCAAAGGGCCACCAAATATTGGCTGAGCGGTTAATCGAGGGACGCCACGTGGCCCGAATGATTAATATCAACGCTCAATCAAAGGCATTAGCACTGCTTGCTGGCCGCAGGCGAATTCGTCAGCGAGGCAGAGGTGTGGACTTTGAGGAAGTGCGGCTCTACGCGCCCGGGGATGATATTCGAACCATCGATTGGCGGGTGACCGCCCGTTCTGGGGACCCTCACACCAAATTATTTCAGGAAGATCGAGAGCAACCCATCGTATTGATGGTGGACCTCAGATCACCCATGTGGTTTGGCTCAAAGAACTGCTTTAAATCAGTCCTGGCCTCACACGTTGCATCCGTACTTGCCTGGGCGGGCTTAGAAGCTGGCGAGCGTGTCGGTGGCATTGCCATGACTGATGCCGGCATTTTCGAGATAAAACCCCAGCGCTCAAAACGCTCGGTATTGCGACTGTTACGACTACTGGAGTCTGCTCCCTCACCCGATGCCCTAGTCGAAGGTCGCGATACGGCCATCTCGTGGTCCACCGCTCTGAATCAATTAAAAAATCTGTCACGGCCAGGCGCCCGACTGATGCTGATCAGTGATTTCAACGATTTTCTATCCGAGCCCAATGTTGAAAAGACATTGCGCGATATTGTGGGACACCGCCAAGTCGTGTGCTTCAAGGTAACGGACCCGCTCGATGCGACCCTGCCACCGGCCGGGCGCTACGCGATTTCGGATGGGAGTCGCCAAATTAAAATGGATACCTCACAACAGGCCGTCCGTCAGCGATACCGGGTGGATTTTGAGCGCTCACAACAAGAGGTCATCGAATACCTTCGACGCTATCAAGTACCGCTCGTTACGGTCGATACCGATGAGAACCCCAACGAACTGCTGCAGCAGGTTTTCCCGAAGCGATGAATCCAGAAGATCTCATACAGCAACTCGCCCCTCTGCGAACACCCGATCCCATTGGATTCTGGCCGCTCGCTCCCGTTTGGTGGGTCGTGATCGGGCTCCTTGTCATCGCCTTAAGCTTCCTGTGCTTTCAGTTGCTAAAGCGCTATGAACGAAACTCCTACCGAAGGGAAGCCCTCAAGTGGCTGTCTGAACTGCAGGAGGCGAACTCCGATGTGCAAGCCCTGAGTGGCGCGCTTAAGGCAACAGCACTCAACGCCTACGAAGCGACATCGGTCGCGAGTTTATCTGACGAATCCTGGCCTAACTTCCTTCGCGAATCGTGCTCAAAGTTGAGTGGCGATGCGTTAGATGTCTTGTCTCGCGTGCATGAACCCAACCCTGGAGTGGTCAGTGCACTAGATTGGCGCGATGCGGCGCTTTGGGTGAAATACCACGAGGTGCCGCGTGCTTGATTTTCTATGGCCATGGGCCTTCGTAGTGATTGTTTTACCCTTGTTGGTGCGCCTTTTACCACCTGCTTCAGAATCATTGGGCGCCGCCATTAGGGCACCGTTTAGTGCACGCTGGCAGCGACTCGAAAGTCAGGGTCGGCTTGCCTCAAGCGTGAGCTCCGCTCGTGTATTGGGCTTACTTCTGGCATGGGTGCTGGTGGTAGTCGCCATCGCCCGCCCGCAGTGGGTAGGTGAGCCTATTGAACTACCCAATACAGGTCGAGATTTAATGCTCAGTCTCGATTTGTCAGGAAGTATGCAAATTCGGGACATGCAGGTGGGCAACCGCACCATCTCACGCGTTGAGGCGGTTAAAGCGATAGCCTCGGACTTCACCGAGCGGCGGGTGGGTGATCGAGTGGGACTCATCCTTTTTGGATCCAAAGCCTATGTTCAGGCACCACTCACATTCGATACCACAACCGTGACACAGTTTATCCGAGAGGCTCAGCTGGGCTTTGCGGGTGAGGACACAGCGATCGGTGACTCTCTGGGACTTGCAATCAAAAGACTCCGAGATCGCCCCGCAGCCTCACGCGTTTTGATTCTGCTCACTGACGGTCAAGACACGGCTAGTAGCGTCGACCCCATGGAAGCTGCAGCGCTGGCAGCTCAACAAAACGTCAAGGTTTACACCATTGGTATTAGCCGTAATTTGGGGACCACCAGCGCCCGCGGCGGCGAAGTCGACGAAGCGCTACTCCGCGCCATTGCCGAGGCAACGGGTGGCGAGTACTTCCGCGCCCGCGACCCGCGAGAGCTACAGGCCATCTATGGCATCATTGATCAGTTAGAACCTGTCGAACAGGATGCCAGCACCTTCAGACCCCGCCGGTCTCTGGGGTATTGGGCCATGTTGGGCGCAGTGGTCATTGGTAGCCTTGTGCTGCTGACCGGTGGACTCATTCCGGGCTTATCAAGATCTCGTGAGACGGTGAGCGGATGATGGATCTACACTTCATTCGCCCCGAACTACTCTGGCTGCTGCCGGCGATCATTCCGCTGCTTTTGCTCGCCTGGCGTAAACAAGTCCGGGGTGGAGACTGGGCCAAAGCGATTGATTCCAATTTACTACCACACCTCATCACGAGCGAAAATGGCGGCAGTAGTCGCCTGCGCCAGTTGTGGTGGCTCACCCTCCCCCTCCTGTTAATCGGCGCAGCGGGACCCTCGCTGGAACGGGCAGAGCTTCCCGTGTTCGAGAAATCTGATGCGCTAGTCATTGTCCTAGACCTCAGTCGATCTATGTGGGCGACCGATACGCAGCCAAGTCGCATTCGCAGAGCGCGGCAGAAAGTGATGGATATTCTGGATGCGCGAACTGAGGGTGTCACCGGTATGGTGGTATTCGCCGGCGACGCCCACGTGGTGACACCACTGACGGACGATACGCGTACGATCGAAAATTTACTCAGTGCACTTGCGCCCGATATCATGCCTTTGCAAGGATCCAATGCAACTGAAGCAATCGAGCTTGCCTCAGGACTGCTGGAGACATCGGGCCTGACAAACGGTAGCGTACTATTGATTACCGACGGGCTACCCAAATTTGACACGTCTCGAGTCGAGGGTTTACTGGGCTCAGTGGGAGCCGACCTTGGTATTCTCGTAATGGGAACTGACACCGGTGCCCCCATCCCCCTGCCCGATGGCGGTTTCCTGCGAGACGAGAATGATCAAATCGTGATCCCAGCCGTGGACAGACAAAGCATTCAACGAATTGCCACAGCGCTAGGTGCCAAACGTACTGATGTATCCGTTGATAACAGCGATATTCAATCCCTGCTGACAGGGGCGCAATCGAGTATTACCACTGATGATTCGCTGGAGCGTAAAACCGATACGTGGATCGATCTCGGCTACTGGCTCGCCATTGCAGCAGCACTGCTCATGCTGCCCTTATTTCGGCGCGGGGCACTCAGCGCTCTATTGGTTGCGATGCTGATGATTGATGCGGCACCCAGTCATGCCAACACTCTAGAAAACTTCTGGTCCACAGCCGACCAGAAAGGGGCGAAGGTTCTTGCGGAAGGCGATGCGGCCCGCGCGGCAACGCTTTTTGAGGCGCCAGACTGGCGGGGCACCGCGCACTATGAAGCGGGTGACTTTCGCTCCTCATCGGCAGAGTTCGGCAAGCTGAATTCAGCCGATGCGCTCTACAACCGGGGTAACGCACTTGCGCTCTCGGGTGATTTTCAGGGCGCTATTAGCAGTTATGATAAGTCCCTTGAGGCGGAGCCAGACCGACAAGATGCCATCGACAATCGGGAGCTGGTTAGGTCGCTACTGGAACAGCAACAGCAGGAGCAACAGGGCAACGACCAGGACAGCGACAGCGACCAGTCAGATCAAGAAGGTGAGTCACAGGACTCTGAGAGTGATTCGTCGCAACAGGAGCAAGACAGCAGCAGTGAGTCTCAGGAAGGCAGCTCGGATCCTTCCGACCAGCAGTCCAGCGATCAGGAATCCCAGCCAACCGCCGAGGGCGAGATGAGCGAGGACATGACTCCATCTGAGCTTGAGCAAGCGACAGAGGAGCAGCTAGCGCGCTTCAACGAGGCGCTAGAGGAACAACAGGCCCTCGAACAATGGCTGCGGCGTGTGCCAGATGATCCAGGCGGGCTACTGCGTCGGAAATTTAGATATCAAACCATTCAACGCCTACGAAACGGAGAAGAACCCGATGAAGACGTTCGCTGGTAGCGTTATGCGAGTCTTAACATTGCTGACCCTGATGGTTTTGTCCGCAGTGACGTTGGCAGAGATTCGCTCTGATGTGGATCGAGAGACGATTGGCATGGGCGAATCCCTCCGGCTCACCATTACCGGTGATGCCAGTGAACGACTGGACCAACTCGATCTCGCCGCGCTTCAATTCGACTGGGAAATTCTCAGCAGCAGCAGCTCAACTAATACATCGTTCATAAATGGCTCACGCTCGACCACTCGCACCCTATCATTGGATCTTTTGCCATTGCGTGACGGCATTCTGTCGATACCCTCATTGAGCACGGGCGGGAACCGTACGACTCCCATTGCGATTACCGTAAATCCGCAAACGGTGAGTGCCGGCGGAGATGACTCGGTACGATTTTCTATCGAGATTGATAAACGTGACGTTTATATCCAGGAGCAGGTGATACTGACCGTCACGATTGAGCAAGCGATCAATCTCGATGGTGCTGAGGTCACCCAGCTCGAGCTCAGTGGTGCCATGGTAGAGGAACTCACGCGCCGCAATTTTCAACGCCAAATCAACGGTCGTCTGTGGCGTGTGACACAGCTCCGCTATGCGATATACCCACAGCAGCGGGGTATCTTGGAGATACCTTCCCTCTCACTCACTGCACGCGAGGTCTTACCGGGACGGTCACTCCTTGGAGCGCGCCTAGGCAAACGATTTAGGCTCTCTGAGGATACCATCGCCATTACTGTGAAGCCCGTGCCCGAGGATTTTCCCGGCGACGTCTGGCTTCCAGCCTCCTCACTTGAACTTGCGCAGTCGTGGTCGAAACCACCTGAGTCCATGGAAATTGGCGATTCCACTACCCGCACTCTGACACTGGCCGCCGAGGGTTTACTGAGCAGCCAATTGCCGTCGATTACAAGCATGTCAGATAGCAGCAAGATAACAGGCATTCGAGTCTACCCGGATCAAGAATCCAGTGATCAGATAGAGCGCACGGACGGGTTCCTCGGTCAGCGCACTCGCAGTGAAGCTCTGGTAGCGAGTGGCAGCGGGTCATGGACACTCCCAGAGGTGAGAGTACCGTGGTGGAATACCGAGACCGACTCACTACAGTTTGCCATCCTGCCATCGACCACTATTTCGGTGGGCAGTCCAGTGGTCCATAGCCCGGTTCAAACCATAAGCAGCGGCGCAGAGACTCAATCGCAAGAGGCGCCGGTTTGGCTCAATGCGTTAGCCGGTCTCGGCTGGCTTCTGGCATTGCTATTTGCCTTCATGCTGTGGCGCTCGCGTGATCGTAAAGTCATTGATGTCTCGATCGAAAATACCGAGGAAACCCTGCGCCCCCTGTTGACGGCCATGAAAGCGGCCACGAGCCAGAATGACGCTTCAGAAACACGAAGGCTTCTGCTGCGCTGGGCAACGCTCCACTACCAGCAGCCAGTGAGAACACTGGATCAACTCAAAGGACTCTGTCAGTCGGGCTTAGCAGACGAGGTCAGCGCCCTGGAAATATCGATTTACAGTCATACAAATGAAGCCTGGACTCGTGGTGCGCCTCTCTATCGAGCAGTCCGAGATGAACCTAAGTTGGGAGCTACGGAAGCGACAGATTACCGATCGCTTTATCCCACCGCATAAGGCGAGCTGAAGCAACTGAGCTGTCAGCATGCGACGTTTGGGCTTGGACTGGGAGTGGTGAAACCCGCGCTCCCTAGACCTCCTTTAAGGATCGATTAACCACCTCATATACGTCCTGCGACAACCCTTCGAGGGCCGCAATAGATTCCAGCTCGCCGCGCATGGCAGATTGCCCGTGATCGTATCGGCGCCAGCGTGTCATGGGCGCGAGCATGCGTGCCGCAATTTGCGGGTTATCCGACTGCAGACGTCGCACGGCCTCTCCTAGGAGCCGGTAACCCCCACCGCCCAGCGCGTGAAATCCTGTTGGGTTCGCACCGGCAAAGGCACTGATGAGGGATCTAACCTTGTTCGGATTACGCCAATCGAAGGCCATATGTTCCGTCAGCGACGTCACGTCTGAAACGCAGTCTTCGGAGGGACGCGTCGCCTGCATCACAAACCATTGATTAACCACGAGGTTTTCGGACTGCCACCGATTAAAAAAGTGCTCTAACACTTCCGCTCGATGAGCTTCGTCCCCTTGGTGTACTACCAAACGTGCTGCACACAAGCGATCAGACAAGTTGGTCGCGTCGTAATACATGTTTCTCGCCGTTATCAACCACTCTGGGTCGCTCTCTACGAGCAAAGACATTGCGGTATGTAACAATGAACGCCGCCCTATCTGCTCCGCACTCGGCTCGTAGGCATCAGTGACCGCGAGGCTAGACATCACAATTGCCTCTAGCTCATTTGATAGCGCATGCCCCACAGCAGCGGCCATGTCAGTCTTGGCATTGTGAATGTCATGCACATTCACGAGACCCGTTTGAGCTGCCCTGTCGGCCAGTGAAGCCTCCGTTGGCAGGCTGAGTAGCTGCGCCTTCATTGCATCTTCGATATCGCTCGACAACACCTGTCGTAGCGCGTCTACATAGTCCCGCTCAAGTGCTTTGGCACCCGCATCGATTGCAGCATAGGCCAAACGCTGAGAAGCATCCCATCGCACAAACGGATCGTTGTCAGAGCCCATTAACGCAATTAAGTCATCCTGGGATTGGTCCATATTGAGTCGAACAGGCGCAGAAAAACCGCGCAACGCTGAGATGACAGGCTGGCTTCCCAACCCTTCAAATGTGAACGTTTGGGTCGATTCGGTTAACTCCACCACGCGAGACGTCGCACCATTCCCCATGTCCAGATGCTCGCCTTGCTCTATCAATGCCAAGGTCAATGGAATATGCAGTGGAGGTTTGTTGTCTTGACCCGGGGTAGGCGGATTCATTTGGGAGAAGGTCAGGTCAAGCTTTCCCGAGGCCTCGTCGAATGATTTTTCAATCGAGACCACCGGTGTGCCCGCCTGCTCATACCAACGTCGAAATTGACTCAGGTCTCTACCGGACGCGTCCTGCATCGCATCTACGAAGTGGTCACAGGTTACCGCCATTCCGTCAAATCGATCGAAATACAGTTTAGCTCCGGCATAAAAGGCGTCATCACCGAGCAAGGTATTCAACATCCTGACGACTTCTGCACCCTTTTCGTAAACCGTCATCGTGTAGAAATTGGAAATTTCAATGAACGAATCAGGTCGGACAGGATGCGCCATAGGACCCGAATCCTCGGCGAATTGATGTGTCTGCAAGAATGAGACATCTTCTATGCGTTTAACACCGCGCGAGTTCATATCAGCAGAAAATTCTGCATCCCTAAACACGGTAAAACCTTCTTTCAAACTGAGCTGAAACCAGTCACGACAGGTCACGCGATTACCCGAATAATTGTGGAAATATTCGTGTGCGACCACAGACTCAACCCGCTGATATCCGAGGTCAGTTGTGATGTCAGGGTGCGCCAATACGCAGGAGGTATTAAAGATATTCAGACTTTTGTTCTCCATCGCCCCCATATTGAAGTCATCAACCGCCACAATATTAAAGAGATCAAGATCGTATTCGAGTCCATAGCGCTCCTCGTCCCAACGCATCGACGCTTTCAGCGAATTCATTGCGTGATCACAGTAGCCCGTGTCCTTGGCTTCGACCCAAATGCGCAGATCAACTACTTTCCCTGACTGCGTGCTAAAGGTGTCAGAGACGAGCTCAAGGTCACCGGCCACAAGGGCAAATAAATAGCTGGGTTTCGGATGAGGGTCATGCCAAATGACTTGATGACGACCGTCAGCCAGGTCCATGCGCGATACCTCATTACCATTGCTCAGCAGAACGGGGCAGGTAGCTTTATCCGCTGAAAGTGTCACCGTATAAGTCGACAACACATCAGGGCGATCGAGGCCAAAAGTGATCTTGCGATAACCCTCAGCCTCGCACTGAGTGCAGTACATGGTGCGGGATCGATATAGACCCTCCAGTGAAGTATTTGTTTCAGGCTGGATGTCGACCACAGCACCAAACACAAACTGGTTGGGAACTGTATCAACCGTTAGTTTGCCACCAACATATTTGAAGGCATTTTCATCGAGCCCGCTGTCATCAATAGAAGCAGAAACGAGACCAAGACCCTCACCATCGAGAACCAGCGGTCTATTGTGCGTACCGTTGCGTTGGATGCGAAGGCTGCTGGTCACCCGCGTATTGCCTTGATCAATGACGAAGGCAAGCTCCACATGGCTGATTAAAAAATCAGGCTCTGTATAGTCTTTCCGGTAAATCGTTTTCGGTGCGCCCTCTCGCATCATCACCTTGTCTCCAGTTCAATGTGGTAGCCACCAAATTTGCGGATGTTTAATACACCCGTATCAAGCAACAAATACTGTCCTTTGATTCCCATCAATTTGCCCTCAACGAACGGATTCTTATCGAAATTATGCGCACTGATTTTGGTGGGAAATTCGACCACCGGATAATTGATGCTCACCGAGGGTTCATCTTCAAGTAGCTGCAATGCCTGCAAGCCAAATCGGTCTTGCAGCGCCTTAATATCGTCCTCGCAGAGACTCATGAGTTCTTGCCGCTTCTCCTCAAGCGATACCGCTTCACCATTGCCTTTAAGCATCGTTTGCCATGCGGTTTTATCCTTCACGTGCTGGGCGAGCGCGGTTTCCAATAAGCCTGAGAGCTGACGATGCTGAACGCGCGCAATGGGTTGCGCCTGAGTCGCACCTTGGTCCATCCAACGAGTCGGCACCTGCGAGTGACGGGTGATTCCAACCTTCACGCCAGAGGTATTCGCTAGATACACAATGTGGTCAACAAAGCAGTGGGACTGCGCCCAATCCGGCTCTCGGCAGGTTCCTGCATCGTAGTGGCATTTTTCAGGACTTACGATGCAACTATCGCAAGCGGCCAAACGTCTGAAACAGGGAAAACAATACCCTTGGCTGAAACTCTTATTAGACTTCCGGTCGCATTCGATACAGTTGATCAGTCCAGTGAAAGACAGCGATAAAGTGCTACCTATCAACGGATTCAAATGAACTTTTTCGCCACCAACCGGAAGGCGGTACTGCACGTCACTCGAGAGCTCCGTGACCATTTTTCTCAGGTTTCCGCTAGTTGTCATGCAGATTTACAACTCCTCACTGCCATTTCAGGGGAACGGGATCATCGCAACTACTACCCGCTTTTGAACCCTTATCAATAAATCCAATACGCTGATCTTCAGGCAAGTGAAATTTACCCCACAGAATAACCGCGTCCATGGTTTGCTCGCGCTGTGCGCCGCTTAACTCCCTGCCGTCCGGCCATTTACCCACGGACAGTGCATCAACCATTCGCTGGTAAAGCTCGGCCGGCATGGCCTTTATCGCTTCTTCATAATCCTTCGACAACGTATCAGCCTCGTTTTGGGAATAACTGGGTGATAATTACGCCCGTGACAATACCCACCAATAACCCGCCCAAATGAGCACCATTGGCAATGGACCCTAACCCTAGTGTTTTTAGAATTCCGGTAAAACCAATGAACAGCCAAATCCACATGAAGGTGAACACGGCAGGAAAATCAATGGGTATCAACCCTGGTCGCAGTCGCCACATCACCCAAAGACAGCCCATGTAGGCGTAGACAACTCCCGAGAGACCACCAAAAATCGACGGACCACTCCACCAACTTTGAAGCAAGTTACCGGCGATGGAGCCTGCTAGAAATAAGTTAAGCGTAAAAATCGGGCCCAGCCTCAGCTCCAAGCGACTTCCGAACTCCCAGATCCACAGGCCATTGAACAGAATGTGGACCAGACCAAAGTGGATCAGCGCGGGAGTTACATAACGCCAGTATTCACTGCCAGGACTCACAAGCTCGAAACGACGACCGTTGAACTCCACTTTGTTAAAAGCCAACCAATCCAAGACGACAGCGTCGCCAAAGAGACTCATTAGGGCGAAAACCAGTGTGGAAAGGGCGAGAATCGAGATGGTAATCGGTGCCTGACGCCACTGCGTTGTTATGTCAGGACGTGAGTGCATCAGACCATCTGAGTTTATCTCGGCAACTGGCGTAAAAACTGTACCCCGGAGGGTGAAGCAGACGAAGTGCTCTGGATTTTTTGCGCACTACCACCGCGTCACCTGGTTTTAATGTGAGCGACACTTGACCATCACAGGTAACTAGCGGGTTGTTCTTGTTTCGCTCGAGGGTTTCAATTCGTATTTCACTCTCACCATGCACCACCATAGGCCGGCTGGTAAGCGAATGAGGGAACATCGGCACGAGCGCAACCGCATCAAGCTTTGGATTCATTATGGGACCGCCAGCGGACATGGAGTACGCGGTCGAGCCGGTCGGTGTGGCAATGATCAAGCCGTCAGCATTCATTCGATACACGAACTCGTCATCCACCTTCAGCTGAAATTCAATCATCTGTGCCGAGGTACCGGAGTTCACGACAACATCGTTAAGCGCCTCCGCCTGCCCTGTCATAGCGTCATCACTGTAGACCTCTACATCCAGCAGGAAGCGCTTATCAGTCGAGTAGTTGCCATCCAATACGCTGCTCACATGAGCGACTAGCTCGTCATCCGGACTGACATCAGTCAAAAAGCCCAGTCTTCCGCGATTGATGCCAATAACAGGGCAGTCGTGTCGAACAAGCGTCCTCGCTGCGCTAAGCAAACTACCGTCTCCGCCAATCACAACGGCAAGGTCTACGTTTGCTCCAATCGCATCACGAGGCTGCATGGCTCGTGTCTCAAAGTGAGCCAGAGTTGCTAGACGGTCTTCGAGGACCACGTCAATACTGCGTCTGTCCAGCAGGTCTAATAATTCAGCCACAACGTGCGCGACCCCCGGGTGCTCACGCCGACCCAACAACCCCACGCGTTTGAATTCAGTCACTTTTCCGTGTCTCTCTCAGCCAGCTCTAGTAAGACTCAACCTGCACCAACAAACGGCGCATTGAGTGTGCTACCTCATGATACGCCAAAAGTGTCGATCCGATTCCTTGAGATCGGTCACTCAAAGCTTGCCAGAGCGTAGCCTCTGACAGAAGTCTGCGTAAATTCAGCACCATATGCGCAGGACTATCAGCCACCGAAATAGCATCGCCCACAGCGAGACGCGAGCGAACCAGAGCCTCACGCGTGGTCGCTACTGGGATAGCGCGCACCATGGAATTCACCAATTTCGCCTCAATGTGGTACTCATGAAGCAGCGGCTCCACCATTACGCGCAGACCGAGCTCCGTAATTTTTCGATCCCCGCTGTCTCTGTGCAGAACAACATCGTTGTGGCTCGAAAGCGTCGCAGCCAATTCTTCGCTGGCGTCAGCGCCAATGACATGGAATTCAAGACCCGGCACAGCATCTCGGATCGCGCTCCAGACATTTTCTAAGAACCACATCAAGCTCTCGATGTTCTGTTCGTCTCCCAGATAACCCGAATAACCCAGACGCATTCGCGTCGCTGAAAAACCTGACACTGCAGTGGTGGGCCTTGAAGCACTGGGCTTGGTTGCCTCATCCACCAACTTACCGAGCGGCAACCCTAATTCCAACAAAGCGTTAGCGCTCTCAGGTGTAGAAAAAACACGATCACATCTCAGCATTGCATCGTATTCAAAAGCTCGAAGACGTTTGACACGGCGGCGGCCAAAGAGCCCCTTGCTCAACTTTCCGTCGTCTGAAACGATCGACTGCGCGAAATAAACTGTCTTACCGTGAACACCCAAGGGTAAATAAGGTACCGCAGCAAGAGCATCAATAACCACTGACTCGAAATCGGCTGCACGCCGCTGAATTGCGGCCTTTAGTCTGCCGTTTACGCAAGGATCTAAACCGTAAAATTCATGAACGAGTTTCTGTGCGCCCTCAACATTCACATCGTCCGCACTGCGGTCAAAGCCACCCGCTACACGAGTTACACCCAGACTCCTGCGGAGTTCATTTAAGTCGAGTGCGCTGACGGGACCCGCCACAGCGAGAGAAATCTCAAAGTCTCGAGATAGCACACTCAAAACCGACTTGGTCGCATCAGACAAGGGTGGCAAATCGCGCCTGCCAGGGACGGAGGTGATGTACAGTAGCTTGCGTTTGCTCACGCGAGCCCCCCCTTAGGTTTCCTTTAAACCAACGTTATTAAATTCGAGAACCCGCTCCGCACGGTAGCTCGATCGCACAAAGACACCCGACACCACTTCTTTGAACCCTTTCTCCAGTCCCCAATCTCGGTAGCACTCAAACTCCTCGGGGGTCACGAAACGTTCAACAGGGAGGTGGTTCGATGTGGGCTGCAAATATTGACCCAGAGTAAGTACATCAACGTCAGCTTCACGCAAGTCGTCCATACATGAGAGCAACTCATCATCAGTCTCTCCAAGCCCCAACATCAGTGAGGTCTTCGTAATAACTTCAGAGTTTTTCGCCGCATACCTCAGTACATTGATGGTTTGCTCATAGCCTGCTCGCGGGTCACGAACCGGGTGAGTGAGCCGCTTTACCGTCTCAACATTTTGAGCAAAAACATCCAGGCCTGACTCGAGGAGAACATCGATCGCGGACTCAAGACCTAAAAAATCAGGCGTCAGAGCTTCCACTCCCGTATCAGGGTTCAGTTTCTTTACCTCTCGAACAGTCTCCGCGTAGTGACCAGCGCCGCCATCGGCCAAATCGTCTCGATTGACCGACGTGAGTACAACGTAAGCTAAACCCATTAATTGAACGGCCTTTGCCGTATTCAAGGGCTCTTCAAGATCCAGCCATCCACGCGGATTACCCGTATTTACAGAGCAAAAACGGCAGGCACGAGTGCAGACATCCCCCATAAGCATGATCGTTGCGGTCCCAGCTGACCAGCACTCACTGATATTGGGGCACTTTGCCTCCTCGCAAACAGTGGCAAGCCGATGTTGCTTTACGATGTCTTTTACCGACTCATATTTTGGTGAGTGCCGTACTCGCATTCGCAAAAAGTCTGGCTTTTTTAGGCGCGGTGAGGACGCTTTCGCTGTCTTGATGCCATCCTTTATCGCGTGAACACCAGCAGGTGTCACAAACTTCTCACCACTGGCAACAGTGACAGTCGGAATGAGATCAGCTTTTGCTTTGTCGTTCATTTTTTGGCGTTTCTCGTTGCTCAAACG
>JAACDF010000137.1 GCA_009937065.1 Gammaproteobacteria bacterium | reverse complement strand
GGCATCCAGCGAGCGCCCGGGAGTTTCAGTCGTTGTCGCTTTAGCTGCTCTTCAAACAAATCACTGACAGACAGTTGAGCCTTAGCCGAAAGTCGCCGAGACAACATGGTGATGGGAAAGACGAAGATATCTTGATCGCGATATCTTAATGCCCGCGACCGGCCCGAGCGATCCCTGTACACCACCCAATCGAAATTCAGCTCATTGGCCAGTAAGTCACCAAAGACAATGCCCATTGCCTGTTGGGTTTTGACATCCTCGCTATCGACCCAGCGCAGGTCGATGATCCTCTGAAGCGTCTCCAGATCTCTGGCCGTGACCCCTGACAGTCGCCTGCCCAAACGATTGGCAAGGCTTTCAACGGTCTGTCGCTGTTGGGTCATGTAGTGCTTATCGATCGCGCTCAGAGGCTGAATTTGAAGCTCAAGTTCTGAACTCCGGACCGGCAGTGCGGTCAAAATAGTCATAAAGAGGACAAACACCATTATCAGGTGCCGGAGGTTTAGTAATTCCGGTTGTGAAACTGCTCTCGAAATGGATAATTGCGCGATCATGTTAACCCTCACCTCGATTTTTCCCATCGCTGGAGTACGCCGATGATAACCGGAAGCATAGTCGCGCTGGTAACACCTATGACCGATTCCGGCGATGTCGACTGGCGGACGCTGGAGCGTCTCATCGATTTTCATATTGAAAACGGCACGGCGGCATTGGGGTTAGTGGGCACAACAGGTGAGGCATCGACCCTCAGTCATCCAGAACACAGAGAAGTTATCCGGTTCGGTGTAAGCCACGCAGGTGGCAGAATTCCCATCATGGCCGGTACCGGATCAAACTCCACCCTCGAGGCGGTTGAGCTCACGGTCGCGGCAGCGGAAGCAGGTGCTGATTGTGCGTTACTGGTGACACCTTATTACAACCGGCCGACCCAAGAGGGGATGTTCCAACATTTCTCAGCAGTTGCGGGTGCTATCAACCTCCCCATTATTCTCTATAACGTACCGTCGCGAACTGGCAGTGATCTCGCCAACGAGACCATTCTTCGCCTGAGTCAAATTGAGAATATTGTTGGTTTGAAGGATGCAACGGGTGATGTTGAGCGCGGCGCCGCCCTGATTCAGTCTTTGTCTGAGGGGTTTGCCGTTTACTCAGGTGATGATGGTACTACCTGCGATTTACTCGAAGCCGGCGCAAAAGGGTGCGTCTCGGTCACAGCCAATGTGGCACCTGCTGAGATGGCAGAGATGTGTCGGTTGGCATTGGCGGGTGATATGCCGGCTGCGCGAGCTGTTGATCAAAAGATTCAGCGATTGCACCAAACATTGTTCCTTGAACCGAATCCAATTCCGGTCAAATATGCAATGGGCTATATGGGGCTGATTGAGCCCACGATGAGATTGCCGCTGACGCCACTGTCAGCTCAGTTTCAAGGGGAAGTGACTAAGGCGATTGACGAATGCTTAAACTAAAAACACTGGTACCTTTCATTGCGGTGGTCGCTGCGTCAGGGTGCAGTTTGCTCCCGGATTCCAGCAAGATTATTCCTTGGGAGACCGACTCCGAATTATCCGGTGATTACGAGAACGCCATTGAAGCCAAGGCGATCACAGTCCCTGAAGATTTAGACTCCGATGCCATTCAGCAGGCTTACCCTATTCCTGAGGTTGCCGTGAATCTTGCCATTCCCGTTACTGGGAAAGCGCCTCGGCCAGCACCGTTGACCGCAGGCTCTCAGTTAGATGCGGTTCGTTTACAGAGCCTCGGTGATAGCAGCTGGGCAGTGGTTAACGTGGCGCCCGGACAGCTTTGGCCACAAGTACGCGCATTTTTAGTAAGTAGCGGTATTGACGTCGCCAGCGTCGATGCCTCAGGCGGACTCATCGATACCGCTTTTGTCATGCTCGAAAACAAAAGCCTTGAATCACGCTTCCGTTTCAGGGTCGATTCAGGTGTTCAGCGAAATACGTCGGAGTTACACGTGCTCCAGCAGAACGTTGCGAAGGACCTAGATCTTACGAGTTGGCCACAGAGCTCCGATGATACTGAGCTCGAACAGACGATGCTGCGCAACATTGCTCAGTTCATTGCCAACAGCGCTGAGTCTGCGCCTGTGTCGATGATGGCGGAGCAAGCCATGACCGGAGCCGGTCGTATTGCGATGGAGGAGTCCGTTAGCGGTGCTCGATTGCGTCTTGATTTGCCGTTTAATCGTGCGTGGGCAGCAACCGAGAAAGGCTTTACCGATGCTGGATTTAGACTGGACGACAAAAACCGCAGCGCGGGGTTGTTCTACGTGACTTACCTCGGTCCTGAGGGCGAGGAAGATGGAGGTTGGTTTAGTTGGCTTGGCGGCAGAGACAGTGAGGACCCTCTCATAGGGCAGGAGTTTCGAGTTCAGTTGACTACGGAAAATACATCGCAGGTCACTATTCATATTCTTGGGTCAGATGGTCAGCCGATCGGACAGCTGGAACAACAAGGTCTTTTGACGCTTTTGCAAGGCAATATCACCTGATGCTACGAGTCGCATCGGTTGGCTCGGGGAGCAAAGGAAACGCGACACTGGTCGCCAGTGATGAGACCACGCTTCTCATTGATTGTGGTTTTGGGGCTCGTGAGATGCTGTCCCGCCTTGATCAGTTGAACGTAAACATCTCCGATGTCGATGCCATTTTAGTCACCCATGAACATTCCGACCACGTGGGTGGTGTAGCCGCGGTATCCAAAGCGGCTGGCGCCCCTATTTACGCCACTCACGGGACTGTCGCGTCAGGCAAGTTGGATGGTGCCAGATCCATCATCGAGATCGAGAGCGACTCTGAATTTGTAATCGGGGACATTGAGATATCGGCCATTACGGTACCGCATGACGCGAAAGAACCAGTCCAATACGTGTTCAAACATGCAACTCAGCGCGTGGGAGTGCTGACCGATTTGGGAATGGTTTCGCCACATGTCCTGCGTGCCTACGAGGGCTGTGACCTGCTTCTACTGGAGTTTAATCACGATCTGCCAATGCTTCGACGCGGTCCCTATCCCGCCGTTCTTAAGCGTCGAGTCTCGGGTGACTTTGGGCATCTAAATAATGATCAGGCACTTGGGATGCTAGAGGCAATGGGGGAGTCTGCACCGGGCATTGTTATTGCAGGACATATTTCCGAGCAGAATAATTCAGTGGATGCAGTGGCTGCGCTCCTAAACCCACTCATTCAGCGTACTGAGATGAAGGTGGTTTATGCCACTCAAAGTCAGGGTTTCGATTGGATTATGTCTGACTCGTCAGATGCTGTATCTCAGGTCGCCTGAGGCGGCGTAAGCTTCCATCGTCGGTTGGTCCAGAGGTAGCTCTCTGGCTGGAGGCGGATCGTCTCTTCTGCCAAGGCAACGTACTTTTCAATTAGCTCACTTTCGCTCATCGTGCCCGGCTCTGAACAAATCGTCAGTAGCTCGGCTTGGTAGCGGCCTTTTGACAGGCGTTGTGTCCGCGCAAAGTACACGGGGTATTTAGTGAGACGGGCCAGGGTAGCTGGACCCACGAAAAATGCTGTGGGTTGGTTTAAGAATTGGGTCCAATGAACAGCTTCTCGTTTTCCTGGCGACTGGTCAGCAAGCAATGCCAGAACTCTGGGAGTCCGCCGATTCTTTAATACATGTCGACTGACTCCTTTCATCGTGACCAGTGTTGCTCCCCACTTGCCTCTCGACTCAAGAGCGAAGCGATCCGCACCAAGGTCGTGTAATGGCTTATAGACACCGTCTAAGGGCGCTGATGCGGCTGCGCTAGCGCGCTGTGTCAACCACTCCCAGTTGTTGTGGTGAATTGATAATAATATGCCGGGTTTAGGTGGCTCACCCTCCTTGGAGATAAGGGGCTCCCAGCCCGTTATGGTCATCCTTTGCTCTAGCTCTTCCAGCGGCATACGCCAGGCGTATATAGCCTCAACGGTAACGTCGGCAAATTGCTGATAAAAGCGGTGTCGTGTGGCCCTGTACCAAGCCTCCGACTGGTCGGGAAAAGAATTTCTTAGATTCTTATCCACGGTGGCCCGCCGATACTTGAAAATCCGCTCGGTGAGCCAGGCCAGAATTCGCGCAAGTCGATAGGAAACCGATAGAGGAAGCGCGGCAATGGCACGGTAGAGCCAGTAGGTCACGATGAACAGTGCTCCGGTGGCATCACGTCTACCTGGTCGCTGAAACGGACGAGGCTGTGACACTGCAAAGTTGGATTGTCGTGGAGCGACACAAGACCAAGGGCAGGGAGGGCCGTTAGCGGTACGATGTCGACGATCTTATTGCCGTCAAGACGCAGCTCATGGAGTTCTGTCAGAGTGGAGAGCTCGACGAGATTGCGGATCTCGTTGTCCGTTAACTTGAGACGTTTGAGCTTAGTAAAGCGAGACAGCCCCGCCAGAGATCGGATGCCGGCCTCGGAACAATTTAGAACTTCTAAGCCGTTTGCCGTGAATACCTGTGCGTCCTCTATGGCCTGAGCGACGCAATTACCCAGTGCAACGTCGGGCAGATAATAGTCCTCGAACAAGTCGCTGGGGGTGTAGAGCGTTCGGTCGTTCAGTGTAATGTCGTATTGGTTAAGATTGCCGCAGCTGGCAAGGCCAGCAAGCAGTAACATCGAAATGATAATCCGATATCTCCAGTGCATTGGCACGGTGACGCTTGAAAGAGTTTGCGATAAGTCAAAAATCGGAAGCATGACGAAATCCGTGTGCTGAGGCGGTATGATGCCAGCGGATGTGATTAAGTTCGAGGTGTGTGTTGCAGGATCAGCACATTTCGCCAATTTAGGTAGCAGGTGAGGAACCATGGCGCTCGATCAGCTAGAGGCAACGTTGAAAAAGCAGTGGCGACTCGGCCAAAGCATTGTTCTTTGTTGGGCCTTTGACCCAAACGGACTGCTGACTATTGTTGTTCCACACTATTTTCTCGGTAACTTCACGTCACCCAATCATCCTTCTGGCGAGGGGCAGAAAAATGAAGACTTTATCCGTCAGTTGATTTCGGGCTCTCGCTTTAAGGCCCATGACGAGATTTTTGAAAACGCCAGACGCTTGGGAGTGGCGCCGAGTTTCATCAAGCTGGATTCATCCTTAGATAGGAGCAAGGCATCGATCGAAATGATTGATGAAATGATTAAGCGTTATAGCCTCGGCCACGAGGAGAATCGCGCTGTCGCCTTGTTTGATATTGCAGATTTTTCTCTGTTCAGGCCCTTTGAGCAGGCTAGCCAACTTAATAGCTTGTCCTATTCCATGAACTCAGCCTACTCGAAGCTCAAACGAGAGGGTGTTGAAGTCAACTTCGCACGAACGACGACGGGTGATGGTTATTATGTCTGGAACCGTGACCTTGGCGCCTTTCCCAACGTTGACCTGCTGACATTCTTCCTGCTGGTCTTGATTGATAATGCCGTCGCCCGAGAGAAATCTCAGATTGGCACAGTGCCTACCCTGCGTTCGGCATTTCACATTGGTAGTCACTACGAGCTTTCACAAGCCGAGGGAATCAATCCGACAGTTTTCAGTTACATCGTTGGGGATGTCACGATCAAGTTGGCGCGTCTCATTGATTCCGTGCCACCCGCAGGCATTCACATTGGCGATTTTACCGCCAATTTGCCCGATGCGGACCTGCCTGCAGGTCCCGCTGACTTTTTACGATACTCGCGTGATGAGCTTTTGGATATGTCTGGATTACGAATCGATGAGAAGCAATTGTCAGATATTCGATTTGAGTCCTGGTCTGCAGGACAATCCGAGGAGCGGTTGATTGAGGTGACCGATAAGCATGGTATGAGTCAAGGCGCGCACAACGTGGGGTTTGCTATTGAGCTTGAAGGTTTGCCACTCGCGTTAGGTATGAGAAACCGCTAGTGGCATGTGTGGTTACAGCTGCGTCCCGAGCAGTTCAAGCTCAAGCAAGGTCGGTGGCTGCGAGTCTGGACCTAGAGTTTATTTCGGTCGTAGATGACCTGGATTCTGGTGTTGCGCTTGTAATCGATACCGATCGCTCGTGGCTTCAACGTTTGCAGGGCCCGAGACTAGGACCGGTCTTTGTGGACTTTTCCTCTGCCGACATGCTGTATCGCCGTAAATCGGGGCACAACGAACCGCTGGGTCGTGCAATGGGAGTCAAGGGAAATAAGCGACCCAGAGTGTTCGATGCGACTGCTGGTTTGGGGCGTGATGCCTTTGTATTGGCAGACCTTGGTTGTTTTGTCGCTCTGTCAGAGCAATCTATACCGCTCAGTTACCTTCTCGACCAGGCGCGTGATTTGGCGCTCTTGAGTGCCAACGACAAGGTTAGTGAGGCAGCAAACCGCATGAAGGTGCTGTGGGGAGACAGTCGTCAGCGCGTGGTTGAGGGATTTGATGTCATCTACATTGACCCCATGTTTCCCGAGCGCGCTAAAACAGCCGCGGTTAAGAAGGATTTGGCTACGGTGCAGGCACTTCATACAGATAGTACTGTGGTAAATGATCCGGGCGATTTACTGATGTGGGCACTGGCTCAGCCCGTCGAACGAATTGTGATGAAGCGCCCTGTCAAAGCGCCAGCGCTTGGGAGTGCTAAGCCCTCGCATAGTATTAGGGGGAAGACGGTTCGCTTTGACGTTTTTGTTAAACCAAAGAGGAGTGGCGCATGAGCCAAGGCTGCTTGTACATCGGTGATCATCTGACGGATGAGGTGGCATCACAGCTAACTGTAAAAGAAGGTGCGGTGGTTCAAGTGACTCGTCATTCAAATGGAGTCTTCGACTCGGTAACGAATTTCCTTGAATTCAATCTGGGGTCTGTAGAAGGGCAGGCACGATTGCTCGATTGGCTTCGACAAAACGAGGCCCCCACGCGGATTATTTGCGAGTTACACGCCTTCGAAGTAGTTGCCGACGATACAGAAGATACGCGCAGTGCCACCGACTATTTGACTGCCCAGCTCGTTGGCGTCACACGACTTCTTGAAGCGTCACTATCACTCAACCCAAACCTAGTATGGGACTTTCTCCAGCCGTACCATGCGGACGTATGGAGTCGGGCATGTGAAGCCTATTTTCGTGTTCTCATCGAGGGTCTCAGGGTTGCCGCTCCGAGCGCTCATTTCAACTTTGTCACAGCGGAGCAGGTGGCTGCGAGCTAGGTCAGCAACCGTTCCATAATACCCTCATAGATGCGAGTAAGCTTGGGAATATCGTCGATCAACACATGTTCATTGCGCTGGTGTATCGAGGCGTTGATTGGACCCAACTCGATAATTTGGCTACCCATCGTTGCGATGAATCGGCCGTCAGATGTCCCACCGCCTGTGCTCAAGCGTGTCGTGACTCCTGTTATCTCAGCGATACTCTCGCGAACCGCATCAACTAGCTCACCTGGCTCGGTTAAAAATGGATTGCCACTGAGCTGCCAGTCGATTTCGTAGTTGACGCCACTGTTAATGAGAACCGCCTCACATTGCGATTTAATCGCCTCAGCGGTGGTTTCAGTCGAAAAGCGCAAATTAAAAACCGCGGTGAGCTCACCGGGGATGACGTTTGTGGCACCCGTACCTGACTGGATATTCGAAAACTGGAGGCGCGTTGGATCGAAGAAATCATTACCTTGATCCCATTCGATGTCGCACAGTTGGTTCAGCAGGGAGAAAGCTTTGTGCATTGGGTTATCAGCAAGATGTGGGTAGGCCACGTGACCTTGCTGACCCTTAATGACTAGCGTCGCGTTGATTGAGCCGCGTCGGCCATTTTTGACAATGTCGCCCAGTGTTGAGGTGCTCGAGGGCTCACCTACTAAACACCAATCGATGGTTTCACCTCTCGACTTCAGAGTTTCGACGACGTACCGCGTGCCGTGTATTGCCGGGCCTTCCTCGTCAGCCGTGATGAGATAACCAATTCGCCCTTTGTGATTGGGATGTCGAGTAACGAACGATTCGGTAGCTACAATCATTGCAGCCAAGCTGGCTTTCATATCAGCCGCGCCTCGTCCGTATAGCAGTCCATCCTTTTCAGTCGGGATAAATGGATCGCTGTCCCACTGTTCTATGGGCCCTGGCGGCACCACATCGGTATGACCAGCGAAGACAAGCGTAGGGCCATCGGAGCCGCGTGTTGCCCAAAGGTTAAGAACGTCTTCCGCAGGCAGTGATTCACAGTCGAAACCCAGTTTTTCGAGCCGCTCAGCCATCAGTGGCTGGCAGCCATCGTCCTTGGGTGTAACCGACTGTCGCTTGATGAGCTCTTTCGTCAGCGTGATGGCTGCGTGTTCAGTATCAGTTGTTGGCATGCAAACTTTCATTCAATTCGATGGCAGTTTTATTGGTCAAACATTCTACTGAACCTGACAAGGAGTTCCGTCGGAACAGTAGGTCAGAGCGGTACGACAGGTCCCGTGCGGCCACTGTATCAACCACCTTTCTTGCGTCATCGAGCACCACCACCTTGGTTCCTGCCGTGACAAAAAGACCTGCTTCGATGGTGCAACGATCCCCCAGAGGGATACCAAGCCCAGCGTTAGCGCCAATAAGACACTCTTCACCCACTGAGATGATGATATTGCCGCCACCTGACAACGTTCCCATGGTCGAACACCCACCACCTAAATCTGAGCCTTTACCGACCATTACACCTGCCGAGATCCGCCCTTCAACCATACCAGGCCCCTCGGTGCCCGCATTGAAGTTGATGAATCCCTCATGCATCACCGTTGTGCCTGAACCGAGATGCGCACCCAGTCGAACCCGGGCGCTATGGGCAATTCGTACACCGGTGGGTACAACGTAATTGGTCATTTTAGGGAACTTGTCGACGCTTGAGACTTCCAAAACTTTGCCAGAAAGCCGCGCCGTGAGTTGCCGATCTTGTAATTCGTCCAGGTCGATGGCCCCTTCGTCGGTCCATGCTACGTTCGGTAAGAGGGCGAATATACCGGACAGATCTGTTCCGTGTGGCTTTACCGCGCGATGGGAAAGCAGGTGAAGCTTGAGGTAAGCATCACCCACCGTCTGAGGAGGTGCATTATCCGATAATGACGATGCAAGAATCGGCTTATCAGCACTCGCCAGTCGCTCAGTCACCGCAGCCAGTGATTCTTGCCCCGCAGCGCTTAGTTCATTCGCCAGAGATCGCGCAGTCGTCGAATCAATCTCTCCGTTTATACCGTCTAGGACAGATGCGAGTTCGCCCGAGATATTGGCCAAAGGTAATGGATAGTAAACGTCCAGAACCTCGCCGCGGCTGTTCTTTGAGGCGACGCCTATACCAAAACCGTGCAGCGTGTTCGCCATGCATTTATCTCCTAAATGTGGGGGTTATTGCTGAAAATATTGTGCGTACGCATCGATACTAAACCCAACGTCGAGCACGTCTCCGTGCTCAAGCACCGGGCGCTTAATAAGGGTTGGGTTCGCCAGCAATACAGCCGACGTATCGCCTGTCTCAGCTTCGCTGCGATCTTCGTCTGACATTGTCTTCCACGTCGTACTGCGCTTATTCACCATCTTAGCGGCACCCAGTGAATTCACCCAGTGCTCAATCTGGGATTTTGGTGGCGTGCTTTCTCTCACATCGACAAACTGATGATCGATGCCATGTTCGGTGAGCCACTTTCGCGCTTTGCGCACCGTGTCGCAGGTTGGAATTCCATACAGTTTTACAGTCATAAAAAGGTCCTACGCGTCAGGGTTTATTCACTCTTTTCGGGTGCTTACGATTCGGGTAACAGGTGGTGCAGATTTCACAGATCAGACCATTACACCCACGAGCTGAACAAAATTCCCGCCCGTAGAAAATAATTTGGAGGTGTAGGTCGTTCCAACGTTCTTGGCGAAATAATTTTTTTAGGTCACGTTCGGTCTCAACCACATTGCGTCCGCGAGTAAGCCCCCATCGTTGTGCCAGTCGGTGAATATGCGTATCAACTGGGAAGCTAGGAACACCAAAGGACTGCGCCATGACAACGCTGGCCGTCTTATGGCCCACGCCGGGAAGTCTCTCGAGCGCCTCAAAGTCTTGTGGAACCTCACCATCGTGCTCTTCAATCAGTATTTCGCTCAGACCACGAATTGCCTTTGATTTCTGAGGTGAGAGTCCGCAGGGCTTGATGATCTCGCGTATCACATCGGCGCTATGACCTGCCATCTCAAATGGATTGTCGGCGAGTTCAAACAATGAGGGCGTGACCTGATTAACTCGCTCATCGGTGCATTGAGCACTCAGTAAAACCGCTACGAGTAAGGTGAAAGGGTCCCGGTGATCGAGCGGCACGGGCGGATCGGGATAAAGTTCATCGAGTCTTCGGTCGATAAATTCAATTCGTTCAGTTTTTAGCAGATTTCGCGTCATGGCTCTCAAATGCGCGTCATGAAGTCAGCGATTCGCTCAGCGGCCTCGAGCGTTTCTTGATAAGTGGCAACGAGCGCCATCCGTACAT
>JAACDF010000136.1 GCA_009937065.1 Gammaproteobacteria bacterium | reverse complement strand
GTAACGATGCGCCAATCGAGCCGGAGTCTGCCCCCAATCAGCGGCCAGCTTTCGGAATTCCAGCGCGCGATCAAAGTCTAGTTGGTCAGGATCATCAGCTGGTAGCTCTCGATCCATCTTTGACGTCAATGCGCCGGCCTGAACCGCGCGAATGGCAAGTGCCGGCACATCGTTAGCCCGACACGCGTCGAGAATGCCTCGGCAATCAAAAGAGTCCGTTACATAGGCGATATTGCCTGCCGAATTAAGGGGATTGACGGCACACTGCACTGCAGTCGGCGGTGTCTCTGACGCAATCACTGACTCAAGCGCTGACTGCTGGCCTAGTGCGAAACCCCAACCACCAATTTTACCCTCGGCTTGCAGACGCTCGAATGCGGGGATCACCGATTCCATGAAATAAGTCAAAGGCGTCGCTATACGATCGCGTAGCTCGTTGTAATGAGACAGCACATGGCCATCTTCGATCAATTGAGAGTGCAGGAAAAAAAGGTCAACGTGTTCAATCCCCATCGTTTTCAATGAGCGTGTAAGGGACGCATTAAGTTTGTCGTAGGTCTGCTCTGGTGGCACATGACCCAGACGGTACTTGGTTGTGAATCGAAACCCTGACGTATCGCTTCCTTTAAAGGCTTCACCTATCACCGCCTCAGCTTCGCCACGCCCGTACATGGGTGCCATATCGAAGTGCGTAATGCCGCGTTCTGCCGCCAGACGGGTCGTTGCAACGGCCTCTTCGCGTGTTGTCTCCCCCCACACCTGACCGAGCCCCCCGCCACCCAAGGTAAGGGCACTGACGGATCCAAACGGTTTAAACGATCTTATTTCCATATCTGACAGCTCTCGGCAAGCGCGCTGAGAACGAGCGCGGTACGGAGAGGCTAGGAGGATGTGGCAAGGAGGTCAAATGGGCTTCGATTCGAAACCCTTCCTGCGGCTGAAGACCACTTGTATTAGGCTGCTAGGCTGCGTCGATAATCGCCAATAACTCTTGGGTTTTTGCTGCCATCAGTGCTTCGTCACCTCGGCTCTCGACGTTAAGACGCACGACAGGCTCAGTATTAGACATGCGCAGATTAAATCGCCAGTCATCGTAACTTAGGCTCAAGCCATCCATGTGTTCGACAGTATTCGCGCCGTCAGCATATAAAGCCTCGACCTTGGTGATCAGTGCCTGTGCGTCGGAAACCGTGCGATTGATTTCGCCCGAGCAAGGGAATGCCTTGGTTCGCTCTTCGACCAAGGAAGCCAATGTCTTACCCGTAGTCGACATAATTTCAGCGACTAACAGCCAGGGAATCATGCCACTGTCGCAGTAAGCGAAATCTCTGAAGTAGTGGTGAGCACTCATCTCACCGCCATAGACCGCATCGACGCGCCGCATGGTTTCCTTTATGAAAGCATGGCCGGTTTTACTCTGCTCGGCACTGCCGCCTGTAGACTTTGCCACGTCAATCGTATTCCAGGTCAGACGCGGATCGTGGACGACGATTTGGTCGTCAGACTTGGCGAGGAACGCTGCCGCCAGCAGCCCTACCACGTAATACCCTTCAATGAAGTTGCCTTCGTGGTCGTAAAAGAAACATCGGTCAAAGTCGCCGTCCCAGGCAATACCCATATCGGCACCGGTCTCGCGGACGAGGGCGGCTGACGCCAAGCGATTCTCTTCTAACATGGGGTTCGGCACACCATTGGGAAAATTGCCATCGGCCTCGTGGTGAAGCTTGATGAACTCAAACGGCAAGCTGGTTTCAAGAAGGTCGACGACTCTGCCTGCACCACCATTACCTGCCGTGCAGACTATTTTTAGGGGCTTGAGCGAGTCGATATCAACGTAACTCAAGAGGTGCTGAATGTAGGCATCACTGGTATCAACAGCTTCGTAACTACCGTATTTTCCTGCAGGACTGAAATCATTAGCTTCTGCCTTGCCCTGAATTTCTTTCAATCCCGAATCGCCCGAGATGGGTTTTGATTCGGCGCGCACAAACTTCATACCGTTGTAATCTTTCGGATTGTGGCTCGCCGTAACGCAGATGCCACCACCGACTTTGAGGTGTGACGTGGCGAAGTAGATCTCCTCTGTTCCACACTGGCCGATATCAACGACATCGACACCTTGCTCTCTTAATCCATCAATTAATGCGGCCTTAATCGACTCGGAGGTAAGGCGAATATCATGACCCACCACTACGGTCCCCGGCTGGATAACCTCAGCGTAACCTTGGCCTATTCGCTTGGCGATATCCTCATTGAGCTCATCGGGAATACGCCCTCGGACGTCATAGGATTTAAAACAGCGAATCGGCTCTGGCACGGGACACTCCTGAGAAAAGGCTTAATACAAGTTTTCGTAGACGAAATTCGTCGCTTCAACAAAACCGGGCACACTGCCGCAGTCAAAACGTTGGCCTTCAAATTTGTAGGCCAAGACACAGCCCCTGTTGGCCTGTGTCTGAAGCGCATCAGTAATTTGCACCTCGCCATTACGGCCCGGCGGTGTCTCACGAATGATGTCGAAAATATCAGGCGTTAGTATATAGCGACCAATCACAGCGAGGTTGCTGGGCGCATCCTCTGGAGCGGGTTTTTCGACCATCTTATCGACTTTGTAAAGCCGATCGCCCATCGCTTCACCGGATATAACACCGTAAGCACTGATTTCATCCTCAGGCACTTCCATCACGGCAACAATGGAGCAGCGGAACTGGTTGTACAGCTCTGACATCTGCGCCAGAACACCGGCACCCTCTTGATTGACGCACATATCGTCAGCCAGAAGGACTCCAAACGCATGGTCACCAATGAGCGGCTCACCGGTCAAAATGGCGTGCCCCAAACCCTTCATTTCACGCTGGCGCACCATCGTGAAAATACCGTTCTCAATGACATTGCGAATCCCCTCGAGGTACTTCTCTTTTGAGGTGCCAGATATCTGATGCTCGAGCTCGTAGGAGATATCAAAATGATCCGCGATGGCTCGCTTGCCGCGTCCCGTCACGAACGCACAGTTGGACATGCCTGCCTCAAGCGCCTCTTCAACGCCATATTGGAGCAATGGCTTGTTCACGACGGGCAGCATCTCTTTGGGCGTGCTTTTAGTCGCGGGCAAAAAACGCGTCCCATAACCCGCAACGGGGAATAAACATTTTTGAATCATGAACTTGACCTCTAGATCAGTGTTTTTTACTTGCCTGAGCGTCCGTAAACGTCCTCAAATCGGACAATGTCGTCTTCGCCGAGATAACTACCCGACTGGACCTCAATCAACTCCAGCGGAAATTTCCCGGGATTAATCAGTCGATGCTTCGCACCGATGGGAATGTAAGTGGATTGATCTTCCTTGAGTAAGAGCGTTTCGTCACCATTCACCACCTCTGCCGTGCCTCGCACAACAACCCAGTGCTCGGCTCGGTGGTGATGCATTTGCAGCGACAACTGTTGTCCTGGGTTCACCACAATGCGTTTGACCTGAAATCCTTCGCCTACAATGAGCGATTCGTAGGAACCCCAGGGACGGAACACCCGGTGATGCACATCGGCCTCACTCCGGTCTGATGCTTTCAGCAAGTTAACGATGTCCTTAACGTCTTGAACCGAGTGCCTGTCAGCCACCATGACCGCATCAGCGGTTTCGACCACGATTAGATCATTTACACCAGTTGTGGTTACTAGGCGTGATTGACTCCGTACATAACTGTTCTGAGTGTTATGCAGCACTACGTCACCCTGGAGGACATTACCCGCGGCGTCTTGATCACCAGCCTCCCAAAGAGCCGACCAAGCCCCGATGTCGCTCCAATCACAGTCAAGCGAAACCACAGCGCCCTCGGGCGTATGCTCCATCACCGCATAATCGATGCTGTCCGATGGGCAGCTTGCGAAGACTTCAGCATCGGGCC
>JAACDF010000135.1 GCA_009937065.1 Gammaproteobacteria bacterium | reverse complement strand
CTTCTCTATCACATCGGAATTTGCCGGCATTGAAAAGCTAACCCCGTCTCGCCCTACCGTGTAGTCCGAGAAAATATCCTCAGCGCCATCTAAAAAAAGAAGCTCCTGCCCTGGAAATACAAGCGGTGGCACGATGTGGTAGTAGAGCAGGTGTCCGACCTCCGCATCTCTCGCGGTCTCCGCCGCTTCCTGTGGACTCGCGTGGTAGTCAAGGATATCCAGTGTGATTTTCTCCATGACGGTGTTGCCATTTTTAGTCGCAGCGGCATTCATCATCATAACGAGGTTCGGTGCTAAGGCTTCATGCACTAAAAGATCAATTCCTTTCGCGTGTTGCTCGATCACTGCAGATTTATCCGTATCACCGGTAATCAGAGCTGTGCGCCCCTTGTAGGTAAATAAATAGCCTACAGCTGGATCAACCGGAAGGTGGTCAACCCCTAGTGCATCTACCGTTAAACCATCTGCTTCAAAAACGCGCGTCAGCTGTGCACCGTCCGGGAGAGTAAATGGGTGAGCCGTTAAACCCGCAGCCTTGAGGGGAGCAACCAAATCGCCATGATGCTCGTGGCGATATACGAAATCATGCGCGTAGGCCATATTAAATCCCGCAACTATGCTCTCAACCCCGCTAGGCCCGTGGACGGGAAGTGGTAATGGATTCGATCCTGCTGCCCATCGAATTGTGGCCATCTCACCTAGTGTATCGATGTGATCAGAGTGGAAGTGAGTAATAAAGACAGCCGCAATATCTCCCACCTGGTAGCCCATGCGTGACAAGTTCCGGACTCCATCAGTGCCAGCGTCTACAATGTAAAGCCGATCCCCGGCAACGACAGCAACACAGGGTCCTGATGCGTTGGGTGCAGGCATTGGGCCACCTGCGCCGCACAGTGCAACGTGCAATCCATCTTCGAGGGAGTCTAAGATATTGCTATCCAGACGTGCACTCATGCCGCGCTCCATGACGACCTCGATGACGGCAGCGCGATTTAGATAAATGCCCACAATCACAACCAGTACTGCAATTAGCCCTATTTTTCTCATTCTTACACTCCAGGTCGAAACAACAAAGACGGTGCTATGTCGCTAAAAAGGTTAGGTGAGAAATGCGAAAGGCCCTAACTCCCACCACCTATAGTCAGTATATATGTCATAAATTGAATGCGTTAATACCCCGGAGCTGGTTTTACCGTTTACCATTGTCAACGAGCTTTAACGTAGCGTGTTCTTTCGTCCAACGAATAGGATCGACTTCGACCTCGCGCAAACTGATTAAAAACTGTAGCGAGCGCGCCGAAGTGACATCGCTTGCGTTACCATTAACGGTAATTAACGAGGTAAGAAAGGGCACTCCATGGAACATTTAGAACAATTTCGGCAGGACACGCGGGAGTGGCTGGAAGCCAATTGCCCGGAGGACATGCGTCAACCCATGCGCTCCGATGAAGACCAGTGTTGGGGTGGACGTAATTGGGTGTTTACCAGCGAAGGTCAAAAGCTCTGGTTAGAGCGAATGGCAGACAAGGGCTGGACCGCACCCCGTTGGCCATCTGAGTATGGTGGGGGGGGACTGTCGGGCGAGGAAGCAAAGATTTTGGGCGAGGAAATGTCCCGCATTGGCGCACGAAGGCCTTTGAGCAGCTTCGGTCTAGACATGTTGGGTCCAGCGCTCCTTCTGTATGCAACTGAGGAGCAGAAACAACAATACATACCCAACATCATCAATGGGAAAATCCGATGGTGCCAAGGTTACAGCGAACCCAATGCAGGATCGGATTTGGCAAGCCTTCGGACAAAAGCTGAAGATATGGGGGACCACTACCTGATTAATGGATCTAAGGTATGGACCTCCTATGCCGATAAAGCCGATTGGATTTTCTGTCTTGTTCGCACCAACTTTGACTGCCCAAAACATGAAGGTATTAGCTTTCTGCTCTTCGATATGGCCTCAGAGGGTGTCAGTACCAAGCCCATTAAGTTAATCAGTGGGACATCACCGTTCTGCGAGACGTTTTTCGACAATGTGAAGGTCCCTACAGGTCAGCTTGTCGGTACCCTGAACAAAGGTTGGGAAATCGCTAAGTACCTCCTGACCCATGAAAGAACCATGATTGGCGGCTTTGGTCTTGCCGGCGGTGGCATGAAGGGCATGGGGCAAATGGCCGCGGCGAAACGTGGTACGAGAGACGGTAGATTACGCGATGCGTCACTCCGTACGGAGGCTAGCTCATTTGAGATCGACGAGATGGCTTTCGGTCTTACTATCGAACGAATTACCGATGAGACAAAGGCGGGCCAGGGAACTGGCGCGTCATCGTCCATCCTCAAAATGTATGGCACGGAGCTCAACAAGCTGCGGCAAGAGCTTTACATGGCGATCGGTTCGACAGATGCGCTGAACTTCGATACAGACAGTAAAGGCGCATTGGTCAGAAATTGGCTTCGAAGCAAAGCCAACTCAATCGAGGGCGGCACCACAGAGGTACAGCTCAATATTATCGCCAAGCGCATTCTTGGCTTACCGGCGTAGGGGGATAAAACGTGGTAATGATTTTGAGCGAGGAGCAACAGCTTCTTAAAGACTCTGCAAAACTGTTGCTCTCTGAGAATGCCCCGATTTCAGCGTTGCGTGCGATGCGTGATGCTGGTGAAGATCACATGCCCGGGCTATGGTCAAAAATGAGCGAAGCGGGATGGCCCGGAATTGTTATCCCCGACGCCTACTCAGGTCTCGAATTTGGATACGTTGGTGCCGGTGTTGTTCTCGAGGAAATGGGGCGAACCCTCGCCCTCTCACCATTTTTAAGTTCCGCAGTCGTCGCGGCAACGCTCATCAATCAACTCGGATCGGAACAGCAGAAAGAGAAATACCTTCCTGGTATTGCCTCTGGTGATTTGACCGCCGTTTTAGCTGCGGACGAGACGGGATACTTTGATCTCTCTTCAATCGAAGCCAAGGCCACCGCATCCGGTGATGATTTCGTACTCTCAGGAAATAAGCGCGGTGTTATCGATGGCCATAATGCGGATTTGCTTCTCATTGTCACCGATGGTGACGAAGGCCCCAGCGTATTTATGGTGGAGAGCGGAGCCTCCGGCGTATCGTGTGAAACCCGACTCATTATCGATAGTCAGCGTGCCGCGGACATCACACTCAATAGTGTGACAGTCAGTGGAGATGCACTCCTCGGCAGCATCGGTGGCGCATCAGATGCCATAGAGTTCACTATTGATGTGGCAGCGGCATGCTCTGCTGCTGAGATGCTTGGCATTTCTATTGAAACTTTCGAGCGCACTGTCGGTTACCTTAAAGAGCGCGAACAGTTTGGTAGCAAGATTGGAACTTTCCAAGGACTTCAACATCGAGCAGCTCAATTGTTCGCTGAAATTGAGGTTAGTAAGTCGGCCGTCTTAGCTGCACTTCAAGCACTCGATGCAAACAGTGAAAAGCGCTCTGTTCTCGCGAGCATGGCAAAAGCCAAATGCTCAAAAGTCGTGCGCAATGCCACTGAAGAGGGTGTTCAGATGCATGGTGGCATCGGTATGACGGATGAATTCGACATCGGCTTTTTCATGAAACGTGCGGCTGTCTGCAGACAAGCTTACGGCGACTATCACTTCCATGCTGATCGGTTCGCGAGCCTACGTGGGTATTGAGTGACCGCCAAAACGAACAATGAAACCCGCGTTTGACGCGGGTTTTTTTATGCTTGTTCGAAGCTAGCGTGTTGACGCAAACAGCGCCGTCTCTTCGTCACTCATCTCAGCGGGAATCGACTCAAACAAAGGTGTCGACAAATAACGCTCGCCCGTATCCGGGAGCATAACCAGAATCACCGACCCCTCAGGCGCTGTCTCAGCAATTTCGACCGCTGTGGTCAACGTCGAACCGCCAGACACTCCTGTGAGAATGCCCTCTTTGGCAGCGAGGTGCTGCGCCATCGCCATGCCTTTCATACCGTCGACGGGTCGAACCTCGTCGAAAAACGCGCTGTCGATCCCTTCCTGGAGCACCTTAGGTATGAAGTCTGGTGTCCACCCTTGGATGACATGAGGCTCCCAGGCAGGGTGACTCCCTTTAGGTGAGTCATCGGCATTACGCTCTTGAGGCACCCCCGAGCCAAGGAGCATGGCATTATGCGGTTCCGACAAGATAATTTTGCAGTCAGGACGCTCCCTTCGAAGCGCTCTGGCAACGCCCGTCACGGTGCCGCCCGTGCCGTAGCCAGTGACCCAGTAATTAAGTGATGCTCCTTTAAAATCGGTGAGTATTTCTTGTGCCGTTGTCGACTCATGAATATCAGCGTTTGCGGCGTTCTCGAATTGACGAGCAAAAAACCAGCCGTTGTCCTCGGCCAACTTTCGAGCGGCGTTGTACATACCAATACCGCGCTCTTCTTTCGGCGTCAGAACAACCTTGGCACCCAAAAATCGCATGAGGCGACGGCGTTCTACTGAGAAACTTTCCGCCATAGTAATGACGAGCGGATACCCTTTGGCTGCACATACCATGGCAAGACCGATCCCCGTGTTTCCAGACGTAGCCTCCACCACGGTTTGTCCGGGCTTTAGCAGTCCTTCTCGCTCGGCAGATTCAATTATGTTCAGCGCAAGGCGGTCCTTCACCGATGACAGTGGATTGAACGACTCCACCTTCACGAATATTGAGACATGACTGGGCCCAGTGCGATTCAGGCGCACGCAGGGTGTATCACCAACGGTCTCCACGATGTTGTTATAGAGCCTGCCACGCCCCTCTGTCTTGTAAATCGTCATCTGATTACCTCCATATTTACAAGTAATGTAGCCCGAATGCTGACGGCTTGCCCATGGCCTTCGATAATTTTTTCAACACAGCTTAAAGACATTAATTGTATTCGATATTAATACCCCCCAGGGGTATTTGACTTGGATACCCCTGGGGGGTATCCTCTCGCCAAATTGGAGGTTGAACGTGAAACTAGAGACTCGTGAAAACGTCGATCGGCGCCTCGCACGCATCGAGGGCCAAGTCAAAGCATTACGACGAATGGTGGGTGAAGACCGGTACTGCATTGACATAGCTCAACAGGTCCAGGCAGCCAGAGCAGCGCTCTCCAGCCTCGAGTCCATCATTTTGGACGATCACATTTCAACCTGCGTCCAACATGCGTTGGAAGGTGACAACCTTGGGGAGCGAGAAGCTAAAATCGATGAACTGATCAAGGTCATGAGAGGAAAGAAGTGAAGACAGTGCTTCTCAAGATCGCCGCCACTTCATTGATAGTCGCGATGTCCTCAGTTGCGCAAGCTCGCCCAGTTTCATACACCGGCGGTTGGACACTGATTGAAGTCGCAAACCGTGCAGCGACCGCAGGTCTTGCTCACTATTCACTGACACACAACGTTTCAGTTGGACTGCGTCATGAGTGGCAGCGGAAGGATGATGTAAAGCTAACAGCAATTCAGCCAACACTCCTTGTTAAGCGCTGGTTTGGGCGGGAGTACCAGGGCAACTTGTACTTTACCGGCGGACTGGGAACTGCAAAGGATGAGTCACCGAATAATCGAGGCTCAGATACAGCGTCTTTCGTCGGAGTCATGGCCGACTGGGAGACGCGCACGCTATTCGTCAGCTACGAAGCGCGTTTTCTCGAGCAAGGTGCGCTGGGTAACCACTCGATGCACGCAGCGCGTTTCGGGTGGGCTCCCTATGCGGGCGACACAGGGGAACTCCATACCTGGTTAATGCTCGAGGTTGATCGTCGAGGACATTTTGAAGACAAAACAAGCGTAACGCCGCTGCTTAGATTTTTTAAAGGGCCAGCCCTACTTGAGCTCGGTTACAACCTAACCGACCCAAGCCCATTGGTTAATTTTACTTACCGTTTTTAACGGAGGACTTATGAACAAGACAATTTCACTTTTAATCGCCGCTACTCTGTCAGCATCCGCCTTTGCAGATGACGGCAAACACAAGATGGATCATCACGGCGATGCCCAGATGAACCATGCAGAAATGAACCATGATCACGGGGCTGATCACGCCCATGAGGCACACGATCACAGCGCTATGGGACATGATCATGGTGAGATGATGAATGCAGCCACCATTACCCATACCGATGAAATATCAGCGGCACTCGCCAATGGAGGCGCGCCTGTTGTTGTCGACGTACTCGGCGTTGTCTGTGATTTTTGCGCAACAGCCATGAACAAAATTTTTAGTAAGCGCGATGAAGTCGCCGCCATTTACGTTGACCTCGATAAGAAAACACTCAGCCTTGTCATTAACGACGGCTCGGATCTTTCTGATAAGCAAATTGAGAAACTCGCCCAACAGGCGGGCTATCGCATCGCGGCCATTCGTCGAGATTACGAGGCAATGGGCGGGTGAACCCCATTGATCGCCGGACACTGATCGGTCCAACGCTGTCACTGTTTGCCAGTACATCAACGCTGCTGTGCTGTGCCTTACCCGCCCTACTGATTACATTGGGTGCTGGCGCAGTGATGGCGGGTCTTACCGCAACGTTCCCCGGAATCATGTGGCTATCCGCCAATAAAGGCCCACTATTTTTAGCCTCGGGTCTTTTATTGGGTTTATCGGCCTTCATGCAATGGCAGGCAAGAAACGCGCCCTGCCCTATCGATCCAGAGCAAGCGGCTGCCTGCATGCGATTACGGTCTTTAAGCCGACGCCTTCTTGCGGTATCCGTTGGGGTGTATGCGACCGGTGTGTTCTTCGCCTACCTCTGGCCGCTTATCTATTTGTAGTTGGTCAGTAGTTCTGACTGCAGCTTTGAACCACTATCTCTCTGCATATCTATCGGCAGTTTACTGGCACTCGCGCAAAACAAGATGAACTAGGCCTTTGAGCCGCGCGTCCAGGGAATCATTACATAAAGAGCAATACCGGCAACGGCGGTGAGCAGTGCCATGACAGAAAATAGCTTGAGTAGCCACGTACCAATATCATCACGATCGTCGTAATCCATGATGTGAAGCATCCAGAGAAAATCCCATGCTCGCCACGCCAAATTCCTAATGGCGACAATATCGCCCGAGCGGGGATCAACGTAGACACGTAGGGACGGCTTATTGACATCGTAAGCGCGCCATAGAGGAAGTTGGCGGCCTCTGTATTCAGCCGCCTCCGCCGCTGTTGTCACCCATTCAGTGGCATTCACCGCGATGTCTGTTTTATTGGAGACGACTGAGATCGCCTGCTCTGCCGTCAACGGGGTCACTGGCTGACCGTCAGGGCTCAACCACTCCATAAGGCCTGACTCTGGCTCCATCACGCCGACAACAAGCTCCTCTGGTAGTCGAGGTTTTATGACTATTTGACTGGTCGACATGACCGAGAGATCAAATTGCGTGAGATCGATGGACTGAGTTTGAGGTGCTAGGCGATGCGGCTCACCCCGCACCATGGTGATATCAATAAAAGCGAAATAAATGCCACTGACCGTCCACAAGAGGAGTTGAATGGCAGTGACCACGGCCAAGCGACGGTGCCAAACACGCAGACGCCTCTGCCAGGGGAGAGACACAACACGGTATGGCCATCGCGCCGCTTTTTCGGATACCTCG
This sequence comes from Gammaproteobacteria bacterium, assembly GCA_009937065.1. Lineage (GTDB taxonomy): Bacteria > Pseudomonadota > Gammaproteobacteria > Pseudomonadales > Halieaceae > Luminiphilus. Next base: position 13,951 of record JAACDF010000135.1, on the reverse strand, counting down.
GATGCCGCCATCAATTAGTCTTTAAACGCTGTCGAACTTTCGCTCTTATAAAGCGATTGCTTGGGCTTCTCAAAAACTTTTTGAATCATCGGCTCAAAAAACGACAGTGAATAAGTTTCAGCATCGGGATCAAAGGCTGGCGCGTCGTATTTCTCTATGAACTCGAGCGTCTGACCGTAAAATGGATGGTCTTTGAACTGCTCTCGCATGTTCTTATCCAGCCCCAGATACTCGAAAAAGTAATAGCCTTGGAAGATTGCGTGATGCTTGACCATCCAGTGGTTAGCCTCGCTGACGTAAGGCTGAAGCAAGACCGCAGCGATATCTGCGTGGTTAGCTGGGCCCAACGTATCGCCTATGTCATGAAGCAGAGCACAGACAACATATTCATCATCCTTGCCGTCTTTGTGAGCCAAGGTTGCCGTCTGCAAACAGTGGGTTAATCGATCGACGGGAAAGCCACCGCAGTCGCCCTCGAGCAATAACAAATGATCGATGATTCGCTGGTACAGTGTTTTGGAGAACTCCTGAACCTCAGCCCCAATAATGGTCCAATCTTCGAGTGTGCCATCTTTCATATGATGAAATTTTGCGCGGTCCGGAACAGCTGTATTCATTTTTATTCTCCTCACTGGCATCAACACCAGTCAACACCCGTTATTTTATTCTCCACCCACAGGTTAGCGTGGCTTTACCCTTTCACGCTACCGGCCTCTGTGTAACTTGCAAACCAAATCTGTTTAAACGGCCACCGATCGGTTAATCATTTGATCGCCTTCAAGCGACATCAGTGCCTCGCGATATTTAACCGGCGGCTCGAAACCCAACTCTGCTCGTACACTCTCGAGAGGCTCGTGCAGACGATCTTCCCAGCGCTCAAACAGCATCCAGTCAGCTGCCTCACCGATTTGTCGACCTTCGCCGATTAACTCTTTCAAGTTCAGCCCGGGCTGCTCTTTTTGGCCTTTTGTGCGGCCCATGAAAATTATGAAGTCGATGCCGCGAGAGGGTACCTGTGTGGTCATAAATGACAGCAAACACAGTTCTCCTAAGGTGTCTCGTCCGTAACCCGTCATTACATGCTGCAAGTCATGGATATCCCTCAAGCGGTCACCTAACCAGCGAAGCTGTTCTCCAATATTTTCGAAGCGAGGCGCCTCCTGGCTGGAAGCGATCAGACCGTCAGCGGACAGACCCTCAGCATGTACAAAGTCATAGTAGGCCCTTCCGATACTGCCTTCGGGAAGCGCCAACAGGGCCTCTCGATCATTCAAGGCTTTGACGATGTTAGGCTGCTCCTCTAGCAATATTTGGCCGCGCTCGTCACTACTCATACGACGAAGTGCTCTGCTCAAAGAGTCGCCCCGAAGTGCTTCGAGAACCTTGAATACCTGACTTGTATCATCGGGGTCGCGCAGCAGCCGTGAAATCGAAAGCCCAGCTTGTATGGGTTTGATGCGATTTTGCTCATACCAACGTCTCAACGAATTCAGCATAGAGTATTTCCAAACATGCAAATGTCAGCGCCATGCTAACAAAACCTAGTCACTTCTCCCTAGTACGAAATCGGCCACGGTTTCCTTCGCAATCCGCTGCAAGTATGCAACCTCCTCCGCGCTGACCCTTCCAAAATAATCGTAGTCCAGCGTACCCATAGTGTCACCATACAGTGTAAAAAACGTTACGTAGGCGCCGAGAAACGTCCCGCGAAGGTTTGGATGGGTACCGTCAAACTCCATGTGCAGGGAAAAATTAGGGCGCTCTTTATAGGATCGTTCGAACGCCAAGCCCACAGGTATCACCTCGGCCTTGGCTTCTCTACCTGCCTGCCTATAGGTGTTGCTAATACTATTGATCATTCCCGGTTTGGCTCGTCGATGGGGCGATACGTAAGCGTGGGTCATGTAGAGGAATGGTTTTCCACCGACAGCTCGAACTTTTTCAGCGTAGTTCACCGCCGTATCGACAAAGGTCTTCCGGGTACCAGCCGTTAAGGGCTCGAAGCTGCCTCCCTGCATGATTACGGCTTGAAAAGGAGGTTCTACACCAATCTTACCCGGAGAAAGTAACCACTCAATATCATGATGCTGTAATCGGGCACCCCCAATGGTTGCTGACTTATATTGAAAGTCTCGACTCCCCATATTGGAGAAGCGCTCCGATGCCATGCGCTTGACGTGGTTATGGAGGCTATCGTTGTAATAGAGATAACTGTTGCCAATGAACAGCACGCGCGTCAGTGACGTCGCATCTGCTGTAGCCAGTGAGGAGGCAATCAAGCTGAGCGCAAGAACAACGAGGCTGAGCGTTCGCTTCATCATTAACTGTCACTCACCCCGTTCATCGAACCATTAAAAAACCAATGGCACTGCGAGCGTAGCGAGCAGTGTTAGAACAATGAGCGCGACCAGATTCATGAAGAATCCGGCTCGCACCATTTCCGGGATGGTTAAAACGCCCGAGGAAAATACGATGGCATTAGGTGGCGTTGCGACAGGGAGCATGAAGGCGCAGCTGGCCGCCAATGTCACCGGTACACAAAGAACCAGCGGCTCTATCCCTGACTGCGCGGCAATAGCAGCAATGACCGGCAAAAATGTCGCCGTGGTCGCCAAATTGCTAGTGAGCTCGGTAAGGAAAACAACCAAACCTGCAGCCGCAACAATCAGAACCAGAGTGCCCAAGTTAGCCACGGGCAGCAATGACTCGCCGAGCCATACTGCCAGTCCGGAGCTCGAAACCTGAGCCGCGAGTGCCAAGCCACCCCCGAACAGAATAAGAACACCCCACGGTAATCGAGCGACGTCCTCCCATTCCATTAAGCGATTAGCCGACGCCTTTTCAGCCGGTATGACAAATAACAAGAGCGCAGCGGCCATGACGATACCGGCGTCGCTGAGCCCCTCAAGCCCCGTTGCATCGTTAAGCCATTTTCTCGACATCCAGAGGAGAACAACCGCAAGAAAAAGGAGCCCAACCCGTCGCTCAGGACTGGTCATGGTGCCCATCTCTCGACGCATGCCTGAAATGACAGTGGCGGCTTCGGGGCTGGCTGGCACGTCAACATGAAAGGCAACTCGTGTTAGAACAATCCAACCAAGCGGCAGGAGCACTAGCGCCAGAGGTAAGCCAATAAGCATCCAGTCAAAAAAGGCGATCTCCAGGCCGTAGGTTTCTTCAATAAACCCGGCCAACAGTACGTTGGGCGGTGTTCCAATAATGGTCGACATCCCGCCAATGGTGGTCGCATACGCGAGTGCTAATAACAGCGCCACCTGAAATCGTCGTTTTTCTTCAACGCTCGCTCCGACCGCCTTTTCCGCAACCATCGCCGCCACAGATCCGGCAATCGGAAGCAGCATCATCGCTGTTGACGTATTCGTCATCCACATAGAGAGCAAAGCGGCAGCGACCATAAAACCAAGAATCAGTTTTCTACCATCGGTCCCCGTGCGAGACAGAACCGTGAGTGCTATCCGGCGATGCAGCGACCATTTCTCTACCGCAAGCGCTAAAACGAAAGCTCCCATAAACAGAAAAATAGTGGGATGTGCATAGCTTTGTGCAACCGCCTTGACCGGCATTACCTGCAGTAATGGAAAGCTCACCAGCGGGATGAACGCTGTTGCTGCAACCGGAATCGCCTCAGTCGACCACCATGTGGCCATCCACACTCCAACACCGGCCACCAGCCAGGCTTCCCGCGGCATAGCATCCTGCGAGCCGACGGTCAGCAGCATGAGCAAGAATAAGGCAGGCCCCAACCATAAACCCATCTGCTTCACGGTCGATCGTTCCTGCGAGTCGGTCACCATCAATGTGTCTCCAGAGACAAAAAAGGCCCCCTTTCGGAGGCCCTGTTTAGGTCGCAAGCGATGCCACCGGTTCAGTTTCTTTAGAAACTCATACGTAAGTCAACATACATGTAGCGACCATAGTCAGAGTGCGCATCAGCGAAGTAACCGAAGTAGCGGTCGGCCAGTGGCGCGCGCTCGTCGGTCAAGTTCTTAACACCCAGTCTGAAGCGCGCACCCGTTTCACCCATATCGAAGCGGTAATCAAAAGTCGCGTCATAGGTCGTCATTGACGGTATCACGTAACGGGTTCCGTCACTCAGGGTCAGCGAGCTCTGGTAGAAAGACCCCACCTGGTATCCAGAAAGCGACGCACCAAAGTCACCTCTACGCCAGCGCAGGCTCGCACGGTGACGCTCTTCCTGATTGCCATCGCGTCCTACGAGATCAGCAAAACCATCAATTGGAATATTGGCTGGAATCGCACCGCTCGCCTGGCTCGCTACCAGAAGCGCGGCATCACCTGACGCCTCCTGCTCGAACTTATCGAGGTAAGAGCCATTGTATCGGAAGCTAAATTTACCCAGATCAGTATCGATATCGTAATAAACACCGATGTCATAACCCTCAAGCGTACGCTTGTCGAGGTTCGCGTAGGCATCGTCTACGCGGATGGCGGTACCTCCAGGGCAGATGCCGGCTTCCGTAAAGGCAGCAATTTGGTCATCATCTGGCGCATCACGAACCACCGCAGGGTTGAAGGTCATCGAGCAATTGGACGTGCCGGCTTGCAAGCGATAGTACAAGTCGAGAATCATGTGGTTCTCTTCACCGAAGAGACCAATCGTGTCGTCTTTCTCGATGGTCCACCAGTCAGCGGTTAGCGTGAGTCCATCTAGCGGCTCAAAAACAAAACCGATCGACGTGTTCTCGCCGGTCTCTGATTTGAGCAAATCACTGCCTTGAGCTGAACGCTGAGTCGAGTTACTACAATCCAAATCGTAGGCCTCACCCGTTACCTGGTTCGCATACTCACAAGTCCAGTCTCTTCGCGTATTGCTCCGTGCTACCAAGCCCTCGTTTACTGTAACCAGGTTCGGCGCGCGGAATGTCTCAGACCAAGAACCACGAATCAGCAGCGATTCAACCGGACGGTAGCCAAATGCAGCCTTACCCACCGAGATGTTGCCATCGCTGATGTCGGAGTAGTTCTCATTTCGGATCGCGAGCTGAACATCGAGATTGTCGAGAAGCGGAATCTGTAACTCGGCAAACATTGATGTGACGTTACGAGAACCTGAGCTATCACCTGTAGGGCTCGAGTTAACCACGTCGCTCACATAGGGATAGGTATCGCCTTGGTAGTCAGTGAACACAATGGTGCCATCAAGTCGCGGATCCCGATCATCACGGTACTCCTCTTTGCGCCACTCAAAACCAATCAGGCCAGCGACAGAACCCGCACCCAACTCAAAGAGTTCATTGTTGGAGACCTTGAAGTCGAACGTTGTCAGTTCGGTTTCGGACTTACGATAGACATCAATCAAGATGCGCTCGATGTTCGATCCCTCGTAGGTGGGATCAAACGGGTTGAATGCATCCATCGAGGAATCATTCAAAGCGGCCGTAGCCAGTGTGTTGGAAACGCGGTTGTGAGTGATGTCGTCTTTGGTCGCCTTAGCGTAGGAGAAGGCAGTTTCCCAATCCCACTCACCTTGCGAGCCACGGAGACCCTGCAGCACCCGGAACATGTCACCATTGTTGTCAACGATGCGCGGTACCTGGCCAAAACGGTAGTTATCGATGATGAGGTCAAGCCCCTCAGCAGGAACGCCCGCCATGGCATCATCCAACCCGGGGCCAGACAGGCGACCTGAGCCACTACCTAAGGGATTGTAGGGGTTGTCAGCGCCCATAATGAGTTTGACCGAGCTAAAGGGACCTGATGCATGACGAATCAGATTGGTCTCAGACTCATAGTATGAAAGCTCGGTGAAGCTCTCTGTACCATTCGTTAATTCATGAGTGATATTGGCGAAGAGGCTCATACGATCGAGATCTGAGGCAAGATCTCGCCCAAAACCATTGTTCCCATTGAGGTCGTAGCGATACGTACCCTGTCCATCCACGGCGCCGCAGGTGGTGGCGTTAATGGTGTACTGACAGCGAGCGTCTCCAATAGGGTAAGTTTCAAATTCACCCGCGGTATCGGTGATAACCCCATTTAAGCTGGTTGGCTCACTGGAGGTCCGAACATCCATCTGAGGATACAAACCGTTAGCTGAGTTGTTTCGGAACGACGTGCTGCCCGACCACGGTGAATCCTCCGGAATACGACGCCGAAAGTCAGAGTCGGCCCAGCGCGGATCATCATTCGAGCTCACTCGATCGCGGTGATAGTAGTTAAAGAACACGCCAACGTTGGTGCGCCCGTCATTGAAGTCTTTACCCCATTCAGCGGTGACGCTTTGACGGGTACTGGGAGTATTGTCAAATTCCGAGTGACGGAATCGAATATTAAATCCTTCGAAGTCATCCTTTAGCACGGTGTTCACTACGCCGGCCACCGCGTCAGCACCGTAAATGGCCGAAGCACCGTCGCGGAGGACTTCAACACGATCGATACCCCAGACCGGCAGGTGGTTGGAGTTGGCCGTATTAACGGGAATAAAGCTGCCGCCCACTTCCTCAGTCTGGTAGGTGGCTGAGTTCACGAGTCGACGGCCGTTCAGTAGCACCAGCGTGTTACCCGTACCAAGGTTTCGGAGGTTGAACGCGCCCAAGTCACCCCGGCCAGAGTTCACGCCGCCAGAAATATTTTCCGCTTCGTTAAAAAAGTTTTGTCCATTTTCAGGAATCAGCGCCAGCAACTCGTCACCAGAGTCAACGCCCATAGCCTCAATGGCCTCGGCATCGAGCACGTTAACAGCGAGCGCGTCTGATATCGATGCGCCTCTTATTTGTGAGCCAACGACGATCACTTCCTCTAGGGCTGGCTCATCGTCTTGAGCGACAGCCTGCCCCGAGCCTAAGGCGACGGCAATCGCGAGTGGGGCTCTGATGAGCTGCTCTAAAAATCCTCTTTGTGGGGTGTTTTTCTTCATTTTTATCTCCTGGTCAAAGGTTTCCTTCTCTAATAACGAGATGGTCATTCCACCGCTGTTAAAGGAGGGCTTCAGCTTGGTGCCATCTAACATCCAGCGCGCGGCAGACTCTATCGAGTAAGCCCCAATCAATTCACGTGTCACTTTGCCTTTCGTCAACTCGTGCGAAAAAAGCAACGTAATGTCGGCCTGCTCAGCAAACTGAATCAACGCAAGATCAGCAGACTGAGCGGGAATATCAAACGCTACCTCCCTCGCAACATCGGGCAAATCCGTCGCCTGAGAAAACGGCATCCAACACAACAGGGCAAACCCAAGGCACGCCGAGCCGAAACTCACCTGTGCGCGCCTAGGCCTCCTTGGAATAAGACGATCCAGAAAAGAGTTGCCCCCACCCACGCAACTCCTAGTTGACCTTGGACTACCGTAGGGCATTGCCCAAGATTGCCCGAGCGTCGATATCAACGACTCACCCCACATCTACAGAGGTCAATCCGTTGCTTGCGCGCGAAGCAAAACTCGATCACCCGCAACTTGCTCATGTGTGATGTTGAAATTATTTCTAAGCGTCATGAGTAAACCATCGACGTCGCCCGCTCGGAACAGTCCAGACACGGTTTGTCTTTTCGCAGTTTCATCCAGAAATATGAATTCGACTTCCGTATACCGACCGACCTCTGCAATAGCTTCCTCAAGGGATTCCCCTCGAAAAATTAAATTCCCGTCCCGCCACGACAATTTCACGGCAATATCTTCCTGATCTATCGCCTCGGGCACCTCGGTGGCCGTCTGTAAGTCTGATGACGTTGAAACCACGAGCTCTCTTCCCGCACTCACAAAGGTTCCGCTGTCAGGCAATAACCTCGGCTGCGAGTAGTTGTTCCCATCGGGCGCGGCCGCCAATACGCCAATCATGACAATCCCCTCAGTCACCACTAATTCAATTTGCTGATCTTCTGAGATCTCCAAATTGAACTCTGTCCCGACGGCTCGAAAGATGCGATCGCCTGCAAAAACTGTCAGCGGACGACTCGGATCGGATTCAACTCGAAGATGAATCTCCCCCTGCTCCAGATAGAGATTGCGAAGTTCAGGAGAATATCGAACATCGACTCTGGTGTTTGTGTTCAAGCTCAGTCGGGAGCCATCCGGTAACTGATAATCTCGCCGCTCGCCCTTGTTAGTCTCGAACGCCTCAGCATACTGATCGCTTTGTAGAACGCCTCGCTCCGGACCCAAAAACACCTGTTGCCAGCCGAAGAAGCCACATATCAAGACGGCGGCGACCGCGTAGTGAGACCATCTAGATCTTGCTTTTAAGGTCTTCGCCGGCTTTTGCTTTGCCAGCATGGCCAGATAATCCATTCGGTCCCATGCCTTCGCCATTGCCATAAAAACCTCGTAACTGCCGTCCTCCTCAAAGAGCCAGACCTTGAATCTCACTTCCTCAGAGACTGTTAAGCCCCGGTCAAGCTTTGCCATCCACTCGGATGCCATCGCAATATGCTGAGAATGACGTCGCAGTAGTTTTTGATCACTCACGAGCGACTCCCCCGTGACGATTTAGTAATAAGATGCACGTCGGCAGATTTTCCCTTGGGTGGCGCAAAATAGGATCGCTCGAACAAGTATTCGGTGGTCTGCCGAATGCCTCGTGCAATGTGCTTTTCCACTGTTTTTTCACTGATGGACATCAAACTGGCAATCTCTCTGTGTGTGTATCCATAAACTTTCCTCAAAATAAAGGCTTGTCGGCACCTCACCGGAAGACGAATCAGCGCATCCGAAAATGCTGACAGCTCTCGCTGGGCAGCAAGCTGATCGGACAGGCCTTCACTTGTACGCAAATCAGAAAGGCCCATATGACCTGCGTCACTGCTCAAAGAATCGGTTAAGCGATGCTCTGCACGTTTCACATAATCGAGTGCCAAATTTTTTGCCGTCTTAAACATAAACGACTTGGGTGATCGAATTTCCTGATCCGCATTGGCTTTGCAAAACTTTAGGAATGTCTCTTGGACCACATCCTCAACATCCTTCGACGGAACCATGCTCCGGACGTAATGACCCAGACTATTTCGCAAAGACTCAAATAAGTTCGAAAGCTCTCGTTGTTTAGTCATGATCTATTTGCGCCTCTAAACAAGAAGACGATCGAAAAGGCCATCGCCCCCATTCGAACTGTCATAAATAAGCGGAACTAATGCAGTCCGGCCGTCGAATTGGATCTTGACCAATACTGCGCGGCTGCCTAGAGCCGGCGTAAGGGTAGGCCAGCCCTCAAGCCGGTCACGACCGATTGAAAAATTGCGAACTCGCCGTTTACCATCAGATGCTCTACGCCGTCGGACAAGCGATTCCATTCGGCAAAGCTCGCGTTCTCTTGGTAACGCTTTGGATCCAAAACCAAAACATCGGCAATCATCCCTGTAGCCAAGTAACCCCGATCACGTAACCCCAGAATATCAGCCGGCAAGCCGCTACTCGCGCGAACAAATTGAGCTATGGATATTGTGTCGCTATCTCGCACGTAAGCGCTGTATTTTCGGGGGAAACTACCGAACTTTCGAGGATGACCGTCGGTACCATCACTCGACGTCGCCACCCACGGTTCCCTCATGAAAGTTTTGATATCGCCTTCGGTCATATTGAAGGAAACAACGCGAGCCTGGCCCTCAGTGATGAGTCTCGCAGCCGCTTCAGCGGGTTCGACTTTTAAGGCGGCAGCGACAGCGTCAAGTCTGAGGCCACTCCACTGAGGGTCTTCCGTCTCGACCAATAGCAAACTGTTCGGCCCACCACGGCGGTCGATGTTAACAGCGATATCTTCAAGCAGCGTTTTACGCTTACCACTATCAAACAGTCGCTCACGCAGTGCCTCGATGCCACCCAGCTGATACTCCTTGCTGACCACGGCGCTTTTAAGTCGGGTCGATGAGGCTACCCACGGGTATTGATCAGCAGTGATGGCGAGCCCCTCGGCCCTCGCTGCCGCAATCTTGTCGACGATGTTGCTCGACTCGCCCCAGACTTCCTTCCCTAGCACTTTGATATGCGCAATGTGTGCAGCTATCTTGGCGGCGCGTGCAATCTCAATGACCTCATCCACTGCCTCATGGACACCGACACCTCGCGAGCTCTCAGCACGGATATGCGACTCATAAATGGCGCCCGTAGCGGCGGCAACCTTGGCCAACTCAATGACCTCTTCGGTTGTGGCATAGGAGCCGTCCGCGTAAAAAAGCCCCGTGGAAAGTCCCATAGCTCCCTGGTCAAGTGCTTCAGCGAGTATGGATTTCATTTCATCGATTTCGGCCTGCGTTGCAGGTCGCCCCGTATCATCCATGACGCGTCGTCGTAACGACGCATGACCAACCAACTGGGCAACGTTAGTGCCTGAACCATGAGCGAAGATTGTGTCAAAGCGCTTCTGAATCCGCGTTGCGCCATCGCCGTCGTTACCGATTACGACCGTAGAGACACCCTGCGTGAGATAGTTGGCCATCAACGCGTTGTCCGGAGAGACAAGGTCCGCTCGGGCGTGCGTGTGAATATCGATAAAGCCCGGCGCGATGACCTTCTCGGCGATATCGATAATAGCGTCGGCCTCCGCATTGTGCCCTTCCGCCAACATTGTCACCCGTCCGTCCAGAATACCGACGTCTCCCACATAGGGCGGTGTTCCAGTACCATCGACAATTAATCCGCCTTTGAACAACAGATCGAGTGACCGCTCATCGGTTGCAGCGCCCACTGAAAGTTGATCGAAATACGCTGACATAAAAGACTCGGCTGCCGCCCTTCCGACGGCCTTTATAAAGCCACGATCTGTCTCATCACCTATTTCCAAGGTCGTAGACGAGATCCCGTAGCGCGAGAAGAAGTAATGTTTTGCCGCATTCACCTGCGGGTTTTTCGAAACCTGACGCCGAATATCAAAGCCATCGAATTGAGAACGCATCAATGTCTCAAATTGCGCCAACCAATCCCCTAAGAGATCGGGCATAGTCGAAGCGGATTGATCCGGCTGGGTGTAGAAAACCTCGTAATACGTGGAGTGGAAGTCAATCGCCTTGATGAGCTGGGTATCGTGTCTTTCTAGCCACTGGGTCACGTCGCTGTCGATTGCACGATTTTCAGGCTGCGAAAACGGACCCCACTCACGGTTTAAGTCCTTGCCCTGAACGTTGTGACGCCAATACCCTTTGTCGACCCCGTCCGGGTTGATGAGGGGATAAAGTAAAATTCCGACCTCGTTGCGAAAGCGCGTCGCAAGCGCATCAACTTCGAACAGTCGCTCGACGAAACTGATTAATGCCAGTGCGCCAGTGGTTTCAGGTGGATGCTGACGGCCCAACAACAAGAGCGTGTGTTTTTTCGCGGGGGTAGTCGCTCTCCACAGCGGTCGACCCTCAACCGACTGCCCTGCCGATGACACTGTGACACCGTGCTGTTCTTTTAAAGATTCGAGCCATTGTTGGTAGTGTGATGATGTCAGTAGTGGCTGTGCAGAAATGACAACCGACTTGCCTTTAGGAACTGTGAGCGAGAAACCCGCCTTCGACTCATCCTCACTGAGATCTAACTTCGCCGCTGGATACGTTTGCCAATTCACGCCATCGACGCTGAAGTCCGGCGTATAGCGATGCTTGTAATTGCCGTAGTTCAAGACCATCGCAACATCTGTTGTCGCATCAACCAGCAACCGGAATGCATACCAAGGACTGGTATTGATCGGCTCGTTCTCGGGTGCAACCGAAATCGTTAACCGTCCATCAGAGGCAAACTCACAGCCATTGATCTTGCCGCCCTGAAAATCCGTCAACACCTTGACTCCTGACTGCTCGCAGAGTGGCGCGCTAGTCTCAGCCAATGACTGGGTTGGGTAGCAAATGATGCTTAAAATGAAGCCGCCTAAAAACGCTCTCATAATGTGTCTCTCTTATTATTCCTCCAGCCTCTCAACAGGGCCTGCTCGCGTCATTCAGGTCGCATCGAGCTAACCGCTTCCGGGTTACTCCAAAAGCCACCCAAGAGGTCCGCGTGAGAGATAACGTACAACGCTTCCGAATCCAATACGACACGCGTGTCACCGTCCACCGATCCGGGCGTCAAGGTGACTTCGCCGACTGCTGAAATAGTCGCTTCGGCGGGTGACGCTTTATTCGTTATTTCAAAGAGCGCCACACGATCCACGTTCATACAGCAGATGCCGTCCTGAACACCACCGGCGGCATAGGGCACAGTCAAACGATCGACCGAATCACCGGCTAAATAGGTGAATGCGTAGCGATTGTATTGTGCGGGACTGTATCCCCAGTCCCAATCAGCACCTAGCTCAATCAACCCCTGAGAAATCGGCCTTGAAACATCACTGATGTTATAAAGCTCGAGCTTAGGGTAGCGGCGCTCACTCGACCCCAAGCCCAAGAGCAGATCATCCGAGACCTCGTGTAACAGATCAGAAAAACCAGGTACCTCGAGTTCGCCAACTATTGCAGGAGCACTGGGGACTGATAGATCGATAACGTAGAGCGGGTCGATGCGCTCGAACGTCACCATGTAAGCTCGGTCCCCCATAAAACGTACCCCGTAAAGGTCTTCGTTGGGTTTACCTATGCGCGCCTCGGGGTCTTCACCCAGCAAGCCCAATACCTCAAGTTCAGGCGCGTTAGCCTCCGGGCTCAAGACGTACAGCCGATGTCTAAACGAGTCCTCGGGATCACCCGTCCATTGAGTCGTGACCAGCCTCACGGCACCTGATGATTCACTGATACGAAAATCGGCATTTCCGCCGCTGTAAAGGTCGCCCTCGACCTTCTCTGAGCCGATGTAGTCAAAGGAGTCACGGTCGAGCAAATGCACCAGGGTACCCCCTTCTTCCAAATCCCAACGGACGTGAGTAAAGGCAATATAGGTGTCGCCCATGTAAACCCCCGTCACGGGTTCCGAAGTACAGGCTGATCTAAGAATCTCACCAGAGCTTGCAGAAACGGTGAGCAAAGTCGTGATGGTTGAGTCGCCAGGAGCGGGCACTGCCAGCGGATGCTCGGGGTCGAGCCGGTAACAACCATCCAGCGCCAGTGGGGTTACCACCTCGCCATCAATGTTTATCTCCGGCAACACATCTTCATCTGAAGCCTCCGCGAGAATCGCCTCATTATTCGCCACTTCCTCTTCGGTTTGAGGGTAGGTGACAAGACCTTCAATGTTGGGCGCATGACGCGAAATAATATGAATCTCATCGCCTGTACGACGCGAAGTTATGAGCGCCCCTTCTATGCTCAGCTCACTGGTCAGGGCGGGATTCTCAGGATCTGTCAGATCGAAACTCTTTAAACTGACCCGCTCATCTAACCATCCATCGGGCGTAGTAAATCGATCCCCATACACCCCCCACCATGCGGTGGATAGCAGCACTTGAAGCCCTGTTTCAGACAAATACATCCCCTCAGCATTCACACCCTCATCAAGTTCGATTACTGACTGAAGTGAGGCCGCACCTGAGGTTGGATCGGTCAGAAATAACTCGATCTGCGGCAGTGGCGACTCACCGGGCGGAGCTGGCAATGAATCAGCGACTGCCCCGGGTTCCGCAATAAAGCAGCAACCACTTCGAGTTGGGGCAATCGCCAGTGTTGAACCGTTGTATTTAACAATGTCGTACTCATCGACATTGGCTTCCAGCGTATAGGTACTCGAAAAACCGCTCGAAGAGGCATCGGCTACAGGCGCCGCCTCCAGTACCACACCCCCGGTTGCTGAGCGCGTTGCACCTATTTGTGTCAGCTTAGCTGCATAGCTGACAAGGCCCTCTCCATCGTCGTCGCTACGAATCCATAGGCCTGTCGGGTCGGGCTCGGGGGGCTCAACCACGACCGGAGGCTGAGGGGAGCTGCTACCACCGCCTCCACCGCAGCTGGCCAGCAACGCGAACGCAATGCTTGTGAAAAAGACGCTTTTAATAGACACCCTATGCCCCCCCAAATCACATCTGTGATGATGAAAATGAAGAATACGACCCACGAGCCTGTATCGCTACACCGTACTCAT
>JAACDF010000134.1 GCA_009937065.1 Gammaproteobacteria bacterium | reverse complement strand
GACAGGCCGGTATTCTAACCAACTGAACTACCGCTCCAGGTAGCCGACACCTTTGGTGTCGATGGATCCAAACTCCGAGAAGTTTGGTGGGTGGTGACGGGATCGAACCGCCGACCCTCTGCTTGTAAGGCAGATGCTCTCCCAGCTGAGCTAACCACCCTGGCAAGGAATCGGCGATTATAGAGACGCCTGTATGGGTGTCAATTACCTTTCCAAAATAACTCAGCATTTTTTCGGCTATGTCTAACGACACCTGACCAACTTGTGTAAACTTCGCGCTCGTTTGATCTGCACGAGCACCAACCGTGGAACTTTACACAGACTTTCGCTTTGAAGCAGCGCACCGCCTGCCAATGGTCCCTGCCGGTCATCCCTGCGAACGATTGCATGGTCATTCATATTTCGTACGTCTGACGATTGATGGTGAGGTAAATGCCGACACCGGTTGGGTGATGGATTTTGATGACATTAATACAGCCTTTGCTCCCATTCTTTCAAAGCTCGATCACTACTACCTTAATGAAGTTGAAGGTCTTGAAAACCCAACAAGTGAAAATCTGGCCCGCTGGATTTGGGAGCGCCTCAGACCGGCACTTCCCATGCTAGTAGCGGTGGAAATCAAGGAAACTTGCACGGTTGGGTGCATTTATCGCGGCGGGTAAATTCATGGTGCATCGCTTAAATCGATCGCACCCCTGTGTTTTTTTTTGTAAAAACCTATTGACTCATTAAAAAATGTTATGCACATCGCGATGTTACCGTCGCCTCGTAGCGAACTTAGTCGCGACTGTCTTCAAATCACTTAACGTTAGCTTTATAAGTTATTGATTTTATTATCAAATTACCTATTGGTTAAAATTTAACCAATTTGCACGGACTCCCTTATTTAAAGGGATTGTTGATCGAACAAACAAATTACCCACTAAATTATCCACAGGTTTTGTGGACACTTTTGATGAATTTGCCGTGCACTTTTACGGTGTGAGGAATCTTCGAATGATGGCGAGTACAGTTTCCGTCTGCTCCTGATGCAGCCAATGGCCCGCATTCTTTACAGTCACCATGCTAAGAGCACCAAATAGGTGCGCAAAATCTTGTTTTGTAGTTTTGGCTACGTAGTTAGAGTCAGCACCGCGCACCACTAAGGCGGGCAACTGACAAGGTAGACTTTTCGCTTCCTGCACTTCGATTCCGGACAACATTTGCCGATAGTCGGCTTCCAACTGAGCTAGGTTGAATCGCCAGTCGATCACAGCGGAGCTATTGACGTGCGCGCTCGTTAAAAGGAAATCGGCAATTTCAGGCTCATCGACGTGCCGTAATAATATCTCACGAGCCTCGGCTCGGGTTTTAGTTCTGGCGGCCTTTACGGCATTAAGCCCCGCAAAAATATGATCGTGTCGTCGAACGGTGTAAGCCATCGGCGAGATATCCAGCACCAGCAGTCGCGCCATCAAATCCGGACGATTCACAGCGAGTTGCATGGCAACTTTTCCACCGAGCGAATGTCCGATGACAGAGCAATTCATAAGTTGTTGATCATCCATCCATGATGCGACACAGCGCGCATAAGCTTGAATCGTGGCCTGCGGCAACCAATCTGATCGCCCATGGTCGGGCAAGTCGACACAGTGCACTCGGTGTTGTTCCCTAAGGCCACGAGCGATTTGGCCTAAGTTGTTACCTGATCCGAACAGGCCATGAAGCAAAACGATGTTGGAATCGCCCTCCCCCGAGGTTTTTACATGTAATTGCTCTGCCACTCACTGTGCTCCTTTGTTACGATCGTGACATCGCTAAATTCGATGTCGTTCTGGGGGATTCATGTTTAAACCAAATAATCGGCTATCAGCTGTCTATGTTACCGCTGCGCTCGCCTGTCTTGCACTGGTGAATGGCTGTGCATCTGGACCCGTCAGTGGCTCGGGATACAACCCAACGACAGTCGCAAATCAGATTGATCAAGAGGGACTGAATGCCGCCGAGATCAAACGGGTTGTCATTGCAGACGTCAATCTGGGCTCACCCTCGAGAAAATACCTAGAAAAACGTGAGAAGGCCGTAGATCTCTTTGTTGCAGCCGCGCTTGAGGATCATGGCTGGGAGGTTGTTTCCTCCCGTGAATTCTCACAGCGTTGGCGCAATGCTGTCTCCATGTTTGGTAATCCTGTGGACCCAACGACAGGTCGGGTCAACAGCCGGACGTTCTCTCGAATCGTTCAGACGGTGCGCGATCAAATCATGGAAAGCTCCAATATAGACGCGCTGGTCTTTACAGATCTTCTTGAGAAGGATGTTTATTTTGCACAAGGCGTTAATCGTGTCGCCCGATGGGACGGTGTGAGCCGCAAGCCGCCCACACAGGGTGCTGGCGACGGCGTTTCTGTGAACTTCAACTGGGGCGCACCGGCTGCGGCAACGACAATACGCATTTCCGTCTTCAACACCGACCTCAAATTGCTCTTTAGCGGCGAAGGTGGCGTGGCGCTAAATGAAGCAGTTGATGTACGAAGCGGATCGGGATTTGTCCGACGACGGGAAATACTAGCCAACGAAGACCATATAAGAGAAGGCATCGCACTAGCACTTCATCCTTTGGTTCCCATGGCTAAGTGGCCAGGAAATCCTGACTGATTAGCCCACTGTGGCTCGATTGGCTTACCCCAATAGCGAGCCGGTTCTATCCAGCACCCAGAAAGTGGAGACAGCGCCCAGGAGGTACACTGGTGCAATCCGCAACCAGGGTGCGCTGCTGACCTTCGCAATGAGCACTCCCAGTGCGGTCAACAGCGCTATGAATAAAAGTTGACCGACTTCAATGCCCACATTAAAGAACAAAAGCGCTGTCGGCAGATGCATTTGAGGCAGGCCTGTTTCAGCCAGCGCTCCTGCAAAGCCCATTCCGTGCAGCAATCCGAATCCACCAACCAGATACCAGGGTTTGTCCCACAGCCGGCTCTTTTGATCAGGCCTCGACAACTCATACGCCAGGACCCAGATCGACACGGCAATCAGCCACTCGATTAAGGCCTCGGGATTGGTCACGAACCCAAGAGCTACCAGCGCAAGTGTAATGCTATGACCGACCGTAAAGGCGGTTACTGTATAAACGAGCCGAGAGCCCCATCCAACAAGCAATAACAAACCCGCAACAAAAAACAGGTGATCGGTACCGATCGCAATATGCTCGGCACCCAACCAGAGGTAATGCAGTGCAGTTGCCCAACCCGAGCGCTGTGCCGGCACTGTAAAACTAGGGTTACCGGCCGTCAGCACTTCTTGAAAAAATACTTCTGAATTAGGTCTTACAGAGACAACCGCCGAAGCTTGATTTGCCGCCAAACCAGAGACCCCGACCTTAAGTCCCTCAAGAGTTTCGCTTGCACAGGACCACTGCTGCCGAAGAACCTTACCTGTCCCTTCAGGGAACCAGGGCGTCTCAGAGAGCACCTCACATCCGTCAGGCTTGACCGGAAGCATGGGCACGCTTGAAGTGGCTTGGGCAGGGGTTTTCCAGACTACCGATATTTCACCATTGGTAAGAGCCCTAATATCGAGAGCGGAGGGTGCAAACCGGTGCGCCTCCGCAGCAAGCGGGGCTGCTAGCAGAAGCAAGAGGCCTATCAGTCGCATCATAGTCGCACCTCATATCGCTGCAATGTAGAGTCGACCCAGCCTTGAATAGCCTGATCATCTAGATCTCGACGGATATTGCGTCGCAGATCTTGCGCTACCTCAGCAAAGTTTTTCACTCGGCTTTCTGCAATGTCGTCGACCCACACCCAGTGACTGCCAAAAATCGACTGAATGGGACCCACCCACTGCCCGAGCGATTCTGCTTGAGACGCAAAGCCATATGCGAAGTCATCACCGAACTGGCGAGATATTTCTACTAGACTACGTTCTTGAAAGTGGTAGCCGGCCAGAAATACATCGCCAACTTCCCGCGCTTGCTCCGGTGTTGCTCCGCCTCCTAGCCGTTTAAGGAGTCTCGAACGTTTCTCATCGGTCGCATCGTTACGTAAAAAAACGTGCTTAAAGCTATAGCGAACTGGCACTTGGAAGCTAGCACGCTGTGCCTCGTATTCGACCTGCATATCCGCTTCCGTAATCGCTGTATTACCGCGGCTCGCCACAATAAGTGTCTCCATCACCTGGACCGTGCGTCGACGAATCACCTCATCTGCTAGATGAAGGCGTAGCTCAAAAGCTTCTGTCAGCAGCGTTTGATCATCGACATCCCGCTCAGGGTCCATGAAGCGCATGTTGCGGATAAGGCGGCGCTGAACCACCTGATCCTGCTCAATAAAACCACGGTCTAATGCCTCGATAAACAGTAGCTCGTCGCGTATTTCACGCTCTTTGATGGCAACCAATTGCGACTCATTGAGGTCTGCCCCCTGAAGCTGAGACAGTGCGTCAGCCTGAAGTGCTACACGCTCGGCGTTAGGTGGTCCAATGATAGGTTTAG
Source organism: Gammaproteobacteria bacterium (assembly GCA_009937065.1). Lineage (GTDB taxonomy): Bacteria > Pseudomonadota > Gammaproteobacteria > Pseudomonadales > Halieaceae > Luminiphilus. The sequence goes on along the minus strand of JAACDF010000134.1, from coordinate 3,315 downwards.
GCTCGGGAAAGAAACTCCGATCGATCAGGAAAAGACCTAACCCAATGATGACAAACTGACCCCAGATAGATCGAAAAAACCGCATTACTACACACTCTCCAAAGAGCGCTAAAGGTGCGTGATGTAATCCGCAGGGTCAAGGGTAGGCGTCAGTTTTGAGGGGCCTTCGCGTGTGCCTAGGTAGAGGAACCCGATAACCTCATCCTTTTCACCACCGCCGAGCGCAGAAATGACATGCGGGTCGGTGGCATAAAGACCCGTTCGCCACATTGAGCCAAAGCCCAGCGCGTTCGCTGCGAGAGACATGGCATATGTTGCAGCGGCTGCAGAACCAATCTGCTCATTACGCTCAACCTTAGGGTGTTCTTTGAACTTGAGGAGAACAGCGATAATGACGGGCGCGCGCAGTGGCGCTCTAAGTGCCTTGTTAAGCTGTGTCTCGTCGGTCACACCGCGAAGTTTCAGGCTTTCGTTTAAGACGACACCTAGTGAGTCCCGACGCTCGCCTTCGACAATGACAAAGTGCCAGGGTCTCAGCATGGCATGATCCGGCGCCCGCATACCCGCACGAATGATGGTATCAAGCTCATCTTGCGAGGGCGCAGGAAGACCAAGGCTCGCATGCGAGACGCGCTCGGTTAGTAATTTAATAGTGGATAAGGAGTGATCAGTCATAAAGCGAGTTTAACAGCAGCGCAGTCACTAGGTCTCTAACAGCCAATCCGATGGCATAAGCCTCTCGTTAGTCGTTATCTCAACATCACCCAGTTTAAGCTTGCCCACCTCGGCCTCGATATCGCTGTCATCCAGCACCCCATCATTAAACCGGTACAGCGGCTGCCAGTCTCCTGATAGACGAGAGGCTTCAATGTCCAATCGTCGCTGCTGAGTTGACTCAAAACGTGCCTGCCATGCATCGAGTACGCGTCCTCCATGCAGCCCCTTTAGCAACGAATGAGATACGGCCGGACTCATTACTGTAGCCGTCGCATTGTTACCACCAAACCCTTTGCTATTAACTAGGGAGTAAGCACACTGGTTGGTCGGCGAGTTTTCTAATAGGAAGCTGAGCCTATCAGTCTCAACATCTGAGGCGAGCGTTTGGACGGTACCAATACCGGGTATCCAGCCAGAATCCCAAACGCCCAAAAGCGCAGAGAGCTGATCGCCACCGGCGGCACCTAAGGAATGTCCTGTTTGGCTCTTAATCGCCGAGACACGCCAGTCCGCGACTCCCATAGCCTTCGCTACGGTACTCATAATGGCTGATTCCGTGGTTCTATTCTGTGGCGTACCGGTACCGTGAGCCATGACCAATCCCTGCGACCGAAAGACGGTATCACCAACGATGTCTCTGGCCGCTTGGGCTGCTCGAGCCATGGTTAGATAGTTACCTGGGCCGGGGCCTGGGATTGATTTCTTTGCGCCATCAGCGTGCACAGAGACAAAGGGTACGGAACCTAAGACGGGCGCGCCCTGCTCTAGGGCCAACTCGTCATCCATCAGCACCATAATCTGTGCTGACTCCGCCATAACAAAGCCACAATTATCACCAAAGGGCCGGCATGCCGAGCGATGATCCACCGCACCTTCCACATCAATACCGTGCAAGGCTCTCAGCTCTTTATCAGTCGCCAGTGCTCCCATGGCCACATAGCCATCCATTAGAGATGGAAGAATGGGCGCTTCAGAGGCTCCTACGACCGCAATGCGAGCACGCCCCGAGCGAATATCATCGACACCCCGCTGAAGGTTGTATAGAAACGTGGCGCAGGCACCAAGCGCAGGACCCGTTTGACCCAATGATTTAAGCACGTAGGCATTCAAAAAATCGCCCGGCATTTCGGCGAAACCCAAAGGGCAGTTCTTTGCTAACACTCGCTCGCCACGCAAAGCGGCTGTGAGCATGCCTCCCGTTGCTGCCTCATCCAGCTGACCCATTGAGCTTGAAACATAAACGCTCACGGCATCAGGCGGTAAGTCCGCCTTCAACTGATCCCAATCCAAACCTAAATCTGCCAATGCATCTGACATGGCATAAATTGACATTTGGAGGCCGCGGGGATGATTGCGCGATGTGTATAAGGCGCCGGGATCAAAGCCCGATGGCAACTGGCCAGCCGCGCTCACTTCAAATTCGCGTTCAGAAGCAACATAAATCGTGTCACCCGACGAAAGCCCTCGGAGTGCGTCAGAAGCGCGGGATGTCGCGAAACCATCAGGTGTTAAGTTGACGACACCGTGAACATCGTCAACACGAAAACGATGGTTTGTAGGGATGGCAGAAGGATCAAAATGAGTGCGCTCAATTTTCCGGACGAGTGTGCCACACAGAACCTCATCAACGTCATGAACATCCATCATCGCCGTCAGTGCACGCAAAGTTTCGTCACGCTTAGCCTGATCTAGCGAGTTAAATACAAGACGGTTGTGTGCATGCCGGTGGGAGGTTCTACCTGCCGTACTTATCCCGCCGGACGCAACGATGATAGGCAACTTTGCCATAGGTTTAATTACCACGAATACAACATAACGCTCTAGATTGTAGATAGAGTCGCCGGTATTATTTGTTTTTTTCGGACATAAATCATGAAAAAACAGACGGAAAAATTTCGCAGACCAACCCGGAAGCCGAGAATCGGGGCTCTTGTCCACGAGTTCGCTCTCGCAAGTTCAGTAACCTTGCCCTCAGAGCTAGCCATGGCAGCCGCACAAGCCAGCGGCCAGAGTACGGGCACCGAATTACCCGTTACCCTATTCTCCCCAAATGGGGGTCATATCAAGACCAGTGGTGGGCTTGAGATGGCCACGCAGCCAATCTCCGAGGCAACTTCTCTCGATCTTCTTGTCATTGCGGCCATTTGGCGAGATCCACGTCGCGTGATCAAGCGTCACCCTGAATTGATTCCTTTCATTGCAAAACTCGTGAATCAGGGCTCATCCATCGCGGCCGTTGGTACTGGTAGCTTCCTGCTGGCAGAGACGGGGCTGCTCGATAAAAGGCCGGCAACGACACACTGGTTTTGGCTCGACGAATTTGCATCGCGCTACCCGGCTGTTGATTTGCGCCGTGATGAACTCATTGTCCAATCCGACAATTTATATTGCGCGGGCAGCGTCAACTCCATCAGTGACCTGCTGGTCTACCTCATGGGTAACTTCTACAACACCAATATTGCGCGACATGTGGAAAATCAGTTCTCTCCCGAAATACGAAGACGCTTCAAGTCAACCCAATTGGGTACACAGGTCATTCGGGAGCATCGTGATGAAGTGGTTCTGGACGTTCAAATGTATATGCAAGAAAAGTTCACT
>JAACDF010000133.1 GCA_009937065.1 Gammaproteobacteria bacterium | reverse complement strand
GCCACCACCTCCGCCACCGCCACCGCCGCCACCGCCGAAGCCGCCAGCGCCTCCACCCGCAGAGGGAGGGCTATAACTAACGCCGGTTGTGACCGAGTCGCTGAACGAGGTTGTCCAAGTGGATCTGCTCCCCCATCCACTTGAAGAGCGGTGCTGGTACCAATTCATTTGATCACCCATGGTTCCGTCGCTTATCCAGCGTTTCAATTCCTCAGAAAACTGGTCTATCCACTCTGCCTCAAGCTTTAGGGCATAGGCATATGGATAGAGTCTAGTGAATTGCTCTGGCGTTTTTGTGGGAGTCAAATGACGATCCAGCTTCTCCTCCGCCGCCGCAATAAACATCCTGAGGCCTTTTACCTCTGAAATGGCGCGAGTTCCTTGCACGGTTGGACTGTCAATGATCTTTGCCATTAAAAACGCAGAGAAACCCAGCCCATAGGCAATAGCACCTGGAAACATAAGCAGAACAAGCGTCTGCCAAAGAGGCCACGATTCCTCGGCGTAAGCCACTACAGCGTAAAATTGCAGCACACAGGCGAAACAGGAGCAGAAGAAAAAGTCTATCGCCAGCGCTGAGGGTCGACCGCCGAAGGACGCTTTGTTGATCATCCACTTCTCACGCATTCCCATCAGTAATCCGGGAAGGAACAGACTCAAACCAACAAACCCTGCCGACATTAACTGTTCATTTCGCTTCAGGAATGAATCGTTTTGTACCAGCATCATGACCGCTAGCGCAGCGACAGCCGCCAGCACCCAGAAAAAGATTTTGTAGCCCAGTCGCCACTCAAACAGTCGTACTCCCAACTCTTTGTCAAGATGAGCAATCAGTGCATCCTGCGTTTCTATCAGCTTCATTTTCTGTGTATCCAGCAGCTCTTCATCACGGGTGCTGGTCGTGGTTTTCTGCAGAAGAAACTGATCGCCAGTCCCCATCAACTTGTCGAGGACCACTCGCTCACCGGGCGACAATTCATCATCGGGTACACCTGTGCGTTTAAGTATGGTTCCTTGGGCATGCTTATCATCAATATTGATCACTCCTTTGGTAGCGGCACTGACAACGGCCGTAACCATGAGATGCGTGGGGTCCGCAAATCCAAACTGATAAACGTATCGCGCGCCTGCTGCAGAGAGCCCTCTGGGAGCATCGTATAGGGGAACGACAGTCTGAGGCGGCGGATCGATCCCCACCCGTCGCCATAAAAAGATCATCAGCCCAATCGCAAGACTGGTAATGCCTATGGGACCAACTATATGGCTGAATGGCTTGGTTGTTACCCAGGTGATAAATCCCTGATCGTTAATCGCAATGCCCGAAATTAAACTATTGGCCAAATCAGCCGTGGGGTAACTGTCCGATGCCTCTACGAGATCCGATCTCGTTTTTACCATAAGTGTGATGCCGCGCTTCGCCAACAGATCACTGGCAGTGACACGCACTACATTGTCAGAAGGTTGCTGCCACTCGGCATTAACGTAGTTATGCTTGGCACCGAATCGGCCGCTCTTTATCTGAATATCTCGCGTGACAAACCCCTCTGGGAAGCGGACCTCAACCTCCACAGATCGAATAGGGAAGGCCCAGTGAAACGGAATGGCGTTCCAGTACAGTAGGTCGTGATCTTCATACTGAAGAATGGCTCTAGGCACGCGGTACTTCAGCTCATAGGTGTACCACTCACCTCCCTTGAGACTTCGATTTTTACTACCCATGTAGACCTGGTAAAAACTTGAACCACTCTTTGCAAACCAATTGCGAATGGGTACGCCATCGCGCTTTACAGAGGTAACAGCATAAGGATTTGATGGTTGATATCGCTCAACATTAAGTAGCGAGAATTCGCGGAAGATACCTCTTTTTATCCGCTCGCCCAGCGCGTAGGCATCAATCGTTTCGGTGACCTCTAGGCTACCATCTCTCTGAACATCGATTTGAACACCATAAAACCCCAAGGTCTCACGACGCGGCGCGCTATTGGGCCGGCGCGACTTGACCTCTTCCAATACGCTTATCGGGCTTGTCTCTAGCTCGATCTCAACCTCAGCACCAATCCGATTGGCGAGCTCACTGTCGATATCTAATGCTGTAGGCAACCCCGATTCAGCATCAATCTCAATAACGGGAGGTTGGGCCAGCGCCCCTACTGTGACTAAAACAAGGGCCAGCCCAAGGGCCCATGCAGAGAGACGTGGCATCACTTCGCATTTCAAGGTCATCCCCACCACCGTTAGCTACTGAAACTGACCTCGGGTACAGCCGCATCCGCTTCATTTTCGAGCTCGAAGAATTCAGCCGACGTAAAATTAAACATCCCGGCAATAAGATTGCCCGGGAACAATTCCAATTCCGTATTGAAGTCACGAACTGTGCCGTTGTAGTAGCGCCGGGCCTTTTGGATGACGTCTTCCAAGTCAGATAATTCGGCTTGTAACTGCTGAAAATTCTTATCCGCTTTGAGGTCGGGGTAGTTCTCAGCTACGGCAAAAAGATTCATCAGTGATTTGGCCATGTTGCTCTCAGCTGCCGCCTGCTCCCCTACCGAGCCACGACCGATGGATGCGCGAGCCTGCGTCACCTCCTCGAATACCGAGGACTCGTGCTCTGCATAGCCCTTTACTGTAGCTACCAAGTTGGGAACCAGGTTGGATCGTCGCTTTAACTGCACTTCAATACCGCTCCAACCCTCTGAAACCAGGTTCTTTAAGCGAACGAAACTGTTATAGGCGCCGATAGCCCACAACGCGATGGCTAATACGACAAGCACAACCAACCCAATAACGCCTAATACCGCCCAAACCGCCGTGCTCACGTCGCATCTCCTTATCTAAGACTCTATTTAATATAGAAGTGATAATTAAACCTCGCAACTTGGGTGTCAGTTGACAGTCGCATCAACTTTCGGCGAAATGTGCGTATAACAACATTAGGAAGAACCCATGTCTTACGATCTGATTATTCGCGGCGGTACGGTCGTCGATGGCACCGGCTGCGAACCCTACATAGCGGATGTGGCAATTAGGGGTGACACCGTTGTAGCGGTAGGCACTGACCTTGGTGACGCAGAGAAACTGTATGACGCCAGCGGCTGCTATGTAGCACCGGGTTTTGTCGATATCCACACGCACTATGACGGTCAGGCTACCTGGGATCAGGAGATGGCGCCTTCGTCCTGGCATGGCGTAACGACCGTTGTCATGGGTAACTGCGGTGTGGGCTTTGCACCTGCTGCTCCTGATCGACATGACTGGCTTATCGGATTGATGGAAGGTGTAGAGGACATTCCGGGCTCGGCACTCTCTGAGGGGATGTCATGGAATTGGGAGAGTTTTCCTGAATACCTCGATGCGTTAGAGGAGCTGCCGAGGGCGGTTGATGTTGCGCCCCATGTGCCTCACGGTGCGGTTCGAGCCTATGTGATGGGTGCTCGTGGAGCGACGAAGCAAGATCCAACCGAATCTGATATCGCGCGAATGGCCAATATCGTGGAGGAAGGTCTCCGAGCGGGTGCGTTGGGATTCTCTACCTCTCGCACGGTGCTCCACAAATCCGTGGACGGTGAATTAGTGCCGGGAACGACGGCAACTCCAGAAGAACTCATGGGTATCGGTCGAGGTATGGCGCGCGTGGGTCACGGTGTATTTGAAATGGCTAGCGATCTGGACCCTGAGTGGAACGAATTCGACTGGATGGGCGACCTCAGTCGTGAAACCGGCTTACCCGTGACCTTTACCGCACTTCAGTCACCCGTCAAAGCCATGAGTTTTGATGAGCAGATGACCAAAATGCGTGAACAGAACGCAAATGGCGCCAATATCTTGGCTCAAATATCGATGCGAGGAACCGGCCTGATACTCGGATGGCGCACGACTTTCAATCCGTTCTCTTTCAAACCCAGTTGGGCCGAGGTTGCTGAGCTGGAGGAGACTGCGCAACTGGATAAGCTCGCCGACCCCCTGTTTAGGCAGAAACTCATTACCGAAGAATCAGTTTATCCAGAGAGTGACCTGCAGATACTGACCGAGCTCATGGCAAACGGCTTCACCATGCAATACGAGCTTTCTGATGGCTTTGACTATGAACCCACAGAGCAACAATCAATCGCTTACCTCGCCCAGCAGGCAGGTGTGTCGGGTGCCGAGTATGCGTATGACCTGCTGATGCGTGATGGTGGCACGGGATTCATCTACTTCCCGCTCCTCAATTATGCAGACGGTAATCTGAACTTTTTAGAGTCTGTTCTTCAATCTGATGACTGCATTAACTCCCTGTCAGACGGCGGAGCACACTGTGGGACTATTTGCGATGCGGCATCGCCAACCTTTATGTTGCAGCACTGGGTTCGCGACCGTGATGGCTTCAAATTGAGCCTTAGTGAGGCGATTAAACGGCAGTGCGCTGATACTGCCAAAGTGTATGGATTGGATGATAGGGGTCTACTCGCACCGGGCTATCTGGCCGACGTCAATATCATTGAGCTCGATAAAATTGGCATGAGCAAGCCGTGGGTTGCCAACGATTTACCAGCGGGCGGTAAGCGCCTTTTGCAGTCTTCTACGGGCTATCGTGCCACCTTCAAATCGGGCGTTCAGACTTTTGAAAATGGTCGCTATCTTGAAGCAACGCCTGGAACGCTAATACGAGGTCCACAGGCATCACCAGTAGCTGACTCATTAAAAGCGGCAAGCTGAGTGATCACGCGGGGGCCACGATCGCCATCGTGAGGCCCCTCTCATCGCTCTCTGGCGTGGCCGGTATCACGATTCTTCGATGCTGATCTCTCTCGGCAGTGAGGAGACAGACCAGCGCATCAACACAATCATCCGGCAATACGTCTTTGCGTCTGTAAACCTGACTGGCTCGCTCGAGCGCTGCATCCACCCCAGAAAGCTCACTCAGCAGCAAAATACGCTCCGTTCTGCCCACAAGTGTCTTTTTAGATGCTTCGAGCGCTACCCCCTTGTTCAGCTGCGCAAAGGCCACCTCGGGATGGCACTCGTACCACTCACCTCTTCGCTCATCACTAACGAGCCAATCATCAAGTTCACGAATTTTTGGGAAAAGATAAAAGGACTGCTTACTCAGTCCTTTTCCCGTGAGCTCACGCGATAAGATATTTGCCTGTGGATAATCAAGCATACGCGTGACAATCCGTGGCGGGACGCCAAATACGCTGGAAGATCGGTAAGGCTTCAGTCGCTGTCGCGCCATTGCGTCGCACTGCCGACTTGAATCGTCATTCGTCAATCCTATGGGCATATCGATCATGACCGCCGTTTCGTTGCTGAGGTAGGGGCTCAGCTCTGACAGGGTCTTCACCACCGCAAGCATCGGTTCACCACCCAGCTGGAAGGCAGCGACCCACCCAGCACGGCAGCCATCAATACCCACGGCTGAAAACTTTAACGAACTGGAAAGATCAAGATCTGCCAACATAGGAACGCTGGTTTCACACCTGCCGAAAAGTAAGGGCTGAAGCCTACGTCAGTAGCGGGTAACCTGCACTGGCAGACGGGAAAAACCCCGAACAAAGTTGTGGCAAAGCCGTGTCGGTGGTTCAACCATCCGAATGTCACTGAAACGCTTCAGGGCCTCTTCCCACACAATACGAAGCTGCATTTCAGCGAGGCGATTGCCCATGCAGCGATGAATACCAAAACCAAAGGCGGCATGATTGCGGACACCCGAGCGGTCAATCTGGAACGTCTCTGGCTCAGGGATCACCGACTCATCTCGGTTAGCAGAGCAATACCAAAGGATAACCTTGTCACCCGCCTTCATGTGCTGCCCACGAAACTCTGTATCGCGCGTGACTGTTCGCCGCATATGCGATAGGGGCGTTTGGAAGCGTATGATCTCCGAGACCATCGATGGAATAAGGGACCGATCGGCCTTAACGCGAGCAAATTCCTCAGGGAAGTCATTGAGAAACAGAACACCGCCTGACATCGAATTACGCGTGGTGTCATTGCCTCCCACGATGAGCAAGATGAGATTACCGATGTAATTCATGGGATCGTCCACCATATTGGCGGTATTTTCATCGCGTTGTAGTAATCGGATCAGGTCAAAGGACTCGACCTCATCACCAACTCGCTCGTGCCATAACCCGGTGAAGACCTCGAGTATCTCCATGATGATCTCAAGCCGATCTTCCTGTTTCAGACCCTGACCTGCTGTCATCCGTTCATCGGAAGTCACCGCATCGGACCAATCTGACAGCTTGTGTCGTATGTCCCATGGAAAATCAAACAATGTCGCCAGCATCTGCGTTGTCAAATTGCGCGATACAAGCTCTACCCAATCAAAGGTCTCACCCTCTGGAAGCGCGTCGAGCGCCGCACCCGTTCGCTTGCGAATAAGAGCCTCGAACTCCTGCAAGTTTTTTGGTGCAACTACGGGTTGTACCGCTCTTCGTTGCACATCGTGCTCTGGCTGATCCATGGCAATGAACATTCGGGATCGACGCTCTGGCGGAGGGTCCACAATCGCAATAGAAGGCTCTGAAGAGAATATTTCGGTATTCTTTTCAATCTCGACAATGTCGTCGAAACGGGTAATGGACCAAAACGGTCCTGCGGGGCTCTCTGCTTGGAAATGTACCGGAGATTCCTCACGCAACCGCTTGAATAGCGGTTGCCAGCAATCATGCTCAAAGCGTTTTGGGTCTGAAACGTCCAAATCCTCGAGCGGAGTAGTAAGCGGATCAGCCAGCATGGGCTCGGCGGGGTTGTTCATGTCTGAGCATCCGTAATGTCAGTCAATGATGACGTTTATTACATCTGGAATTCGGGCAACTTAATTGTCATATCACCCATGCTGTCGCTGACTTGAAGCTGACAGCTTAGCCGAGAATTTTCCTCGCGGTCAGGTCTCAAGCCCAGCATCGATTCCTCTTGAGGGTCAACGGCCGGCAACGGTCCAGCAGACTCCTCGATGAAGCAGTGACAGGTACCGCACACCGCACCGCCACCGCAGTCTGCATCAATACCGGGCACATCGTACTTCATCGCAACCTCCATGATGCTCATACCGGCATCGGCGTCGACTTCGTGCTCCGTACCATCGAACTCAATGAACTTAATAACTGGCATTACCTATCCTTTCATAACTCGTTAAGGCGTCGCGGATTGTGAATTATTTCCACTCGTTACGCTAGTACCCCTTCCCGACCGAAATGGCTTAGGCACGGCCCGCGATCCTCAAAATAAGGCCTCTGAATAACGTTGATCGCAACAGCGGGTCTAGCCAGCGATAAAGTCGACCGGAAATAATGATCGGCCTCCCCTTTTCACAACCTGCTAAGCCTTCTCGAACCACAGTAGCCGCGTCATACCAGATCCAATTCGGCGAACTATTTTTCTCAGTCATCAGTCCCGCGACCTCATGGAACTCAGTATGAGTGAATCCTGGACACAAGGCTGTAACGTGAACCCCCGATCCTCGAGTAGCAACATTTAACTCTTCTGACATTGCGATGACGTAGGCTTTTGCTGGCCCGTAATTACCCGAATCAGAGCTCGGAAAGCGACCGGCGACTGAAGCAATATTAATAACTCTACCGTAGCCCCGTTCGCGCATACCGGGAATCAATCGGCTACACAATTCAGCCACCGTCTGCATCATCAGTTGCTCGAACATGCGTTGAGTCGAAAAGTCAGAGACCTCGAGCAAATTGGGGCCTGCGATCCCCGCATTATTGATTAACACATCGACTGAATGACGGTGAGCTGTGATCGCCTGGCATAACCGCTCGGGAGAACCGGGCAAACTCAAGTCCTGCTCAATCACCGTCACGGGCGTCGTTAAGGTTTCGGCTAGAGCTTTGAGCTTGTCTACCCTTCTGGCTACGAGAATAAAATGCGTCGCCTTTCCATCAAGCTGCCGCGCAAACTCAGCGCCCAGTCCGGCCGAAGCACCGGTAATTAGCACAGTTCCCTTCATTGTTTAACGATCCCTCGCTGCGATCCCGAGTGGTTAACTGATGATGCTGCACTCAAAGCCCATCGCGGGGAAATGGACATGGCACAGTCCCACATCCTCCGAGCGACGGGCCACAACAATTCGTGTCTCACTTCTACTCACGAGCGTGCCCGTCACTGGCACTCGACCAGTGTCCAAAGGTGTAACCGTCACCCATCGCCCCACATCTGGATTATCAGCAGTACCCTCCACTAATGCTCTGGGCTCTTCTGACTTTGCTGCAACCAGGGCGTCTTCTCCTGAGATATCCTCGTAATTACCCCAGCCAAAGCCATTCATGCGCGCCATCCAAGCCTTCACCTCGGTGGGTAGGGAAGCTTCTTTGATGCTTTTAAAGCCTTTGGCTAGGAAAATAGGGTGATAGCAGCGGAAATCGCTCAAACACGGGGCTTGACCACCCAGATATGACTGCGACTGCAGTATCTGTTCTAAATCCCCCAGGAACGAGGAAAACACTGATTTCGCGATTTCTGGTGTCTGTGCAGCAGGACCGTGACCCTGTGCAAAGGAAGCTCGATCTTTCGCGAACGCAAGCATCCCCTTAAAGCCCAACATCATCGTGAGACCAATGGCTGTTTTCAGCTGAGACCCCTGCCGGATCGCTGCAAAAAAGACATCCGTCTCTGCGCGCTGCGCCAGTGCTGACGCCCCTTCACTACAGGGCGCCAAATCCTTTTCCGATCGCGATACCACCTCGTCACAAATGACGGCAGTATCACAAAAGATATCGGCACCGCACTGCATGACGGGGATGCGACGATAGCCGCCGGCGAGAATCGCAAGCTGTTCGCGAGGTGGCTGAATCGGTACATCGACCGACTGCCAGCTGACTCCTAAATAACCGGCCAACAGCCGGACCTTCTCCGCATAAGGCGACGCTGGGTAGTGATAAAGAATAAGTGGCGAACTAGACATGTGGCTTCCCCCAAAATTGACCTGCGGGAAGCTTAGAGACCTGTGGCGTGAATTACTACTGTGCCAGCGCGTCTCGGATACTTTGTGTTACTGACTCAACTGACCCAATACCATCAATACGATGGTATGAGGGACCTTCCAGGTTCCTGTAAAAGTCGACCAGTGGACGAGTCTGACTCTCATAAACAGCCAGGCGGTGTCTGACGGTCTCTTCGGCATCATCATCTCGCTGGATCAGAGCTTCACCAGTGATGTCATCCAACCCGTCTGCACGGGGCGGATTGTGTGTCACGTGGTACACGCGCCCGCTTCCAGGGTGCACACGCCGTCCACTCATACGAGACACAATTTCCTCATGGTCGACATCGATTTCTATCACCTGGTCGATTTCAATTCGAGCATCGACCATCGCCTCAGCTTGGGGGATGGTTCTGGGAAATCCGTCAAGCAGACAGCCGTTGGCACAATCGGGGTCCTCGAGTCGATCTTTAACAAGGCCAATAATGATCTCATCCGAGACCAAGCCGCCCTCATCCATGATGACCTTCGCTTTTTTTCCCAGCTCGGTGCCTGACTTGACTGCAGCTCTTAGCATGTCGCCTGTACTGATCTGTGGGATACCAAAGTGCTCGCACAAAAATGCCGCTTGAGTACCTTTACCGGCGCCTGGAGCACCCAGAAGAATAATTCGCATATTGTTCCTATTTGCTGGTATCGGGCGAGATCTCAGCCGAAGAGCGTGAAAATACACACCGTTCGCTTCGCTTACAACCCGTGTTTATTTTTCTCTTTCAGCTTCGCTTTCTGCCAACGCTCATCAAGACGTTCGGTGGATTCCTCAATCAGAGACCTCCCTTCGGACGCCGCATCACTCTCAGCATATCGAATACGGCTTTCGAAACGGCGGTTTGCTTTTCGAAGCGCGGCCTCCGAATCGACCTTCAAGTGTCTTGCAATATTAACGACGGTGAATAGTACGTCACCAAGTTCGTTCTCGATCTCATTTTGATCACCCGACAGCATTGCCTGTTCTAATTCTCTATATTCACCCAGTAGGCGGGTCGACACATCGCTGGCACTACTAAAGTCAAAGCCCACTGTTGCCGCTCGTTTCTGAAGCTTTTGCGCCCGCGACAAAGACCCAAGCGTTGCTGGTACGTCATCCATGACACTGGTTTGCGAACGGCCTGCGCGTTCCTTAGCCTTAGTCTTCTCCCAGTTCGCCTTAATGGTGGCCATTGATGTTCGATCTTCAATAACACCTTCAAGCTGCCCGTCTTTAAAGACGTGAGGGTGACGCCGAAGGAGCTTTGCCGTAATACCTGATACGACGGAATCGAAATCAAATCGTCCCTCCTCCTTGCCCAGTTGTGCGTAAAAAATCACTTGAAACAGTAGATCACCGAGTTCTTCCTCTACATGCTCAAAATCCGACTGTTCAAGCGCATCGATAAGCTCAAGACACTCTTCGAGCGTAAACGGAGCAATGCTTTGATACGTTTGCTTTAAATCCCAGGGGCAACCGTACTCAGGATCACGAAGCCGCTCCATCAACCGCTTGAGGTCCTCTATGTCATAGGATCGATCCATGCGGTTAACCTACTGATAGACGCCAGTGGACAAATAACGATCGCCTCGGTCACACACAATCGCAACAACCGTTACGTTGTCATGCGATTCAGCAATTTCGAGCGCAGTTGCAATTGATGCCCCTGACGAGACGCCAGCAAAAATTCCCTCTTCACGGGCCATGCGTCTCATCGTTTCCTCCGCCGTCGATTGGGAAACGTCGACAACGCGATCAACCGCGGTAGCATCGAAAATCTTTGGTCGATAGGCCTCAGACCAGCGGCGAATACCCGGAATCTGTGACCCCTCAATGGGCTGCAGGCCAACGATTTCAACAGCAGGATTCTTGGCCTTGAGGTATGAAGACACCCCCATAATCGTTCCCGTGGTCCCCATTGAGCTGACGAAGTGGGTCACATCGCCATTCGTCTGCTCCCAAATTTCGGGTCCGGTGGACGATACGTGCCCCAGCGGATTATCTGGATTAGCGAATTGGTCGAGTACAATCCCTTCGCCTGCGGCCGCCATGTGATCCGCTAGATCTCGCGCACCCTCCATACCGACCGATTGGGTTACCTCTATCAGTTCAGCTCCGTAGGCTGCCATCGACAACTTTCGTTCACTGCTCATATTACTGGGCATGATCAGGATCAAGCGATATCCGCGAATGGCAGCCGCCATCGCCAAAGCAATGCCTGTGTTACCACTGGTTGCTTCGATGATGGTATCCCCAGGTTTAATTCGGCCCCGTGCTTCAGCCTCACGAATCATACTCATCGCCGGCCGATCCTTCACAGATCCCGCTGGGTTATTCCCCTCAAGCTTCGCAAGCACAAGGCTCCTGGGGTTAACCAGCATTCGTTGCAATCGCACCAGTGGCGTATGACCAATAGTGGATTCGATCGTGGGGTACTGTTGCTTATTCATCGACAATGGTGACCGGGAGGTCCTCTGATTTAAGACGACTATTGTGCTACGGCAAACGCCACGACCGAGTCTACTTCATCTGCAATGGACACCAAAACCTCAACCCCTCCCATAGCTCGTAACCGTTCAGCAGCAGCACCCGCTAATTTCACCTCGGGTTTGTTCATCTCGTTTCTTATAAGGGTAATGGAGGGCATGGTAATACCGTTCCTAAATCCTGTCCCTAAGGCCTTGGCAATGGCCTCTTTAGCAGCGAAACGTTTTGCGATAAGACGCGGTGTTACTGATTCAGTGGACAGCTCGTCCGCGGATAATACTTTTCGGGCAAACCGAACACCAAAGCGCATATATACCGACTCAATCCGCTCGAGATTCACAATATCAACACCAATACCCTTCACCATCTAAGTGTCTCCCCCTACTCTCTCAGTTGTCGCCATTCGTTGACCGCTTCTCGCACTTTGAGGGGGCGACCGCCCAAACGCTGTTCTATCGCTAGACGCATAATCCCCTTAAGTTTAGATTGGCAAATGTCATCTATGGCACCACCGGTAACTTGCCAGTCACATAGTGCCAGTAATTGAACGCCCGAAATCAAGAGCGAGGAGTCACCGCCATGACTGATCACAAACCCTCGCTCGGGGTGATAACCATAATCTTTCGAGGGCTCAATAGGTTGCTCCTCACAATCTAGCTGCCACTGGATTTGATACCCCAGTTCTTCGAGGAGCAACAGCTCGAATCGGCGCAAGGCTAACTCTGGATCGGATGAAGTCGAGATAATCTCTATCGCATTACCATAAGCAGCAAATAACGTTGGCGCGGCCTCAAACTTCGGCAAGAGTCGTGTCAGCAATTCGTTGAGGTAGAGTCCTGAAAATAGCGTCTCACCGATAAGTGCGCGGCCAACCCCTGCGCTTTCTGCCGCGGCCACGTATTTCAGTTCGCCGTTACCACCGAATTTTACGAGCAAAGGATGAAACGGTTGTATCAAGGCAGCCATCATGCCACCTCGCTGCTTGCGGTGGGCCCCTTTAACCACGGCGGACAAACGACCATCCGACGCGGTTAGAAAATCAACCAGGTAACTCGAGTCCCGATAAGATTGTCGTCCCAGAACCCATGCCGGCTGCATCGCCGTGGTCACGAATCACCTTCAAGCCCAAGACTGCGCAAGGCGCGAATATCATCGGACCATCCTGATTTGACTTTGACCCAGAGCTTTAACATCACCTTGCAATCGAAGGCTTTTTCCATGTCACGTCGTGCTTCGGTGCCTATCGAGCGAAGTCTCGAGCCGCCAGTACCAATAACAATCCGCTTTTGCCCATCTCGCTCGACAAAAATAATCGCATTGATGTGTAGCACACCCCGATCATCTGTGTGGAAGGCCTCCACTTCTGTCGCCGTAGTATGCGGCAACTCGTCACCCAGCTGACGAATGATCTTCTCACGGATAAGTTCAGCAGCTAGAAATCGTTCGGTGCGATTTGTAATTTGCCCCTCTGGAAACAAATGATGCCCCCCAGGAAGATTCTCCCGGACAAAGCTCTCCAGACGATCTAAATTTTTCTGACGTAACGCCGAGATCGGAAAAATCCCAGCAAAATCATGAAGCGCGTGCAGATCGTCAAGCTCAGGTAGAAGTGCGGTTGGATCGTCTAGCAGATCCATTTTGTTGATGACCAGTGCCACGGGGACTTTTACCGAGCGCAATTTCTCGAGCACCCAAGAATCCTCTTCGGTCCACTTCCCACGATCTATAAGGAATAGGACCAAATCGACATCGGCCATAGCAGACGTAGCGGACCGATTCATTGCCTTGTTAATCGCCCGAGGCTCGTTGCGATGAAGCCCTGGCGTATCGACAAAAATCATTTGATCCTTATCGACCGTTTTCACACCTAACACCTGCTGCCGAGTCGTTTGAGGCTTGCGCGAGGTAATACTGAGCTTTTGTTCGAGTAAAAAATTGAGCAGCGTCGACTTCCCCACATTAGGTCGTCCAACAAGTGCGACTAAACCGCATCGGTTGTCTGAGTAATCACTCATGTTCCAGTATCTCCAACATTGCCTCTGCCGCTTTTTGCTCTGCTTTTTTTCGACTCGATGCAGTGCCAACTCGCTTACTCTGGGAAGCTTTACAGCTGCATTCCACGTCAAACATTTGATTGTGATCATCGCCAGAGATCGCTAAAACCTCATAGACCGGCAGTGGATAGCCCTTACCTTGCAGCCATTCCTGCAGGCGAGTCTTGGCATCGCGCGTGGTGTTAATATCAAGCGAGGCAACATCGGCAACAAACCAGGTCGCAACAACCTCACTCGCGACGCCAAATCCAGCCTCCACCAACATACCGCCGGCCAACGCCTCGACAGTATCAGCCATGATACTTGCTCGGTGACGGCCACCGCTCTTTCGCTCTCCCGTACCTAGCAGAACCAAGGGGCCAAGCTCGAACCGCTCAGCGAGCGTCGCAAGACCCTCTTTGGACACTAGCTTTGAGCGAAGCCGCGATAGACTGCCTTCATCTAAGTCCGGGAATTGCGTAAACAAAAGCTCAGCAACGACGGCATTGACCAGACCATCACCAATAAACTCGAGCCGCTCATTATTGTCGGCGGCGAAGCTTCTGTGTGTAAGCGCGCGCACCAGCAAATCGGGCTCATCAAACTGATAGCCAATGGTTTGCTGCAGGGCAGCGTGCTTTGGTTTCATTGTGAGAGTAGCCAGATTCGTCTCCCGGGCTAGCGGCCATCCACTTCAACGGTACCGAAGTCCCAAACCCCTTGTATAGGACCTATTAGGGGAAAGACAGTCTGATACTCAAGTGTAAGAATAACCCCCGTGCGACGTCGATCGATGGACACTTCTGACACATCAACCTGCTCAATACGGTTGATCGACCATGCTTTACGAAGTGCCTCTCGAACATCAGCACTTTGGTCCTGCCCGGGAACGTAGTTGGAGGCCACGGACTCCATGGCACTGATTACTGTCCTGTGCTCCATAAACACCGGTAATACACGAAGTAGTGCTGTCAGGGCCACCCAGCCGGTCACTATGAGACATAGGATTGAAAAACTCGACGCACCGCGCATGTTTCGAAATGGGCCGAAAGCGGAGTGAAGTCTCAATGTAGGCCACCTGCACGCTCAAAACTAGGGAT
>JAACDF010000132.1 GCA_009937065.1 Gammaproteobacteria bacterium | reverse complement strand
TAACAACGGCATCGTTTTTATCGGGATCAGCGAGGTCATGGACCGCTTCTCGGATGTCCTCAAATAGTTTACCCGTTACCAGTGACTCGGAGTCGAAGGGTACGTAGCCAACCGTGCGTTTCGCACCGTAAAAGTGTGAGGTAAAGGTGAGTCCATAGACACAACAGGCTGAACCCGATAGAACAGTGGCTGTGCGACGCATTCTCAGTCCGACACGTAGAGAGCCAAATGCCGGACACATGCTTTGCGGCTGATCGTGCGGGCCTTTCGGATAATCTTCGGCGAACTGGGCCATCAGCTCGGTCTTGCCGGCAGCACTAGCTGCTGCCGCGAGCGTATCGGCGCCTGCATGGCAGCCGAGGTCCGTTGTCTCGATGATGTCAGTCTCAGATGCTGTCATAGACGACCTCGAGACTGGGCTTATTCAGTGTTTCGACATTACATAGATCAGCCAAAGTTGCGGGCTGCAAAACAACGTCGCGACCCACTGTATCCCCGTCAAATAGGGACAATAATTCGTCTTGCGTCATCGGAAGAGGGCGGTGTGGCGTTGATTCACCTGCATTTAGTGCAAGCTCGGCAAATAACGGCCCCCACTCACTGTCCGGATGACCGATAATTTCGTAGCTCGCACTTTTGCGACGAATGTCTTCGTTGGCCGGTATGGCAGCGAGTTCAGGGATGCCGGCCGCCTTACAGAATGCCTGGGCTTGACCACCGCCATCGTCTTTATTGATAACCATGCCGGCAACGCCGACATTGCCACCGAGCTTTCTGAAGTATTCGACGGCAGAGCAGACATTATTTGCCACGTACAGTGACTGAAGATCATTGGATGCTACGACGATCACCTTCTGGCACATGTCGCGTGCAATCGGGAGGCCAAAGCCACCGCAAACCACATCGCCTAAGAAGTCTAGAAGGACGTAGTCGAAATCCCAGTCATGGAAACCCAGTTTTTCGAGGGTTTCGAAGCCGTGGATGATGCCGCGACCACCGCAGCCTCGACCGACCTCGGGCCCGCCAAGTTCCATGGCGTAGACGCCGTCGCGCTTAAAGCAAACGTCCTCTACCCGGCACTCTTCACCAGCTGCTTTCTTCGCTGAAGCTGTCTCTATGATAGTGGGGCAGGCTTTGCCGCCAAACAGAAGTGAAGTCGTATCACTTTTGGGGTCGCACCCGATAAGCAGTACTTTTTTGCCTTGCTGAGCCATCATGTAGCTCAAGTTGGCAAGGGTGAAGCTTTTTCCAATGCCTCCCTTGCCGTAAATAGCAATGATCTGAGTTCCTTCAGCACTATCCGCTGATGTGGCGAGAAGGTCTGCCCGTTCTCCACTCGCCTCGAGCCCAGGATCGTATTCAGTTGCAGTTGCAATTGTGCTCATGTCGATCTCCAATCGATGACCATTTTTAGGCAGCTACTGTCGTTAAAGGCCCGGTCGTAGGCTTGAGTAGCCCGTGTCGCGGGAAAGACATCTGTTATCAACTGGGAAAAATCCAATGTGCCATCGGATGCCAGTCGTGCTGCTTCTTTTAGGTCTTGTGGTTGCCATTCCGCACTCACTAAGAGATTGATTTCCCTCATAAATGCAGGTGGAAAGTCGAATGTGACGGCCGAAGAGTAGAATCCGGCCATCACTACTGTTGCGCCAGGTTTGCAACGTGCAATCATTTGATTCAGGGCATCTGCGCTACCGCTGACATCACAGACCACCGAGTAGTCGTACCGCGGGTCTTGGCTCGCGTCGTAGACGACATAGTCGAGCCCGGCGGGGCGGCGAGCAGGATCCCGCTCCCACACAGTAGGCGTTGTGCCATGAATGATGCGTGTCAGCCTTGCGAGCAACTGTCCAAGAACCCCATGGCCGACGATGAGTTCGGGCGGCCCTGTGTATTCGCAGCGGCGTAAGGCGTGTAATGCAGTAGCAGCGAGTGCGAGTAACACGCCCTCGCTACCCAGTCTCTCGGGCAGCGGAATGAGCCGGTCTTCAGGGCAAATTAGGTGCTGCGCGCTACCGCCGAATAAGTTTTTGGCATCGGTAAAGCCGACGCTTCCAGGGGCAAAAACGCAGGTCCCGGGGCGTAGTTCAGACCCTTTAGGTGACTCTATAACTTTGCCGACAGTCTCGTAGCCTGGAATTAACGGGTAGCCAAGTCCGGGGAAGGGCGGCATCTCTCCGGTAAGCATTAGGCGTTCAGTGCCTGTGCTTATGCCAGACCAGTGTGATTCGATGAGACACTCATTTGCCGCTGGTGCACGCAAAGAAGCCTCTCGGACCTCTAGCATCCCGGGCTTCTCAAAAATAACCGCTGTTGTCTTCTTATAGGTCACGGTTTATGGCCTCTGTTCCTAGCTGAGTGTGAGCTAGGACTGTCTAAAAACACTTACTCATCGTTATGTAAGTTTAATAATACACATAAAAGTGTCAATAAAAAATGACATCTGGTTTTTTTGCTGTGATTACCCGTACCAAGGCGGGGATATGCGTGCGCTTTTCTTTAATACTTTTAAAGCCTGCACGCCCTAGCGCAGCTTTTAATTCTTTGTAGGTTCTTGGTCGGCCGCTGCCCATAGCCCAGAGGTAAAATCCAAAATAGGTATGGCCGATGGATTCAGCGTTGCGTGTACCCGCCATGGGTTCCGCGATAATCAGTTGACCGCCGTTCGGTAAGGCATCGAAACATCGGCGGAGAAGCCGGTCTACGGGTGCATCGTCATGATCGTGGAGAATCCGAACCAGACTGATGGTGTCGAAGCTCCGAGGAATTGGATCTTCAAACATGTCTCCAGAGATAACTTCCATCTCTCCTAGATATCGTGGAGAGATGGAGGCGATGACTTGAGGTAGATCGAATACGGCGGTTGACGCCTCGGGGGCTCGCTCAGACGCTAATCGTGCAAATGTGCCTGTGCCGCCGCCAATATCGAGCAAGCGTTGGCCAGGTTTGAGCTTGATCGCATCCAGAATATGGTTTGCGATAAGGTGTTGTGAGTCAGCCATCAATTCGCTGTAGCGCGCAGCGGCTGCAGGATCGTTATTTTCGCCGTCGACATAAGGCCAGTAACCGCGAAGTGCCGCGCCACCTCTCGCTCGGAGCAGGTTTGCTGGATCGGCCATGTCCCGATACAACAGATCATGGTGTCGTAGCATGCTTTGTACGCCGGGGTTGCCATGGATAGAAGCGCCAAGCTCTCCGAGCGTCCATGTATTGGCATCTACTTCCTGAAGGAGATCAATAGCTGTTGCCGCCTTAACGAGTGTTAATGCAGCATTGCGTTCTAGGTCACAGGCGCGTGCGATTTCATCGAGTGTTGCTATTCGGTCTTTTAAGCACTCAAGAAGGCCTAACTTGTAGGCTGCGCTGAGCGTCTGAGAGTAAACAAAGCCTGCGAGAATATGGTGCAGGTCAGTAGCACGCGTCCGCGCAATCGACTGAGCTATCGGTAGTCTCGCTGCCCACTTTTGAAATGTTTTGCTCCGGAGCATTCGGTTGCGCCAGAGCAAGAAACGAGCATATCGCCCAGCGGGTCTGTCTTTCGCCTCGGCGTATTTTGGCTCGGTTGTGGAGGGAATGGCCATTACGCGGCCACTTGCGCGATCTTCTCAGGAACAAACCGACTTGCTTGAGCGCGAACCAGATTCTGGAGCATATCGTGGCCAGCACACGCGGGCATACTGTCAAGGCCCGCTTCAAGACACTCTTTCAATCGGGCTACAGCCCCCTCAAGTCCGAGCTCGCGGACGGCGCTGGGGCGATCAAGCTTTACATCAATACCTGTCGGCTTGCCCAGTGTGTCCGGATCGGAGACTGCGTCTTTTATATCATCTGCCACTTGATAGGCCTCGCCAATACTTGCGCCTAAATTGACCCAAGGACCGGGATCGACGCCAGCAGCCGCGGCTCCGGCGCAGGTGGCTGCGACGAAGAGCGCGCCTGTCTTTGCGCGGTGATAGCGAGATAAATCAACCCGTTGTTCGCATTCCCAAGCCTGTCCTGCGCAAATACCGTGGGGTGCGCCCACGCCGCGAGCCACAATTGTGGTGACAAGGGGGACGCGCTCTGCGCGCACCGCCTGTACTGCATGAGCGGATAGGGTCTGGAACGCCGCAACGATCAGTGCGTCACCCGTTAAAACGGCGATGCGCTCGCCAAATTTTGAGTGCACTGATGGTTTTCCGCGCCTCTGAGTCGCGTCGTCAAAGCAGGGCAGATCATCGTGGACTAGAGATGCGCAATGAAGGAGCTCTACTGCCGTAGCTGCTGCATTGGCTAGGCCGACATCGCTTGAGTTGTTGGCCAGGGCAACAGCTTTACAGAGTTGAGGTCTGACTCGAGCGCCACCCGGAAAAACGGCGTAGTTCAATGCCTGAGCGAGTAAGGGGGGGCATTGTGCAGTCGCGTGTTCTGCCATTGCCTCTTCTATGTACTGCTCGCAATCAAGTAACGTTTTTTCCATGGCAACCACCATTTCTGTATGTGTTGTTTTATTTATACATTATTTTTGTCTATATTAGTTGACACATTACGCCGATCTTGCACACCCTGCAAGCAATGCGCGGGAGATTTGCCATGCAGCAACCACTGCTGTCGACATCGGGGGGTTTGGGTTTCGACCTACCTGTTTCAAATAACGGATATCGTTGGTGGTACGTCGACGGTTTCAGTGACTGCGGGTCACACGGCGTGACGCTCATCTTTTTCATAGGGACCGTTTTTTCACCGTTTTACGCCGGTGCCCGAAAAAAGGGTGATGCCGACCCACGCGAATTCGTCTGTGTTAACGCGGTCTTTTACGAGCCAAAACAAAAACACTGGGCAATGACCGAGAGAAGGGCGCGCGATCTGAAAACGTCGACATCAATGCTCAAGATCGGTCCCTCCTCGATGTCGTTTGATGGCGAGTCGCTGACGGTTAACCTAGACGAGAGATCAGCGCCTTTCCGAAGAGCTATCCGGGGAAAGGTCGTAGTCGAAATGCCTGCGGTTACCGATCGATGTTACACATTACACTCATCGGGACAGCATCGTTGGTGGCCAATAGCACCGACCGCTCGGGTAGAGGTTTCGCTGGATGCGCCGAACATTCAATGGGAGGGTTCGGGCTACGTTGATACCAATGGCGGCACCGTGGCGCTAGAGGATACTTTTACTGATTGGCATTGGTCTCGAGCAGACATGGGGCCGGAGCACTGTCGAATTGTTTATGAAGCGCATGCTAAAGATGGCGAAAGCTGTCTCATGACACTTTTTGGTGGACCGAAAACAGGTTTGGCGTCGGAGCATTCACCACCTCGTCGAGATCTGTCCGATGGACCGATTTGGCGCGTTTCCAGGCCCGCAAGAAGTTATCAGGGTTTCAATGTCGAAAAGACGCTGGAAGACACGCCCTTTTACACGCGAAGTCATCTTCATGATGCCTCGGGAAACAGTGTCATGCATGAGAGTTTGGATTTAGATCGTTTCTCTTCGCCCTGGGTTCAGCGACTGTTGCCATTCAGGATGCGGAAGATTTTCTACGGCTTAGCGAATGCGGGCGATTCGCGCGTCACGGTCCCTTTCTCTAAGAGTCTCAAATAAATCAATTATCCAGAGTGTCCTCACCTTGAAGGGGTCGGTCTTTATGGCCGGTGCGGCGCTGCCTGATGCAACGACTGCATCAACTAGGAACTGATTTTGAGGCAAAGCTGGTGTATTGAGGGCATTGCTTCGCGGTTGTGCAAAAGCGATAGCCGAAGTAAGCAGAGCAAATTTCTTTCCGGTGTCAACAATTGCGCGTTGATCGACAGAGTTGTAGTTGTGCTCACTGACCTTCTGGCCGATGGCGGCATATAGCTTTCTCGCTGCGCGGATGCCTGGTTGGTATTTTCTAGGCAAGTGTGCAATGCCATGATCTGCACGCTTATACAGCCAGTCGGCACGTTCGAGGAGCCGCTTTGTTACTACACCGATACCGTCGGAGTAAGTCGGATTTGCCAGCATCTCAGCCGGATCAACACCCTCGGCCTTTAACTCATCCATAGGAAGATAAATCCTTCCCAGATGTGCATCCTCTCCAACATCTCTCGCGATATTGGTTAGCTGCATCGCCGTGCCCAAATCGGCTGCCCTTGCAAGTGTCTTGGCATCTCGGACACCCATAAGGACAGACATCATTACACCGACAGCACCTGCGACCCGAGCGCTGTAGTCATAGACATCCTCAATGGAGTGATAGAGCTTCCCTTCGGCATCCCAAGCAAAACCCTCCAGCAAGGCATTCAGCAGTTCTCGAGGCATTTGATAGGTATGGACGATTTGCGTGAGGACTCGATCCGTAGCTACGTATTGCGGTTTTCCCTCGTAAATGCGATCGAGTCGATAATGTAATGCTTCCAGTGCCGACTTAGGGTCGTCTCCCTCGTCCACCAGATCGTCAGCTTCTCTGCAAAAGGCATAAAGGCCACAGGCTGCATGCTGCATGACAGAAGGCAACAGGTGCGATGCAAAGTAGAATGATCGCGACCCATTGGAGAGCTGCTGCTTGCACAGTGTCATGTCCGTACTAGGTGTCGGTAAAAACTTATCGACTTGCATAAGCGGGCGCTTCAATTAGTCCATCGATGACTTTGGCTGACGAGAGTACAGCTGGCATGCCAGCTCCAGGGTGTGTGCCAGCACCGACCAAGTAGAGCCCATCAACCTCTTCACTCTTGTTATGAGGCCTAAAGTAGGCGCTCTGAGTAATCCGTGGTTCCAGAGAAAAGCCCGCACCTTTTACTGAGTTAAGTCGGTTCTGAAAATCCAGTGGTGTCAGCATCAGTGACGTTGCGAGGTTGTCGGCCAGGTCGGGCAATCCCGTTTCTTCGAGCCGCTTTTCAACTGCGCGCCGGAATATCTCCGCATGAGTGGTCCAGTCCGTTCCCGAGTCAAGATGGGGCACCGGGACTAGCGCGTAAAACGTATCGCAGCCGTCAGGCGCCATCGATGGATCGGTTGCCGTCGGTCTGTGCAAATACAGACTAAAATCTTCGGTAGGCTTTTTGTGCTTGAAAATATCCGTCAGCAGACCCTTGTAGCGCGGGCCGAGAATAATGGAGTGGTGGGGGATATCGGGATACTGCTTTTTCGTACCGAAGTACCAGACAAACAAGCCATTGGAATAATGCGCTTTATCAATTTTGCGATCAGTCCACTTCTTTTTGGGTGTCTCTGACAGCAGGTATTTATAGGTCCACGCAGAATCTGAGTTCGATACGACGAGATCGGCAGCGATGTGCTCACCTGACTTTAGGCGCACTCCCGTGACTTTTCTGTTCTCTGTTGTGATTTGATCAACTTCAGCGTCGAGTCGAATCTCACTTCCTTGTCCGCGGATGAGGTTGCCGAGCGATTCGACAATACGCCCGGTACCACCCATGGCGGACCACACTCCGCCCGTGACTTCAAGGTGGGAAATGAGGGAATACAAACTACTGGCCGTATACGGATTACCGCCAATTAGGAGCGGATGAAAGCTGACAGCCTGCCTCAGTTGCTCATTTTTGATGTACTTGGAGACCAGGGCATAAACACTTTGGTCGCCACGCAAGCGCACCAAATCGGGTGCGAAGCGCATGAGTTGCGCGAGGGTGCTAAAGGGCTTGTCGAGCAATGCAAAGCCGACTTTGTGTCGCGCTTCACTGGCTTTTAAGTAGCGCTCATAACCTTGGGCATCTGCTGGGTTGTACTCGAGTATCTGTCGGAGATTTTCTGCTTTTTCGCTGGAGTAGTCGAAGGTTCGCCCGTCATCAAACCGGATTCGATAAAACGGATCCATCAGTCGGAGATCAACGTCGTCGCTCATTTTCTTTCCGCAGAGCTCCCACAGTTCCTCGAACAGCTCCGGCACGGTCACAATCGTAGGCCCACCATCGAAGATAAAGCCATCCTGCTTGTAGGTGTAGCCGCGGCCTCCGAGCGCATCGAGCTTTTCGAGCAGCGTGACGTGATAGCCTTTGGCTGCGAGGCGAATGGCTGATGCCAGACCGCCGAAGCCACTGCCTATGACAATCGCCTTTTCATGTGACTGAACTTGCTTAATTGTGTCGAAGTCTGGATGCGCAGTGTTCATCTTGATAGACGTCTTTTGTGTCAAATATAATGGACAGTCTATCACCGGTTTTGGGATTGCACACCCGTTAATTCAGCCGCTTTAAAAAGTGGAAAAACTCCTGCGCGACGCGATCCGGATCCGCCTCATGAACTAAATGGCCTGCGTCTTCCATTGTGACAGCTGTCGCATTGGGTATGTCTCGTGTTGCCCTGTGTGCGCGAATAGCAGGGACAATGTGATCTTTCGCGCAGCCAATCAGGTGGATGGGGGTTTGTAGCTTTGGTAGGTCTCTCGCTAATTGCCCCAGTTCCCATCCGCCCATCATCCTCAAGGTGCCCTCGATGTGTTCTGGTTGTGAGATGAGGGTCGTGTACCGCTGGATCATAGGCTCGGAGATGGTTGCTCCAGTATCGCGTAACGCTCTCCGAACGTCCGATTCACCGGTTCCTCGACGCGCGAGAAAATGTGCGACGCGAGATGATCGACTCAGTGCTCGCGCCGCTTTGAGCATCAGAGGTTCAATGAATGCCCCGAATGGTAGGAGGGCACCATTGATCGATAGTAAACCACGGGGCCGAACGTCAGTATCGAGACACATTCTGATCGCAACAGCCGCTCCCGCAGAGTGGCCGATAATATAGTCAGGGAGAAGGCCTAGGTGTTTACAAAGCGAGCAGATGGAGCGAGCCATTGCACTCAGAAGATGTTCCCGCTCCTCAATGGGTGGAGTAAAACCTTGCCCTGGAAGATCGACCAATACGCACGTGAACTGAGCCGATAGACACTCAGCGATTCCGGCCATCGAGTGGGTGGAAGAACCAGTACCGTGCAGCAATAAAACCACAGGTCCCGATCCGACGCGTTGCACGTGCCAACGTGTTCCCTCGCAGTGAACAAACTCGCTGTGTTCTCTCAGTGGCCAATCACCGGGTAAATGGTCGAGCCCCATGGATTCTTCAGGCCACGCTGAGTGTTCTGATGGAGGTATTTAGCGAGTGGGCAGACGCATTCGGTAAGGGCAAATAAGTCGCGTCAAGTGCTGAGGACAGTTCGCGCGCTCGGGCGCTGGGTCGAACAGCAGTATCAACGAGAACGCCTTTGATCTGTGTATTAGCGAGTAGCTTTGCCGCTGAAAGTGCGTCTTCAGTGCCCGCTGATCGGCTTTTAGTGCCATCGCGCGCAACATTGGCAGCACCATCGGTGAGTAGCACGTAACTGGGTGTGGCGCCCGTTGCTGATACGGAAAGCGCCAGGTCATGAGTGGCTTGTAAGGCCGCAGCCATGGGCGTGCCACCGCCCCCAGGTAGTTGAGCTAAGGTTCGCTTGGCTCTCACAAGTGAGCGCGTTGGAGGGAGCAGCACCTCCGCGGTATCACCCCTGAAAGCAATCAAAGCGACTTCAGTTCTATGCGAATAGCAGTCGGCGAGCAGCAGCTCAATGGCGCCTTTTGCCTCTGACATACGCTGATGCGCGCTGCTGCCCGATGCGTCGACAGCGAAGATCATGACGCTGGACTTACGTTGCTCAAAACGCTTTACGCGAATGTCAGAGGGTTCAATATAAAGGCTGGTTTTTAATTTTTCTGATGTATCCCAGGATGCTCTCGCAGATTGGAAGGGTGCAGCGCAGCGAAGAGTGGCTGGGATATCTATACGGTGGCCGCGCTTTACGTCCCCTCGTCGCACGCCCACGGGGCGACCACGTTGTTTATCCTGGGAGAACTCTCCCGCATTGCCGGCTTTGCTTTGACGCAGTCGACTTTTACTGGCGCGTTTGAGCAATATTGCCAGCAGATCTTCCGGTAACTCAGCCATGGCCGCTTGAACCAAGTCCTCGTGATCTTGTTCTGTATTCTGTTGGGCTTGTTCCTCTGGTTTATCCGAGTCTTCGTTGGAGTCCTGGGGTGGCTCGGGAGGTTCAGGCTCTGCTTGTGGGGTGGGAAGTTGTGTTGCTACAGGCAGGAAAACCAATCGAATAAGCTGGTGGATGACCTCTTCGTCGCTGGCCCGTTTGCCTGTTACTAAACTCAGTGCTTTCATAACATCAACAGCGAATTTTAGCGTTCGAGAGGAATGTATTCCCATCGATGCTGCAATTTCCGCTAGGCGCGTGATGTCATCGTCGGACAGTGTCGTTTGCGCTAAACGTGCCTGTGCCGATGTAATATCCGATCGAGAAAATTGTGTATCGCCGACACAGCGGATACTGATGTCGTCAAGATTGATACCTAAACCTAGCCTCTCAATAAGGGCGGTAGGTGGTGACTCCTCATCGATGCCCTCGTCCAGCGCAATAACGGTGATTGCTGCGGGACTGGTGTGACTAATGCCATCTCGCGCAATGTGAATTGCTCCCGTATCGAGGGCGGCACACCAGTGCCCTGCGTATTCTTTGGGCAGCCTCTCGGCCATCGACAAAAGCACAACCCGCTGATGGCATTCCGCGAGTACGCCTTGTGCCAAGATAGGTTTGCCGTGCCGCATACTCTCGGTGATGTCCATTCCGCCAAGCAAGCGATCCGTGGGGGTGCTGCTGGGCACCCTGCGGGCAGGATTTGCAGTAAAGCTGTCGAGTAGGGATAGCCAGTAATCTCTCACCGGCCCTGGCTGTGCGCTGACTCGAATTCCGCCGACTCTGTGACCCAATATGGCGATTAACGCCGCTGCGAGCTCGGCGTCTTGCCATGCTGTGGCAGATTCCGCGTCAGGCGAGTGCGGATTCGATAGCGCGTTCGACGCGAGCATCGGCACTGGATTCATCCATGGGGTCGCGGCGCAACCGGTGTCTCAATACGAACAACGCAACGTATCTCAGGTGTTGCAATGTGGCTGCGTCCTTTCCTTCGAGTGCAGCTAGGGCTCGAGCACTTCGGATAAGAGTAAGTTCACCACGCAAGCCATCGGTACCCAGTTGAAGGCAAAGCTCCGCGGCTTTTTCGAGCACTTCAGAGGGCACATCGATACCCTCGACGATATCTCTGGCAGCATCAATCTTTCTGCGAAGCGCACCTTCCTTGCGGGCAAATCGCTTGCTAAAGCCCTCGGGGTCATGATCAAACGCGTCGCGCAATTTGATGATCTCGACGCGGGTTGGAATATCTCGTGGTGTTCTGACGTCAAGTGAGAGGCCAAATCGATCAAGTAGCTGGGGACGGAGTTCGCCTTCCTCGGGGTTGCCACTACCTACCAGCACAAAGCGTGCTGGGTGACGAACGCTTAAGCCTTCACGTTCAACAACGTTCACGCCGCTCGCAGCGACATCGAGTAGGGCATCAACAATATGATCTTCAAGTAGATTCACTTCATCGATATATAGAAAGCCACGATTGGCCGCCGCCAGAAGACCCGGCTGAAATGCTTTTTCACCATTGTGAATAGCTTTTTCAATATCGAGGGCGCCAAGTACTCGGTCCTCTGTGGCACCTAGGGGAAGGTCTACAACGGGAATCGCAATTTTCCGGGCCTTAAGCGCGCCAGCTGACTGACATCGGCTACACAGGGCCTGTTTGGGAGCCTCGGGATTGCAGTTGTAAGGGCAGTCTTTTACCGCCTCAATTTTGGGAAGTAGTTGGGCTAACGCGCGAATCGTTGTTGATTTACCCGTACCTCGTTCGCCAAAGACCAGTACACCACCAATACTGGGATCGACGGCCGCTATCGACAAGGCAAGCTTCATATCATCTTGTCCGACGATCGCCGTAAAGGGATACGCTACGGTCATGATTACTCCCCCAAAAAGGCTCAATTGATTTGAGCTCGCCGGCTTGGTGCTTCCAAGCCGTATTAGTGTCATTTTATTTAAACACATAATTTGTCAAATTTTATGCATTTTTTGTATCAATTGGTCTGGCGCTCGCGTAGTGCGTATAGAGGATGATGGTGTTCGGACAGTCCCTATGCAGCAGCTAGATAAAGCAATCGACAGTGATGGATCCTTCATTGCAGGTGTCGGTGATTACCAGGTGTACTGGTACCACGACACCGAATCGGAGGGCCATCCGCTACTTTTTGTTCACAGCGTTAATGCGGCACCCAGCGCAATAGAGCTCAAGCCTTTATTTCAACACTTCAGAGCTTCTCGATCTGTTTTCGCTCCAGATCTCCCGGGTTTCGGGCGGTCGACTCGCAGCGTGGGCACCATGACTGCTTCGGGCTTTGCCGAGAACATCACTTCCTTCATTGATCAGATGCCTTCATCGGAACCACCGGATGTGATCGCCTTGTCGTTAGGGTGTGAGTTTGTGGCTCGAGCCGTTGTTGAGTGCGGTGCTAAAGTGAGAAGTCTCACCTTTATCTCGCCTTCCGGTTTTTCTCGTCGTCAGCCACCGGCAGCGCAAGCGCAGAAGCGCTTGAAGCGCGTGTTTGACTTCGCGGGCCTAGGACGGGGTGCGTTCAAGCTATTACGCCTAGAGTGGAGTATTCGCTATTTTTACGGCATGAATTTCTCGGGCTTTGTTCCTAATGAGCTGATCACCTATGCCCTTAAAACCACTCGCCAAAGTGGCGCTCATGAGATGCCCTTACAGTTTCTCTCAATGAGCTTGTTTACGCCGAACGCAACCGAATTCCTTTACTCGAGGCTGGATATTCCGGTATTGGTTTTATTCGACGAGGACCCAAACCTTAGCTTCGAGTTATTCGAGCGATTTACGGCGAACCCAGCATGGCAATTTAAACGAATAGCTCCCACCCTTGGCATGCCACATTGGGAGCGTCCTGAGGAAACAGCTGATGCTATCGAGGCGTTTTTTTCAGGACTTTAGGCGGCGTCATGCTGGATATGCCGTGCAGCGATGGAACCAGACAGTGTTGCCATGGGCACCCCGGGGCCGGGGTGTGCGCTTCCACCCGCAAGATACAAACCTTTAATACGAGTCCCAGACGACGGGCGTGAGAAGCTAGAGAACATCCCGTGCGATGCGGCACCATAAAGCGAGCCGCCACTCCCGGGGAAGCGTTGATGCCAGTTATCGGGAGAGGTAGTGACACAGTCTTCCTCAGCAAAGTCGAGATTCAAGCCACAGCGCGTTAATACGCTCAGTGCACTGCGGCGTTGCTGCTCCAGCTTTGGGCGAGTCCAGGCGCCATGATCACCATCCGCGGGTGCGTTTATCAGTAATAATAGTCGTTCCTTCCCGTCTGTGATGTGCATATTGTTAACGCGATCCTGAGCGCATACATAAACGGTCGGCTCATTGCAGACCGATCGTGATTTAAAAATGGTGGTGAATTCACGCTCGTAATCGGAAGCGAAGAACACGTTGTGATGATCAAGTTCAAAACCCGAGGTGGTGGCGTTGATGCACCAGGTGATGGCAGAGAGTCCACGCGCCTGTCGTTCGCGGATTCGTGTTGACTTAAGAACATCATCGCCAAGAAGTCCATTGCTCAATGCTGCCGCGTCCCCGTTGAAAATAATGGCGTCAGCGGATACTGATTTACCAGATGAGAGCGTGATGCCAGTTGCCCGTCCATTAGTGCAGTTAATCTTACGCACGGGACTTTCGAAGTGGAATCGTGCGCCATGCTCGGTCGCGAGGTCAGCCATTGCATGCGCCAGTGCGCGCATGCCGCCATCGACACACCATACGCCCTGGCGTTCTACGTGAGCAATCAGCATTAATGTTGAGGGGGTTGATAATGGCGATGAGCCAACATAGGTGGCGTATCGACCATAGAGCTGCCTGAGCCGCGGATCTGAAAAATAGTTTCCAAGGGCGTTCCAAAGTGATCGATGCGGTGCCACCGCTAGACTCCTCAATCCCCCATCCCGTAGTAACCGGTAACCGAGTCGTATCGGCGAAGGTTGGGATGTGGCCATGAAGTTATCGCGGAGTAGGTTGTGCACCAGCTCCCCATCGTCACAAAATCTGCGATAGCCCTGCGCATTGCGTTCGTCTGAGAAGTCGGCGATTGCCTGGGCTGACTGATCTATGTCGTGAAAGAGATCCAGATGACTTCCGTCCGTCCAGGCGTGACGCGCGAGTCGGCGGCTTTCGGTTAAGCGTACCCGGTTGTCAAATACGGCACCTGCGCGCTTGAATAGCTCGTCGAACACCCAGTGCATTGTGAAGACGGTGGGTCCCCCATCAATGCCTACTTCACCAACACGACGTTGATGCATCTTGCCGCCAGGCTCGGCATTAGTCTCGAATACATCTACTTCCCAGCCTGCGGCAGCTAGATCGACAGCGGCCGATAGACCACCTGCACCGGCGCCAACAATGATGGCTCGTTTTGGCATTAGGTGGTTTGAACCCGTCTCACCGGCGCCATGACGGCGCGCTGGTGGTAGATAATAAGGATCAGCCCAGTCACTAGCGGTATCGCCCATAGCCCGGGGGTCAGCGCAATCTCAGGGAGAAATCGCACCGCACCAAAGGCGAAAAAAGCTGTATAGACAGAAATGCCGGCACCCACGAGGGATTTGATGTGTTCCTTGATTCGCGCTTTGGGCGATGAGGGTTTTCGATAGATGAACCAAAGATTGGTCGCCACGGTAGCGAAGCCGACTAGGGCAATTCCCATCATCATGGGTTGAGCAAGTTCAATTCCACGGATAAAGCAATTTGCTGATGTCGCAGTTAAAACAGCTTGCAGAAGCAGGTTATGCCACGCGCCGTTCTTTTTGTGGTCGCGTTTGTTCCGCATGCAGAGCCAACCATGCCACGCCAGATTGATTGTCAGGGTGGCCAGATACAACATCATCCAGCCGAAAATACCGGCGATCATCTCTGGCCGCTGAAACACCTCATGGTTTGACAGGTGAGGGTGGGTACCGGTTGGATCGGCCAGCGTTGTAATCGATATCCCTGTGGCAACTAGGCCAGTCGTGAGCATGCTGATAATAAAGATATTGCCAGCTTGCCGATGCAGTACGCCGCCTTTCTTGCCGGCAATGGGTATCCAAACAGAAATGAGCCCGATAGTGCCGGTAATGATGTGCATGATCACCAGCGATTCGAAGATGCCATGGGTCGACAGGGTCATATCCGGCCTCCATACTGTGGATAGCGTCAATACTATTGGATAGTTTTCGTGGATGAAACACTTTACATACCACCAAAGCCTCACTCGCTTCCAGCGGTTATCGCGTTAATTCGCTCGCTGTGGAAGGGGGATGGCAACTTATTGGAGTTGTTGCCCGCTGAGGCGTATCACTTTGATGTCGGTCATCTTGGGCGATCCCGCCGGGGTACCGTGCTGTTCAATAGGCCTTCTGCCGTCAAGGAAATCATGCGCGATACCCAGGGTGTATTTCCAAAAAGCGACCTTATGGTCGGCGCCTTAGATCCGCTGATTGGTGAGAGCATGTTTGTGACGGATGGACCCAAATGGCGTCGGCAACGTGCAATGATTGATCCGGCTTTTAGTCTCATGCGTCTGAATGTCGCCTACAGTGCCATGTGCGCCGCCACGGATGATCACGTCGCGGCAATAGATCAACTCGCTGCGGATGAGACGCCGTTTTCGCTGGATTTGGCAATGAGTCACCTGACTGCGGATGTTATATGTAGAACGGTCTTTTCAACGCCGCTAGCCTCTGATGTTGCCAAGGAGGTCTTTGACGACTTCACGCTATTCGAGAAATCAGTCGCACAGGTCGATATCTTGGGCATGATTCTCAAACCCGCATGGTCAGAAGCAAAGCAAACACCTGAGGTACTGGCCGCCTGCGAGCGTATTCGACATCACATAGGTGCATTGATCGATACGCATCTGGATGCCCAGCCCGGCGAGTTCAACGACATTGCGTCTGCAGTTATCGAAGCAAAAGATAAAGACACCGGCCTGTCATTTACCCGCGACGAGCTCATCGACCAGCTGGGCGTCTTCTTCCTTGCTGGGCACGAGACGACTGCCAGCGCATTAACCTGGATATTTTATATCCTGGCTGAGCGACCGGAGTGGCTTGCGCGGCTTAGAGCGGAAATCGATCCGGCAATGGAGGATGGACAACTCTCATTCGAAGAAACTAAAAAGCTTCCGTTGACACGCGCATTTTTCAAAGAAGCGCTGCGCTTGTATCCGCCGATCACC
>JAACDF010000131.1 GCA_009937065.1 Gammaproteobacteria bacterium | reverse complement strand
TAACAGCCCAATTTTTCCCGGGGACTGATAGGGATCAGATGTATCTCCGGATTGAGATGCCCTCGAGCGCAGGGATTGAAGCAACGCGTGATCTAGTTCGCAAAGTTGATGCCGATTTGCGTGCCGAGCCGCTAATACGTCGCGTAGATTGGTCTATCGGTGAAAGCCCTCCCGCGTTTTATTACAACCTGAGGTTAAATAAACGTGATGCACCCGGTTGGGCAGAAAGCATGGTGCTGACGCATGACGAAAATAAAACCAATGCGCTAATAAGGCGTTTACAAACCGAGTTAGATAGAAAGTACCCCGAGGCACAAATTGTCGTACTCGGAATCGATCAGGGACCACCGGTGAGCGCCCCTTTAGAGGTCATTGTCTATGGTCCCAGTACAGATACGCTTCGTGTCCTCGGGGAGGAATTTCGGCAACGACTACAGCAACTTCCCGATATCACGCATACAAAACTATCGATGAGGCCGGCAGCGCCAAAAATCGCTATTGAGCTAAATGAGGAAAAACTTCGGCGAATTGGGCTGGAGCGCACACAAGTCGCCAACCTTATTGATGGCTATCTCAGAGGACGTTTCGGCGGCGCCGTCATTGAAGATACAGAGCAGTTGCGCGTGCGCACAAAACTTGAACGCGAGGCATGGCAAAATAGTGACTCACTGCTGAACTTGCAAATCCCATTGCCCGGCACCCCTAACTCGCCACGTTTTGTGCCTCTCTCCGCATTGGCCGACTTAAAAATTGTCCCCGATGACTCACCGATTGGACGCCGCGACGGTGAGCGCGTTAACGAGGTAAAAGCGTTTCTGACTAGAGGCGTGCTTCCTGAGGAGGCACTCAAGTTACTCAGAAGATCACTTGAAGAGGATCCCATACCGCTTCCCGCAGGGTACCGATACAGCTTCGGTGGTGATAGTGGTGAGCGTGCCGGCGTGGTCAATGACCTGCTTGGTCCAGTCGGTCTCGTGATGTCCTTATTACTTGCAACAATTATGCTTACTTTTAACTCTTGGCGACTCACTGCATTGGCTCTTGGCGTCGTAGTCTGCGCCTTCGGACTCAGCTTCCTGGCACTTGCACTATTTCGATATCCGCTAGGCATCATGGCGCTCGTTGGCGTCGTTGGGTCCATTGGTGTCGCTATCAATGCCTGCATCATCATATTGACGTCGTTTCAACAATCGCCCGCAGCATCAAGCGGTAATAAAGGCGTCATGCGCGACGAGGTTCTCGACTCGAGTCGTCACATCATATCGACCACGCTGACTACCTTTGGTGGGTTTTTGCCTCTCATTCTCGAGGGCAGCCAGTTCTGGCCACCTTTTGCGATGGCAATCGCGGGTGGGGTTTTGCTGTCGACCCTTATTTCATTTTACCTGGTGCCACCTGCGTACGTACTTCTTGGGGCGCCTAAAGACAACCGGATCGAGCGAGCTCAGCTCAAGGCGTCGAAGGGAGCATTGGCATGAATCAATCAGCTACGCCCTACCACCACGGTGATTTACGGAATTGCGCCATCGTTGCCGCTGCCGAGCTGATAGAAATAATTGGTAGCTACGACATCACCATCGCGCAAGTAGCGAAACGTGTCGGCGTAAGTTCACCCGCACTTTACCGCCACTTCAAAGACAAGGATGCCCTGCTAATGGCCGTTAGAGAGCTTGCGCATTTTGGCATCATGGAATACACCACGGACGCGCAAGATCGGGCGGAGCCTGGTACCCTTGCTCACCTTGATGCACTCGGCTCTGCCTACCTTCGCTTTGCTAAGGACAAAAAAGCGTTTTTTGGTCTGATGTGGGAAAATCACGGAGATGCAGACGAGCGTCGTGCTGAGGCACGCGCAAAACGAACTGGGTTTCAGGTGCTGCATGAGGCGATTGAGCTCTACTTTCGACAGCGGCGACCTGAATCTTTAAATAGCTCGTTACAGACCGCAACGCTCTTGTGGTCAACAGCTCACGGCATAGCAACGCTGCAACACAATCGGTTATTAGACACGTTCGACGAAGACGCGGATCCTGAAGCCCTGCTCCGTGCCGCAACCCGTGCCATCTTGAGTGTAGACGTGTGAGCCTTGCCATTAGGCTCGACTCGGTGACGAAGGTTATATAAATTGCTCGCCGTAACTCAGTTTGTATAAGCGATATGGCGGTTGAAAACATGGCTGATGCCTCTACCCCCCTCTGGCTCATAGCCTCGTTCATTGGCCTTTGGTTAGGCTTTCGACTCAGTCACTCAATGCATGAGGGCGCTGCGGATTCACGTGCTCCCAATACGGCAAGAGCACTCGTGACCGCTTACTGTCTATCAGTCTCCCTGATTCTGATAGAGGTGGGGTTCAATGATTCAGTGCCACGAATAATTCAAGTAAGCTGCTTACTGATAGCCGCGGCCACAGCCATCATGCAGCTGTTACAAATCTGGACTGACAAGCCTTCGCCAGGAAAGGACTGTCAAGGTCGCGAGACCGTGGAATAATCGCGTTTGATTGTGCGATACTTGCGCGCCCCGCGCCCATAGCACAACTGGATAGTGCACGTGCCTTCTAAGCATGAGGTTCCAGGTTCGAGTCCTGGTGGGCGCGCCATTTAATAAGCGCGCGTTGGGTACAGTCTGTTAGTCGAACAAAACGCTGGGATTAACCATGGTTTTCATCTCAAGGACATTTCCATTGGGGTCAGAGATGAAGAAGGTTTCTTGTTCAAACTCAGTGCCCTTGAATCTGCGATAAGGCTGATCGAGGTACTCAAACTGGCTACTTTCGATTCGCTGTTTGAGTGCCTGAAATTCAGCCTCGGGCATGTGAGCACCAAAATGCGGCACACTTACATTACCCATATCTACGTCATGACGAACCCCAGGTAAGCGCTCCTCACTCTGATGTAATGTCAGCTCGTTGCCCCAGAAATTGATATCAATCCACTTTCCTACTTCGCTATTGCCCGTGGCACAGCCGAGCACCTCAGTATAGAAAGGAATCGTAGACGCTAAGTCGCCCGCAGGCACCGCTAAATGAAACGTATTCGACACAACACACCTCGATTTTATTGTTACAGCATGTATTTAGTTTAATTGTTCTACGCAGCCTTTGGAAAAATCGAGCCACTGCGCACTCTCAAAGTCCTACAATAAATCGCCGCCGGCTGCCATCGCCGTCGTACCATCGCGCTCAAAGGCCCGAAGCACATTCTTGCCAACCTTCCAGCGATGTACCTCATCCGGCCCGTCAACGAGGCGCTGGCTACGAATCGATGTATACCAGTCCGCCAAGGGTGTATCCCTTGAGTACCCGAGCGATCCATGGAGCTGAAGCGCTGTATCCACCACCTGATGAACCATATTGGCGAGAAATATCTTAGCGATCGAGTTTTCCTGCGTCATATCGAGGCCATTTTCTGCTTTATAAGCAATGTGCATCAACATCAACCGGGCTTTGTAAATCTCGGCTGCACAATCAGCCAACATGAACTGCACACTCTGCCGGTCAGAGAGCTTTTTCCCGAAAGTCTCTCGCTCCAGCACGTGCTTGGCCGCCATATCGAGCGCTCGCTGTGCTTTGGCGACATTGTGCATCCCATGCCTTAATCGACCGTACCCTAGTCGGTGCTGACCCATATTAAAACCTTGACCCCGGCCTCCAAGCAGATTCGCCTTAGGAACAATCAGGTTTTTAATCTCGATTTCGCAGTGGGCGGCGCCTAAACGCTCTCCAAGAGGTGTATGCCGATGCATGGTGTCTATATTCCGCAGAATCTTGAATCCTGGGTTCGGTAACTCCACGATGAAGGTCGAAAACTGCTGGTGCCTCGGGGCCTCTGGGTCGGTCTTTGCCATCACCACAGCGATGTCAGCAACGTTAGCCGATGAGATGTACCACTTATCGCCGTTGAGTACGTAATTATCGCCATCTTCCACTGCTGTCGTTTTCATGCCCGTGGCGTCAGCACCGCCCCCCTTCTCGGTCATTGCGTAGCAGACGCGCTTTTCACCCGCCACCAGGGGTTTGAGGAAGGTTTCCTGCTGATATTCATTACCATGGTGCAACAGAGTCATCATCGTCGCGTCGTCAGGCCCCTGCGTATTGAGTGACAGAGCCCCAAGAATCGACTCGCCCAATTCCATTTGTACTAGGGCGTTGGCGAGAGGCTTGAGCCCCATACCACCCCACTCGACTGGAAAGAAAGGACACCAAAGTCCTTTGGCACGGGCTTTTTGCCGAAGTTCCGAGAGGATTTCGTCATAGGTATCCACCGTCAGACCCTTTTCAGCGGGGATGCAAACCTCATGCACAAACTCTCGCACGATCTTGCGGACTAGCTTCGTTTCCTCGGGTATTTCAAAGTCGATCATGGATAACCTCTTTTTATCGTTGTTAACGTTGGTCTCTATTCGTTTTTTTTCTTGGTCTATTTTTTAGTGCTTCAGGTTATAGCAGTTCTTGTTTCGGCAACCGAGACTGAACTGGCCGGCAGTCGCCACACTTACCCGCAAACGGCATGAGTGATTTGGCTTTTTTTGGTAAGTGATTCGGGCCTGTTGGCAAAAGCGCGATAGTGCATGCTGAGATTTCAACAAACCCGCAAAACAACAAAACGACACTCAGAACCTTCTGAGTGAATGTAGGGCTCAAGTCTTATTTGTTCGATTCGCGCGACACCAGAGATATGTAACTCGGTCACCAAATCAACGAAATTCGTCGACCGCCAGTAATCGTCTCTGACGGTAAAAAC
This sequence comes from Gammaproteobacteria bacterium, assembly GCA_009937065.1. Lineage (GTDB taxonomy): Bacteria > Pseudomonadota > Gammaproteobacteria > Pseudomonadales > Halieaceae > Luminiphilus. The sequence continues at coordinate 10,264 of JAACDF010000131.1, read as the reverse complement.
CAGCACTCCACCTGAGCGTGTTACCCGCGCCAGCTCTGTGACAGCCTGGGGTTTCACATGGGTAGAGGTAAATGTGCCAATACAGGTCACCGCATCAAAGCTATCCGATGGCAGCGTTAGAGGATTATTCATATCTATCGTATGAAGCGTGTCATAAACGCCTTTCCTCTCGGCCTCAGCAAGCATCCCAGGAGAGTAGTCAATGCCTGTGAGAGACGATATTCCCGCCTCTTTTAATAGCACGCCCACCAATCCAGTGCCGCAGCCCGCGTCTAGTACAGCTAGATCATTCGAGGCCATCGCCTCGAGGAGTAAGTGAACCGCTTTCTGAGGGCTGGTATAGCCCCAGTCTTCCAGTAGCTCACGGTCGTATCGATCCGCCCAACCGTCGTAAACCTGCATTAATTCATTCGTGGATGCCGCTGTAAGAATTTTTACGTGGATGTCGGCCTGTTTAGCCATACCCGCCCTACCTCGCTTTTTGTTTGATCTTGTACACAGCCCTTGGCTAAGCGCCAAACGCCATGTCTTGCACCATGATCCACAGCGCTACAAAGCCGCACATCAGCATGACCAAGACAAATGCTCGCTCTGTTGAATTTTTGAACATAAAAGACCTCGATGGCGCGCTGTAGCACACAGTAACTGGCTTGGGTCTCATATTTCAAATAAGCATTAGGGAGACGAAAGTATGCTCGCAACGTATACAGCCTCAGCATTTATGAGAAATGCTGGACGGAATTCTACAGATTCCGTCATATTTCATTACCCTAGCGGTTGCTGAATACACTGAAATTACAAGGCAAGAGCATGAATCAGCCACAGAATATCGAGCATTACGCATCTGTTAGCGACGATATTTTTATCGATACCGGTGCAACGGATCCTGTCTATCAAGAGGTGTATCAGAGGCTGAAAGGTTTTGATCTAGGATCGACCAACGCGTGGACTCGTGGACAGCCCTTTGACTTCTACCGTCGAATGCGGGAGGAATCCCCTGTCATGTGGAGCCGCGCGCGCAAACCCGCATCGGGGTTTTGGTCGGTGTCCCGGTATGAGGACGTAAAGCACGTTGAACTCAATCCGTCCGTATTCTCATCTCAGCGCGGCAGCATGAATATGGCTGTGCTGCCACCCAGCGGCAAGGCCGATCGGCTGATGTACGCGGCACACAACTCGCTAATTAACCTCGATGCAGATGTCCATCGAGACCTTCGTTTGCAGCAGTCTGAGTTCTTTTTTCCCAAATACGTAGAAACTCTGAAAGAGCGGGTGGGTAAAAAAATTGACGAGCTACTCGACAACATGGAGCGGGAAGGCCCGGAGGTCGATTTTGCCAAGATGTTTTCCACAGAACTGCCCATGTTCACCTTGTGTGAGATGCTGGGTGTGGACGAGCAAGACCGACCAAACATCATCAAGTGGATGCACTACCTGGAGCTAGCCCCTCAGTTTCTGACCCACCCCTTCCGAATGTTTATGGCTGAACCCATGTTTTTGTTTAGGTTCAATCAGATGCTCGATGACATGTTCAACTACGGCGAGCGCGTCATGGCAGATAGAATAAAGAACCCGCGCCAAGACCTGCTGACCGTTATTGCCAATGCAACGCTTGATGACAAACCCCTGTCTCAAAACTATCTGGATGGCTCTTGGCTACTAATCATCTTCGCAGGCAACGACACAACTCGAAATTCGCTCTCAGGCACAATCCGGCTGATGACCGAGTTTCAGCAACAGCGACAAATGGTGATTGACGATCCATCTTTGATCGAGCGCATGTCCCACGAGGCGCTCCGAATGACATCGCCGGTCATGCACATGCGCCGAACGGCGACCGAGGACACAGAAATCGCAGGTCAACGGATTGCAGAAAATGAAAAGGTCATTATGTGGTACGGCGCTGCCAACCGAGACCCATCAGTATTTCCAAATCCCGATACGTTTGATCTCACGCGAGATAACGTTGAGAAACATGTCGCATTTGGTCACGGAGTGCATCGATGCCTGGGCAACCGCATAGCTCAAATGCAGCTGAAGATGGCATACGAGCGTATTTTGGAGCGTTTCCCCAATATTTATTGGACCGGAAAGCAGAAAATAGAACCCATAATTTTAGTGCACGCCATTTCAAGCTTACGCGTGAATCTTTACGGTAAGGATGCAAAGCGTCCGACACAGGTAGCAGTGTCACGCTAAGCTACCAGGACTGCGTTTACAGCTGCGTTGTGATAGGGAGTTCGGTCGTATTTTTTATCTCGGTTACTGCAATATGCGAATGAATCTCACGAACTAAGTCGCCGCTCAGCAAGGTATTTCTCGAAAAATCCTCATAGTGGCGAATATCCTTGCATATGATCTTAAGCACGTAGTCCCAAATGCCGGCCATGGTATAGCACTCAACCACTTCAGGGTGTCTCTCTACCTCACGCTCAAACGCCAGCAGGTTCTGCCTTCCGGTCTGGGTCAGGTTAATTGTCGCAAAGACAACAATTTCCATACCGAGTGCATTTCTATCCAATAACGCCACCCGACGTTGCACGACCCCCTGCTCCTCGAGGCGATTAATCCGCCGCCAAATGGGCGACTGCGAACTATTCAATCGATCCGCAAGCGCAGCTGTCGAGACAGTCGAGTCTTGCTGAAGGGAGGCCATGATAGCGACATCTTGCCTGCTCCACTCTGATGACATATTTAGTCCTATCTGTATTAATTTTTGAAAAATTAATTCTAAAATTGCCATATTTCAAGCAAGAAAGGAACGATAATTCGCTTAATTTGGAACACAATTCTCTTAGCAGGAACGACAAATAAATGGGCTTTAGCACGTATAACATAGCCTGCAGAGGGATCGAGTATGACCCATGCAACACCACACCTCCTCCGTAACATTCAGTTAGAAGATAAATTTGCTCCCGGCCCGAACCGGGTTTACTTAACGGGAATTGATGCGCTGGTGCGACTCCCTTTGCTGCAACACGAAATTGATACCGCTTCTGGCTTGCGCACGGGCGGATTTATTTCGGGATACAGAGGCAGCCCATTGGGCGGTTTGGATCAGGCCCTGTGGGCTGCAAAAACGCACTTAGACTCCCACGACATCAAGTTTAATCCTGGGATAAATGAGGAACTCGCCGCCACCTCGGTATGGGGCTCACAACAGCTTGGCATCGTCTCAGAGTCTGACTACGACGGGGTCTTTGGCATGTGGTACGGAAAGGGCCCAGGCGTTGATCGGAGCATGGATGTTATCAAGCATGCCAACGCGTTTGGAACGTCAGCTCATGGTGGTGTATTGGCGGTGGCGGGCGATGATCATGCCTGCAAATCGTCCACCCTACCTCACCAATCAGAACACATGTTCATGGGCGCCTCTGTACCCGTACTTGCACCTTCAAACGTGCAGGAGGTGCTTGATTTCGGCATCTATGGATGGGCAATGTCACGCTTTTCTGGCTGCTGGGTTGCGCTAAAGGCGATAACCGACAACATGGATGCGGCGATGGGTGTGGAAATAGATCCCGCGCGGTACTCGATTGTACTGCCTCCCAAGGAGGCGATCTCTCCTGACGGAATGCATGCCCGCTGGCCGGACCCGCCCCTCGATCAGGAACGACGCCTTAACCTCTACAAAATCTACGCCGCACGGTTGTTTGCAAGTATTAATGGGCTCAACCGCATTGTGTTGGACTCAGTAAAACCGACGCTTGGCATTATCACATCAGGCAAAGCCTACCTCGATGTGATGGAAGCATTGCGTTCATTGGGAATCGATGAGCAAACCGCGGATGATGCTGGTATCAGGGTCCTCAAAGTCGGCATGCCTTGGCCACTGGACCCTGAAATTATTCAGGTTTTTGCGCGCGGTTTGACCGAAATCTTGGTCGTTGAAGAAAAACGATCCGTCATAGAAGACCAAATGACATCGCAGCTTTATAACCTGGGTGGAGAGTCTCGACCGAAGATATACGGTGAATTTGATCATAGAGGCGAATCACTACTGCCTAACACAGGCGAACTCGACCCCGACCTTGTGGCGCGTGCGATTGTCTCTCGACTGGAAAACATGGGGATTAACCTCCCAGGGACAAAGAGTCTCAATACGGTAGGACCTCGTCTCAGCGCAGATACGCCAACTAGGACACCACACTTCTGTTCTGGATGCCCCCACAATACATCGACCAAAGTCCTGGAGGGCAGCGTCGCTCTAGGTGGTATTGGCTGTCACTACATGGCGACCTGGATGCCTGACAGAGACACGCGCACCTTCACTCAAATGGGAGGTGAAGGTGCCGCTTGGATAGGTCAGGCGGAATTCAGCAAACGAAGACACGTATTTCAAAATTTGGGCGATGGAACCTACTTTCATTCCGGCAGTCTGGCCATCCGCGCCGCAGTCGCGAGCAAGGTAAACATTACCTATAAGATTCTTTTCAATGAGGCGGTGGCAATGACGGGTGGGCAAGCCATAGACGGCAATCTCTCCCTCAATGATCTACTGCATCAAATTCGTGCTGAAGGTGTAAGACACATCGCTGTCGTTTCCGAAGATACAGCACCTCGCGCCTTACCCACCTTCGTTGAGGGATGGCAACGAGCCGATTACGACGAGCTACAAAGCCGCTATGCTCAGATAGAGGGAACCTCAGTTATCGTCTATCAACAGTTGTGCGCGACTGAAAAACGGCGTCGACAAAAGCGCCAGCTTCTTCCCCCGCCTAAAAATAAAGTCTACATTCATCCCGAGCTCTGCGAGGGCTGTGGGGACTGTGGGCGGCAATCAAACTGCCTTTCTATTCAGCCCCTAGCAACCGAATTAGGAACCAAACGGGCCGTAGACCAGCACAGTTGCAACACTGATCTCAGTTGCCTCGAGGGTTTCTGCCCCAGCTTTGTCACCTTGCCAGCGATATCGCTCGATGCGGCTGCCCCCGCACCGGATATCGTGGACCCCGTATTTGATCCAATCCCCGAACCTACAATCGTCGCCGTTGACAGTCCTTGGTGTGGACTTGTGGCAGGCATAGGGGGAACTGGGGTTCTGACCGTTAACTCACTTTTGGCAATGGCGGCACACATCGAGGGCAAAGGTTTTGCCACAATGAATCAGACAGGACTCGCTCAGAAGTACGGTTCAGTGGTTAGCCACATCAAGATCGCAGGCAATCAGAGCGATATTCACGCTGTTAGAGTTAAAGCTAATCAAGCAGACTTATTGTTGGCCTGCGATGCCCTTGTTGCCGCAAATCCCGACACACTGAACAAGCTAAACCAGTCGTGCCACGCAGTGGTTAATACCCAGACCACCGAAACGCGAGACTTCCTCTACACCGCTGAGCCGACGGCTTCAACCGGAGAGTCAGAGCGACGAATACGCGAGACCGTAGGCCAGAATCAAATTGATGAGATAGATGCATCGTCCCTAGCGGTAGCCCTTACAGGAGACGCTATTGGGGCAAATTTATTCTTGGTGGGTATAGCGAGCCAAAGGGGATTGTTACCCATCTCACCTAAGGCGATCGAGCGAGCAATTGAGGTCAATTGCGTTGCAGTTCCGCTGAACAAAGCCGCTTTCATGTGGGGCCGACGGTTTGCCGAGCAACCGGAAAAGGTTCTTGGCTTCCTCCCAACGCCTAAGACAAGCCAGTTAACCTCGCTCAAAGACATCGTTGCTGATCGAAGTGCGCGATTGGTTCGATATCAGTCAGAGCACTACGCTTCTGTTTATATGCAGCGACTCAGCGATGCTAAACAGCGCCTGAATCACTTACCCGATGTAGAGCCACTTCTCTGTGATATGGCTCGGCAACTTTACCGCTTGATGGCACTAAAGGATGAATACGAGGTCGCTCGCTTGCTGACCTCTTATGGAGATAGTAAAGACAACGCCATCAATCTGAACCAAGCTGGCGTCAATTTCTATTTCGCGCCGCCATTAGTGTCACGATGGCTGTCACGCAATGGGCGACCCACAAAAATCAGGGTCGGCGCGTGGGCCCGATATCCGTTAAAAATCCTCGCCGTTCTTAAGTTCCTTAGAGGCACAGTATTCGATCCCTTCGCTTACACAGCTGAAAGGCAGGCTGAACAGACTGATCTTTCAAAATACCTAGCCGACATCGAACTGATCATAGAAATGGTCACCAGCGAAACGATGGACTCAGCGATGCAACTCGCAAATGCCCCGTCATTGCTTAAAGGTTATGGGCATGTAAGAACGCAGCACCGAAGCACGTGGCTCGAGCAACGAAATCGAGGCCGAGCAGAACTTCAACTAGTACAGCCACTTCACTTATCAGATGTAAATCACAGAGGCACCCATGAATAGCTTTACTCATCCCGAATTTGCTGACCATGAATGTGTGGTCTTCGTTAACGACAAATCAGCGGGACTACAGGCCATCATTGCCGTTCACAATTCGCAACGAGGCCCTGCAATTGGGGGTTGCCGGATGTGGCCTTATGAAAACGCAGATGCGGCCCTTACTGATGTTCTCCGTTTATCACGTGGTATGACCTATAAAAATGCCCTGGCAGGTATTACTAGCGGCGGCGGTAAGTCTGTGATCATCGGCGATCCACGCGTGAACAAAACACCCGCACTTCTCAGGGCTATGGGTGCCGCCATTGAGTCACTCGACGGACGGTACATTGTGGCGGAAGATTCTGGTACTTCGCCAGCGGATATGGCGGTTATGGCAGAGGTAACGTCGTATGTTGCAGGTCTCGAATCGGGCTCTAACAGTGGCGACCCATCTCCCAGTACGGCCCTAGGTGTGTTTTTGAGTATCCGAGAGGCAGTTAGCTTCCAGTTCGGCCGGTCCGATCTGGTCGGCGTTCGCGTTCATATTCAGGGTTTGGGTAAAGTGGGCTTCGAATTAGCGAAATTGCTAGTCCATAACCGTGCCATCGTTGTTGCCAGCGATATCAACGAAAATAGTTGCCGCCTGGCCCGTGATGAGCTGTCTATACAAACTGTCAGCAGCGACGAACTACTCACCAAAAACTGTGACGTTTTTGCGCCGTGTGCGCTCGGCGGGATACTGAACGAGTGGTCCATTCCAACGCTAAATACGGCAATCATCGCAGGTGCCGCGAACAACCAACTGCTGACCCACCAGGATCATGAGCGATTACGTAATGCGGGGATCCTATACTGTCCTGATTACTTGATTAACGCCGGTGGTGTCATCGACGTCTATCAGCGCCGACACGGTGGTACGCAAGCAGATATCGACGCTGGTATAGCAGCCATCCCAGCGCGGCTTAAGTCCGTTATAACGGAAGCGCGTGCACGGAGCATCTCTCCTGAGCAGGTTGCTCGCGAGCGCGCAGAGGAGTTGATTAAGGTGGAGGCACGCGGTTCTATCTCGATAGAGGCGGCCTGATCATCATCAATTTAAGATGGGGTGGCTGATGGGTCTCGAACCCACTACCTCCGGAGCCACAATCCGGTGCTCTACCTGGTGAGCTACAGCCACCACTGACTGGGTAATTACCCAAGACTCTCGACCGTGGCGATATGGTCGAAAAAGTGGTCGGGGAGGAGGGATTCGAACCCCCGACATCCTGCTCCCAAAGCAGGCGCGCTACCAGACTGCGCTACACCCCGAAAAGGCGCGATGTTCAACATCTCGCGGGCGGCGAGTCTACAAGGTTTGCGGCCACTGGGTCAATTGCAGAAATCGCCTTTCGCCGACATTTGAATTCTGAAAGAATTGCGCCCAACAATAAGGGGGAAATTTTATGGCAGCCACGCTTCTGGATGGAAAACACGTTGCAAAATTAACCGAGGCTAGTCTTGCGGAGCGCGTTGCATCGCTCAAAACAAAGACGGGTAATCGAACACCGGTACTCGCCACCATTTTAGTCGGTGATGATCCTGCCTCAGCGACCTACGTGAAGATGAAGGCTAATGCGTGCAAGCGCATCGGCATGGAGTCGCTGGCAATTGAACTGCCCTCCTCTACCAAGACCAATGACTTACTTCGAGAAATCGAGCAACTCAACGCGAACCCCGATGTTCACGGCATTTTGCTTCAGCACCCTGTCCCCTCACAGATCGACGAGCGCGCTGCCTTCGATATGATTGCTCTCGCAAAGGATGTAGACGGTGTCACCTGCTTGGGCTTCGGTCGGATGAGCATGGGTGAAGCAGCTTACGGTTGTGCTACGCCACAGGGCATCATGCGGCTTCTCGAACACTATGAGATTGAACTCTCGGGTAAGCACGCCGTCGTTGTCGGAAGAAGCCCCATTCTCGGCAAACCCATGGCCATGATGATGCTTCAGGCGAACGCAACAGTGACCATCTGTCACTCCAGAACGCAGAACCTTGAAGCGCACATTCGACAAGCCGATGTGATCGTTGGCGCTGTCGGACGACCTGAGTTTATTCGCGCCGACTGGATTAAGGACGGTGCAGTTGTTGTGGATGCGGGCTATCACCCGGGTGGGGTCGGTGACATTGAACTCGGCCCATTGGTTGATCGCGTTGCGGCTTATACACCCGTACCAGGTGGTGTTGGTCCGATGACTATTAATACCCTCATCATGCAAACGGTTGAATCCGGAGAAAAAGCTCTCGGTTGAGCATAGGGCAGCCAGAGGAGGTCTACATGCTCTCGAATATTCAATTTAAGACCGTCACCGCCAACGGCATCAGTTTGCGACTTGCCATGCAAGGCAGCGGTCCGTTGGTTGTTCTATGCCATGGATGGCCCGAGAGCTGGTACAGCTGGCGTCATCAAATCCCGGCTCTCGCAAATGCGGGTTACACCGCGGTGGCTTACGATGTGCGGGGCTACGGTGAATCAGATAAGCCCCATGCAGTAGAGGCCTATACCCTGAAAGAGCTCGCCGCCGATGTCATCGGCATTAGCGACGCTTTGGGGTTTGATCGCTTCATCACAATAGGTCATGACTGGGGCGGGCCCATTGCATTGACAACAGCCCTACTCTACCAGGATCGCGTCTATGCCACGGGTTCGCTCTCTGTCCCACATCTGATGCGACCACCGTTGCCAACGCTCGATTTGTGGCGCGAACTTTTTAAGGATCGTTTTTTCTACCAGCTGTACTTCCTTAACGAGGGAATTGCTGAAGAAGAGTTTGAAGCTGATGTAGCCGAATCTCTGTTCCTGGTATACACCGCCATTGACGCTAGAGGCATGAGTCATCAGCGTGAAAATGAAGAAGGCGGATTCATAGGTATGAAACCACCTGACGCCCAGTTACTGGACGGCATGACACGCTTTGACAGCTTCCCAGATTGGTTTTCGCAAGATGACTTGGACTATCTCACATCGCAGTTTGAACTGAGTGGCAAGCGAGGCCCCTACAACCGCTATCGAGCGCAAAATTTAGATTGGCACGAACTTGCTCATTTGGATGGTGCCACAATCCAACAACCCGCATTCTTCATTACCGGTGAATTAGATCCCGTCAGTAGCTTCGTACCGCTAAGTACTACGTTTATAGATCACGCACGAAAGAACTATGACAACCTGCTGATGGCCCGAGAGCTACCGAATGTGGGTCACTGGACCGCAGAAGAGGCACCTGAAGCAGTGAATGAAGCCATATTGGCATTCCTCAAACAGGTGCATCACTCGTAGTCGTATTCGAGCTTACCCACGCCGCCAGGTAGCACCTGACGCGCTATCCTCAATGATAATACCCGCCGCATTGAGTTCCTCCCGAATGGCGTCGGCTCGCGAGAAATCTCTATTGGCTTTAGCCTCGGCACGGTCGATGAGCATTTGATCGATGACCTCCGCGGTTAACCCATCGCCGCCGGCATCCGTTTTTGACAACCATGCGACAGGATCTTCGGACAGAATTCCCAATACGGCGCCACCTGCCAGTAAAGCCCCCTTTGCAGCGCCTTTTTCACCCTCTGACGCTTTGTTGAGCGCTTTTGCCAGCTGGTGAAGCTCGGCAATCGCCGCAGGCGTATTCAAATCATCAAGAAGCGCACTGAAGACAGGTGAAAGATGTGCTTCTGACGCCTCTACTGAAGTGTCGCCCGCATTACGTAGAGCGAGATAAAAGCCATCTAAGGTGGCTTGTGCGTTATCCAGAAGCTCCTTTGAAAAGTTGAGTGGCGAGCGATAGTGCGCCGACAGAAGCGCGAACCGAAGGGTTTCACCCGAGTACTGTTCGAGTAATTCACGCACGGTTCTCACGTTGCCCAGCGACTTGGACATCTTTTCACCGTCCATATCGACGTAGGCATTGTGCATCCAGGTCCCGACAAAGCTAC
>JAACDF010000130.1 GCA_009937065.1 Gammaproteobacteria bacterium | reverse complement strand
TTGTTATCATCAACCTCTGCGTTCCTACGGCGGCGGGTGTACCACTCGAGCTTCTCCCAAAAGAAATTAACGGTGTGCGCATTGTCGGCATTGATGTGCCAGGCTTTGGAGTTCCAACGCACGCAGAAGCAAAAGATGTCCTAGCGGGGGCGATGCTCGCCTATGCTAGCGAAGAGATAAAGGCCGGCCCGGTCGCTCGACCCACTCAGAGTGATACGCAACAGGCCAGACCAACAGTAGCCCTGGTGGGCGAGATGTTTCCGGTTGACGCTATTACTATCGATCGGCTTTTGGACTCGCTTGGTGCCGCAGCAGGTCCCGTTGTGCCAACGCGTGAATGGCGTGAGCTATACGCGGCTCTCGATTGCCAAGTGGCAGCGATGATTCATCCTTTCTATACCGCTACGGCCCGCCAATTCCGCGCTGCTGGTCGCCAGTTACTCGGATCGGCGCCGGTAGGTGTCGAGGGCACAGCCGCATGGCTTGAGGCCATGGGCGAGTTACTGGGTACTGATCGTGCATCAATCGATGCCGCCATCAGCACACAAAAAAGCGCCATTCGTGCAGCGCTCGACAACAATCCGATCGATGCGAAAATTACACTGTCTGGCTATGAAGGTTCTGAACTCCTGGTTGCCAGACTCCTGATAGAGAGTGGTGCTGAGGTCGCGTACGTTGGTTCCGCTTGCCCCAAGACAGAGTTTTCTGCAGTCGATGCGGACTGGCTCGAGGCTCGTGGGGTGTCCGTGAAATTCCGGGCATCACTCGAAGACGATCTGATTGCCATGGAGACGTTTAAGCCCGACCTCGTTATCGGTACTACGCCCGTGGTTCAAAAGGCAAAGGAACGTGCTATTCCGAGCCTCTACTTCACTAATTTAATATCCGCACGTCCCCTCATGGGCGCGGCCGGTGCCGGATCAGTTGCTCAGGTCATTAACTCTGCCCTCTCCAATCAGCCACGTATGCTGACCATGGAAGCATTTTTTGAAGGTGTTGGTGACGGGCCGACGAGTGGTGTTTGGACGCCTGAAATTATTGCGCGAACAGGTGTAGGAGGTGCTAGCTAATGCTCGTACTCGATCACGATCGCGCTGGCGGCTACTGGGGTTCTGTCTATGTCTTCACGGCTGTCAAGGGCCTGCAAGTCATCATCGATGGCCCTGTAGGCTGTGAAAATCTGCCGGTTACATCGGTTCTGCACTACACAGATGGTCTTCCACCCCATGAGCTGCCTATTGTAGTTACTGGACTTGCTGAGGAAGAGCTAGGTCAGCACGGTACTGAGGGAGCACTTCGTCGTGCACACCAAACCTTAGATCCCAAAAAGCCCTCCGTCGTCGTTACCGGTTCCATTGCTGAAATGATTGGCGGTGGCGTCACGCCGGAAGACACCAACATCAAGCGATTTCTGCCCCGTACAATTGATGAAGATCAATGGCAAAGTGCCGATCGGGCCCTCGTTTGGCTGTGGGAGCAGTACGGCGCGAGTAAAAAGCGTAAAGCAGCCAAGAAAACGACCGAGGCCCCCAGTAAAAAGGTCAATATCATTGGCCCAGCCTACGGATATTTCAACACCTGGTCCGACCTCGCCGAAATTCAAAGAATGCTTGCTGGTATGGGCGTCGAGGTCAACTTAGTGTTTCCGCTCGGCTGTCATTTAAACGACGTTCCTAAACTCGACGATGCCGCGGTCAATATATGTATGTACCGCGAATTTGGCCGAAAACTCTGCGAGACGCTTGATAAGCCTTATTTGCAAGCGCCCATAGGCCTCGATAGCACAACGAAGTTCCTGAGAACACTGGGCGAGTTACTCGACATAGATCCAGAGCCATTCATTGCACAGGAGAAAATGACAACCTTGAAGCCCGTTTGGGACTTGTGGCGGTCAGTGACCCAAGATTTCTTTGCAACGGCAAGCTTTGGCGTTGTAGCAACAGACACCTACACACGTGGACTCCGTCACTTCCTCGAGGAAGATCTCGGTCTGCCCTGCGCGTTTCATTTTTCGCGAAAAGCGGGCGTCAAACCAGACAATCAAGATGTCCGCGACTCAATCTACAAGACAACACCACTGATTGTCTTTGGCGGCTATAACGAACGAATGTATATCGCCGAGGCGGGCAACAGAAGCATGTTTATACCTGCTTCATTGCCAGGCACGATCATACGCCGCCATACCGGGACGCCCTTTATGGGTTACTCCGGTGCCTGCTATCTCATTCAGGAAGTGTGCAATGCGCTCTTCGATGCCCTTTTCCATATTTTGCCTTTAGGCACTGATCTCGATGAAACCGTCGCCACGCCCGCACGTGCGAGCCTGCCCTGGCTTGATGACGCGCAGGCCTTACTCGACCAAATTATCGAACAACAACCCATATTAGTCCGAATATCGGCCGCAAAGCGGCTGCGCGACAGTGCTGAACAGGCGGCGCGCCAAGATGAATCGGATTCTGTGAGTGCAGCGCACGTTCTAGATGCGGGCCGCGTACTGCAACTCGGAAGCGCCGTATGAGCGCGATGAATTACAACAACACGGCACGGCCAACACCGATGACGGGAGACAAAATGATTGCAACTAAGCGAAATACCGAGCGAAAGACCATCTGGGAACACCTGCAGTTTCGACTGCTCTTCCTAACGATGTTTGTATGGTTTTTGGGACAAGCAGCCGTAAATCGATTGAAGTTAGTGCGACAGCACGAACTCAATTGCTGGCAGGAAGCTAAGCGCGCTGCGAATAGCATCGCACCTTACGCCTTTATGCGAATTTAATGACGTTTTGCTCCGCGTCTTAGGACGTGGGGTTTGATCAATCGGTCCAACTAGCCATTGCGGACCGGAAGAAGGGAGCGCTTAGCGCTCGGAAGGGAGAAGTATGCAATGTCGATGATGAGCTTTGAAAAGAAGTATCGCGTCCGGGGCGGCACGCTCCTCGGAGGAGATCTTTTCGATTTCTGGGTAGGCCCGTTCTATGTCGGATTCTTTGGAATTACGACCCTGTTCTTTGCCGTAACGGGAACAGCGCTGATTTTCTACGGTGCAGCGCTTGGCGACACATGGAATATCTGGCGAATCAACATCGCGCCGCCTGATTTGTCGTATGGTTTGGGTTTGGCTCCGCTTAAAGAAGGTGGACTTTGGCAAATCATCACGATTTGCGCCACGGGCGCCTTTGTTTCGTGGATTTTTAGGCAAGTTGAAATCTCACGCAAACTGGGTATGGGCTTGCACGTCCCCTTCGCCTTCTCGTTTGCCGTTTTGGCTTACGTAACGCTGGTGATTATTCGCCCGGTATTGCTTGGCGCTTGGGGCCATGGTTTCCCCTACGGGATCATGAGTCACCTTGATTGGGTTTCGAACGTCGGCTACCAATTCCTTCACTTCCACTACAACCCTGCGCACATGCTCGCGGTGACCTTCTTCTTCACCACAGCACTGGCGTTGTCAATGCATGGATCTCTGATCCTTATGGCGACGAACCCACGCGAAGGCGAGACAGTGAAAACAGGTGAGCACGAGAACACCTACTTCCGAGATGACATTGGCTACTCCATCGGCGCCTTGGGCATTCACCGGCTGGGTACCTTCGTTGCGGTCTCCGCTGCATTTTGGAGTGCAGTCTGCATCGTCCTTAGTGGGCCTTTCTGGACGAAGGGATGGCCTGAATGGTGGAACTGGTGGCTAACGCTACCTATCTGGTACTGATAAGGGGACCACTACGATGATTGAATATCAAAATATCTTTACAACAGT
>JAACDF010000003.1 GCA_009937065.1 Gammaproteobacteria bacterium | reverse complement strand
AGATCAGCTGAGTGGCTCTCAATCTCAAATTCAGAGTAGTCAGCTTCAAATCTGGATTTACCAGTGACTAGATACCGTTGAGAGGCCTCAGAGACGAGATATTGCGTTTGCTGAGTATCATCCTCCCAAGCACCTGCGCCCTTGAAGGACGCCCTCTGTGCGTCGCCTCTGGCGGCCTTAGCCACATGCCCTATCGTGATCAAAGGAATATCGCCGAACGACTGCCGTAGACGAGCGATTGCCTGAGAGATTGATGAATTGTCATTTATGTTATCGAGATCAAGTGTTGCATTTACTGTATCCAACACAACAACGGGCGGCGCTCTGTAGATCGATCCGTCAACGCATTGATTCTTCTCATAATCACTAACCAGCATATTGGGGAAATAGGTAGCCTCCTCAATTGATATACGATGTGCCGGACAGAGCTTAAAGGCCTTTTTTATCTCTTCGTGCTGAGCTGTGACCCACCCACTTTGCACCAGTGCCGCAATGATCCGAATAGCCTGAGATACGTCCTCCGTTACGTAGAAAACACGACGACGAATTGATGCCTTGAAGGGATAGTTTTCAATCAGCCCGGCTACGGCCAGCATCATGGGGATTAAGATTGATGTCTTTCCTAGTCCTCGCTCCCCAGCTATGGCTACTGCACCTGCGGCTATTACGCCGTCTAGCACAAACTCTGGCGCCTCCAGTTGATCGAAAAGAGGCTCGTCTAGCGGTGACCACCCATGTGGTTTTCTCGGAGACTCGACAAGGCTATTCATCCCCTGCCCGCTCTTTGAGCCAATCGCATCATGTCTGAGAAGTATTTTGCTCTTGCTCTCTGCTCGGCTGTTGCGAGAGACCAATCACTTATGGAGTTCATCAGTGCCTTCAATTTTGAGGCGTAGTGACTGTGTGAATACATAATTCAATCGCCCCCCTTAGGCTGAAGGGCGAGGTCGATATCAATAAGATTCTTTTGACCTGAGTCACGGATGACTCCGAGCTGGTTACCCTTCCATATGCGATTATGGATAGCCTGTTTCGTGGTTTTGGTGAGGGCCGCGTACTCGTCGATTGTGAGGAATCGCGGAAGTTCCGGATAAAGCTTTGATTTGATATGCATTTGCGCATGTCTCCTGCGCACGGATACACTATCCGCACGATGCTATTGCCTTGGGTGGTTTTGGTATCGAGGTACTGGGCGTTGGCGCGCCCAGTGCCGACTTCAAACATGCTCTAGTCGGCAAAGTTGCCAGAAATAATTTCAAATCATTTTGCTACTCCCCACTTACGCCATAATCGACTGTCGAAGGTACCAAACCACGAAGAACTCGTCGACAGACAAAAAATGTTATATATCAATGATTTACCAACATATTTTGTTATCTTCTTCCCTTTACTCCTTTGATTTCAATGACTTAAAAAAGCGCACAATTACCAAAATATTTTGCTATTTATTTAGCGCCTCTAATTTGTCATTCCACTTCTGAAGCCACTCTCCAACCTCGTTCTGATATTGGTGCAAGTTGTAGTTGTTAGTAGCGACGACGTGACCAATAGCTGACTCAGCAACAGGCTCGGGGCATCCCATTTGCGACAAGTGCGTTCGACAAGTTCTCCGCAGATCATGAGGTGTCCAATCAGCAAGCGGCGGCAATTTTCCATCACGCTTCAGTACCCACATGCGCTCTGTAATTTGCTTCTGCTGGAGATGGCTCATACGACTCCTAGGACTCTGGCAAAGGTACATATCACCTGCAGAGAGCAACCTAGAGGCTCTTAGCCACTCAAGCGTCTGACTAGGTAACTTAATGGTGCGAGGATCGTTGGTTTTTGTTTGGAACAGCGTCCATGTACCGGCCTCTAGGTCAAAGTCAGACCAGCGTGCTGAAATGGCTTCGCCAGACCGGCAACCCACCTGCAGAGTCAGCATGAGAGCCTTACGCAAATTAGGGGAAAAGCCGCCTACTTTTGGAAGCCACTGAAGCAGTACAGAAAGCTCTCTATCGTCTAAATAACGAGTTCGTTTGGCTGGAGTAGTTCTGACTCTGGCACGCTTGAGCGCTTTCTTGGCGGCCTCGCCCGGATTAGCCATATCCTCGGATATCCGATTAAGTGCCACGGAGTAATCCCAAGCGGCAGACAACTCTGAGGCAATACGCCCCGCCTGCACACGATTACCTTTTTCAACTTGGTGAGTAACGACAGCTTTCGCCTCGGCCGCACCAAAATCCATGATGTCGTAATGACCATAGGGACGAGTCAGGTTAGCCATGAAAGTGCGAACGTCGATAACACCTTTTACTTGCCGGACCCTGCTTAAATTCTCTAAATACACGCCAACCATCTCGCTGACTGTAAAACTTTCAGCGGGCGCAGACTCAGCAATCAAATCACGAGGCAACTTACCCCTTTGCTTTTCTGCCTTTAGGACACTGAACTTAGATCGTGCGTCTTGTACAGAGAGGTTCATGCCAATAGTGTCTTGTTGGAGCTTATTTCCAACACGATAGCGATAGAACCATCGCCTACCCTTGGTGGTTCGGGTTACTCTTAGCCCCCTGTAGTCACCCACATCAGATAGGGTTGCGCCAATGCTCATACCTTGCACGGCTTTAGCTGTCAGGGAGGGCTTGGGGGATGGCTTCATTTTGTGTAACCAAAAATTATCAGTTACACAAAAAGTTACACTAAAACTTGTTATTAGAAAATAGTGTAGCGAAATTCAGTGTATGACAATGAATGTGTTAAGAGGCAAAAAGCCAGCATTAAAGAGGTTAAAAAGCAGAAAAACAGCATGAGTCTTAGTTCAGACAACAGCCAACACACACCGATGATGCGCCAGTTTTTGGCCATCAAAGAGGCGCATCCGGACGAGCTGCTGTTTTACCGCATGGGAGATTTCTACGAGCTTTTTTACAGTGATGCAGAAATTGCCGCTCCCGTGCTTGACATCACCCTGACCTCCCGTGGCAAATCAGCGGGCGAACCCATACCCATGGCAGGCGTACCTTTCCACGCCGCCGAAAACTACCTTGCGAAATTAGTCCGCGCTGGGTTTTCAGTCGCTATTGCGGAGCAAATCGGTGACCCAAACGAATCGAAGGGGCCTGTCGAAAGAAAGGTGGTTCGTGTTGTCACGCCGGGTACGCTTACCGACGAATCCCTGCTCGATGCCAGTGGTGATGCGCTCATTGTTTCCGTATTTCGACATCAGCTCAGTTCAGGTATTGCCTGGATGGATCTGAGCAGTGGGCGATTTCTGGTGACAGAAGTTGAGGGTGATGAAGCGCTGAGCGCTGAATTACAGCGGTTATCTCCCGCTGAGTTGCTTCTACCCGAGGAAGCAAGCATCCCCACACTGGCTGACCAGGTTGCTGTCAGACGCCTTGCGTCATGGCAGTTCGACGAAGACAGCGCGCGTACCCAGCTGAACCAGCACTTTCAGACTCGCGATCTCAGTGGATTTGGCTGCGACGGTTTATCGCTGGCAATCGCGGCGGCAGGCTGTCTCCTGGACTATGTCAAAGACACTCAGCGCAATGAGCTACCCCATCTCACCTCGATACGTCACGAGCGTCAGAGCGACTCGGTCATCCTAGATGCAGCGACCAGAAGAAACCTAGAGATCGATCTAAATCTGCATGGTGGTGAGGACAATACCCTGTTCTCAGTTTATAACTCTACGGTAACGGCCATGGGGACGCGGCACCTCAAACGGTGGCTTCATAGGCCGGTCACCGTTCGCTCTGTGCTGGAAGATCGTCTCGACGCCGTCTCCTGTCTGAGTCAAAACTATGCATTTGAGACAACAAGACAGTCACTCAAGTCCATTTCAGACCTTGAGCGCATCTTGGCTAGAGTCGCATTACGATCGTCACGTCCTCGAGACCTGACTCGTTTACGCGATAGCCTTTGGGCATTGCCGGCACTAACGACAGCCACCCCCCAGGACTCTACCCTACTTCAAACGCTACGCACTGATATGGGTCAGTACCCCGAGCTCTGTGAACTACTCAGCCGGGCACTCGTTGAATCACCACCTGTGGTAATCAGAGACGGAGGTGTGTTAGCTGAGGGTTATGACGAAGAGCTCGACGAACTTCGTGGCATCAGTGAGAACGCAGGCGAATACCTTGTCGATATCGAACGCCGCGAGCGGGAGGCCACCGGACTCTCCACGCTCAAAGTGGGCTATAACAGGGTTCATGGGTATTACATTGAAATAAGCCGACAGCAGTCGAATCAAGCTCCCGATACCTACCAGCGGCGGCAAACACTCAAAAACGTCGAGCGCTTCATCACGCCGGAGCTAAAGCAGTTCGAGGACAAAGCCTTATCTAGTCGAAGCCGAGCATTGGCGAGAGAAAAATCTCTGTATGAGGCGTTGGTAGAGCGAATCGCAGAGGATCTATTACCGCTACAAGCGACATCGCGAGCGATCTGCGATCTCGATGTACTCGCCTGTTTTGCAGAGCGTGCCGATGCCTTATCACTCAGTCGTCCTTCGTTTAGCGAGGAGGCGCAGCTCGATATCTCAAATGGACGACACCCGGTTGTTGAACAGGTCAGCGACAAACCTTTCATAGCGAACAATACCTTGCTCAATGAGCAGAGGCGCATGCTGCTCATTACGGGGCCCAATATGGGCGGAAAATCGACCTACATGCGACAAAACGCGCTCATTGTCCTGTTGGCACACTGCGGCGCTTTTGTGCCAGCTGACAGCGTATCCTTGTCAATCGTTGATCGAATTTTCACGCGCATCGGATCATCAGATGATCTGGCAAGCGGCTTATCCACCTTCATGGTTGAAATGACCGAGACCGCCAATATCTTGCACAACGCTACCGAAAAAAGCCTCGTGCTAATGGATGAAGTCGGTCGAGGTACAAGCACGTTCGATGGCTTGAGTATCGCCTGGGCATCGGCGGTCGCGCTCGCTGAGCGAGTCCGCGCCCTCACCTTTTTTGCAACACACTATTTCGAGCTGACTGCTCTACCAGATGATCTTGCTTCCATGGTAAATGTTCACTTGGATGCCACAGAGCATGAGGACCATGTCGTCTTCATGCATCACATTCAAGAAGGCCCCGCGAATCGCAGTTTTGGATTGGAAGTTGCTAAACTAGCGGGGGT
>JAACDF010000018.1 GCA_009937065.1 Gammaproteobacteria bacterium | reverse complement strand
TTCTGGCTCAGGTTCCGGCTGGGGTTCTGGCTCAGGCTCAGGTTCTGGCTCAGGTTCCGGCTGGGGTTCTGGCTCAGGCTCAGGTTCCGGCTGAGGCTCAGGTTCTGGTTCAGGCTGTGGATTGGGCTCTGGCTCTATTTGGTCGACAACCTCGTTGACCGCCGCTGCAGCCACTACAGCCGCAGCAGCAATGCCAGCCACACCGGCCCCAGCGATCGCAGACCCGACCGCACCAGCCGCCGCGCTAATAGTCCCTGCCAGACCGGTGCCGGTTGCTGTCGCTGCGGCGGCTCCTCCAGCAGCACCCGCTGCCCCTCCGGCAGCACCACCTGTAGCTCCTCCGGCAGCACCACCCGTAGCTCCTCCGGCAGCACCACCCGTAGCTCCTCCGGCAGCGCCACCTGTCGCTCCTCCGGCGGAACCACCCGCAGCACCGCCCGTACCCGAAGGCGCCGCAGTGCCTGTTGATGCACCACCTGTTGAAGCACCACCTGTTGAACCTGCGCTACCAGACGATTCACCTGTAGGCTGTGCATACAGAGGCCCCGACACTAGAGAGGCTGACATCAGCGCCGACATTAGTGCCCGAGTCGTTACAACTGACCGCTTAGAACGAAAATTCACTTACAACCCCCGAAGTGCTCTTGGGAAAAAGAGCAGTAGTTACATATCACCGACACAGAGTATGCCGTTCTCGTGACGTAAAAATGACAACCACGCATAGACCTAACCCTTTTTTATCGCAAAATGCAACATTTACGACGCGACAGCTCTAATCCGTGACTTTTTACCAAAAGCAATTTTAACGCGATAGGACAGCAGAATGACGAAAACAGTCCCGTAGATTACAGCTTCACCCACATCCGACCGAGACAACCACAGTAGATGCACCCACCCCAAGATAGCGACGGCGTAGGTCAGCTTGTGAAGCTGACGCCAATACCGACCCATTTTTTTTCGGATTGTGTGCGCGGAGGTTATTCCTAGTGGGACCAGGATCAACCAAGCCGAAAATCCGACCAGCACATACGGACGCTCGGCAAGCTCCTCAATCAGTTGCTCTCCTGACCAGCCGATATACACCTGCGCGAATACGAGTAAATGCAATGTTGCGTAGAACCAAACGTATAAGCCCAGCATGCGTCGGTAACGTGCAAGCCTCGGCCATCCATTGCGTGCGAGCGGCGTAGCCAATAGAACTAGCACCAGAAAGCGCATCACCCACTCGCCCGTGACGTGCATGAGATGCTCCGCCGGGTCAGGGCCCAACGAATTCGTCGCGACTGCTTCCACAAGAGTCATAAACGGCAACAGACAAGCGAGAAAAACGGCTACTCGTATTGCCGAATTCCAATTAGGAGAACGATTCACAGACAATTTGGTGATCTTGCTACTCGCTTTGTCAGTCTTGGCATTGCCATCAACCGCGCTTTTATTGCCGCCATTTACATCAATAAAAGCGGGCAAGATCCATTCCCTTGTAAAGGCCTGCCACCTGCTCTGCGTATCCGTTGAATATTTGAGTTCGGACCCGGTTAGGGTTGAATAACGATGAGGGCAGTCGACGCTCCCAAGCCTGTGACCAACGAGGATGGCTGACTTCGGGGTTAACGTTGGCATAAAACCCGTATTCCTGCGGCGCCAAATCCTGCCAACTCGTTTTGGGCTGACGGTCCGTCACGTTAATTTCAACAATCGACTTAATATTCTTAAAGCCATACTTCCATGGAACGATAAGTCGAAGCGGCGCGCCACTCTGATTTGGCAGAGTTTTTCCGTACAAGCCCACGGTCATCAGCGTCAGAGGATTCATTGCTTCGTCCATGCGCAGACCCTCGCGATACGGCCAGTCAATGATCGAGGTAAACGAGCGCGTGCCTCGCATCTCTGATCGACGATAAAGCGTCTTGAACTCGATGAATTTGCCTTCCGCTTTTGGCTCAAAGCGCTCGAGCAATTTTGAGAGCGGGAAGCCGATCCATGGTACGACCATGGACCAGGCTTCAACACAGCGGAACCGGTAAATGCGCTCCTCGAGATCAAACCCACTCAAGACATCTTCGAGGTGTAGCGTGCCCGGCTTGTTTACCAGCCCACCCACTTTAACCTCCCACGGGTCGGTCGTCATCGCGTCTGCATGACGAACCGGGTCCGACTTATCGGTCCCGAACTCATAGAAGTTGTTGTAGGTCGTTGCAGCCTCGTAGGGCGTCAAGTCTTCGGTGGCCTTGAACGGCGTATCATCGGAGGCCTCAGTAAAGCTAAGGTCTTTGAGTGCCTTGGGCTGAGCAACCGCCTCACCGACAGCCGTCAAACCAGCACCCGCCGCTGCAGCCTTCATCAGATTGCGGCGATTAAGCCAAACAGACTCAGGGGTGATCTCTGAGGAATCAATCCGCGGATACGACTGCCAAGTTTTACTGCGACGACTCATAACCTTTGCTCTATTTAAAAGCTCACGGAGTATTACGTAAGCTTGTGTGTTTCGCGTCTCTACGCTTCACCTGCTTTTTTGATAATGGAGACGCCTGTGAGTGATCTCAATACCTTGGTTGAGCGATTCGCTGACACATCCTGCCTGAGACATTTATAACGCTTATTCGTTCAGAGTAGATCTAAAGAGGCAGAAATCGATAAAAATTGCCTGAACGCTTTGTAGCCACAGACATAATGACACCAAATATCCACTAAAACGCCCAATACGCCGGCTTTGTGCGGTCCTAACATTTACGTAGCGCCGCTCAACCACTACATTATGCGCCCCGAATGAACACCAGATTAAAAGCATCATATTAAAATTCGTGACGAGGAGTCCCCAGTGAGCAACTACTTCAATACCCTGCCCCTGCGCGTGCAGCTAGAAGAACTTGGCAAGTGCCGTTTCATGGAGCCTGAAGAGTTCGCCAATGGCGTGGACGCCATTAAGGATAAAAAGATCGTCATCGTTGGCTGCGGAGCTCAGGGCCTGAACCAGGGTTTGAACCTTCGCGACAGCGGGTTAGATGTTTCCTATGCCCTACGTGAATCAGCAATTACCGAGCAACGCGCATCATTCCTTCGCGCAACGGAGAACGGCTTCACCGTCGGCACCTACGAGGAGCTCATTCCACAAGCGGACATGGTGCTCAACCTGACCCCTGACAAGCAGCACACTGACGTTGTCACCACGGTGCAGCCACTGATGAAGCACGGCGCCTGTCTCTCGTACTCCCACGGCTTCAACATTGTTGAAGAAGGCATGCAGGTGCGTGAGGACATTACCGTCATCATGGTGGCACCGAAGTGTCCCGGCACCGAGGTTCGCGAGGAGTACCTGCGTGGCTTTGGTGTTCCAACGCTCATCGCCGTTCACCGCGAGAACGATCCCAACGGTAATGGCCTCGAGCTTGCGAAAGCGTACGCTGCGGGCACCGGTGGTCATCGCGCAGGCGTTCTCGAGTCTTCATTCGTTGCTGAAGTGAAGTCTGACCTCATGGGTGAGCAGACTATTCTTTGCGGCATGCTCCAGACAGGTTCTATCCTCTGTTTTGATCGCATGGTTGAGCTCGGTATCGAGCCCAGCTACGCAGCCAAGCTCGTTCAGAATGGTTGGGAGACGGTTACTGAAGGGCTTAAGCACGGCGGCATCACCAACATGATGGATCGCCTGACCAACCCCGCGAAGATCCGTGCTTACGATCTTGCGGAAGACATGAAAGAAATTCTGCGTCCGCTCTTTGAAAAGCACCAGGACGACATCATGTCCGGCCACTTCTCTGAGACCATGATGGCTGACTGGGCCAACGACGATATCAATCTGCTGACATGGCGTGCCGAGACAAACGCGACAGCGTTCGAAGAGCAACCACTGACAGATCAGAACATCGAAGAGCAGACCTACTACGATCAGGGCATTCTCATGGTCGCCATGGTTAAAGCAGGGGTTGAGCTCGCGTTCGAGACCATGGTCTCGGCGGGCATCATTGATGAGTCGGCCTACTACGAGTCACTCCACGAGACACCGCTCATTGCAAATACGATTGCACGTAAGAAACTCTACGAGATGAACGTTGTGATCTCAGATACAGCTGAGTACGGCAACTACCTCTTTGATCAGGCGGCGCGCCCACTGCTTAAGGACTTCGTTGCAGGTCTCGGCGCTGACGTGATTGGTGGCGGCATGACGGGAAGCAATGCGGTCGACAACAAGACCTTGATTGCCGTGAACGCTGAAATCCGCAATCACCCTGTTGAGATTATTGGCGAAGAGCTTCGGGACTACATGACCGGCATGAAAGCCATCTAATCATTAGCAAGAATAGAAAAACGGTCCGCTGCGCAGGCACTGGGCCGTTTTTTTTGCCTGATTGTAGGTGCGAGTTGAAGCCGCGCTCAGGGAACGTGACATAAAGTTGGCATGTTCCTCAGGTTAACTGCACACTCATGATCTGGGGCAGATACACAGTTTTCCGGAGAACCGATGAAATTACTTGTGACAGGCGGCGCAGGCTACGTTGGATCGCACACGGTTCATGCACTCCTTTCACAGGGCCATGAGGTGGTCATTCTCGACAACCTGAGCACCGGTCACAAATGGGCGCTACAGGACTGCGAGCTCATCACTATTGATCTCCGCGATGAAACGAACTTGGTGCGCAACCTAAAAGGGCGTGGCTTTGAGGGCGTGCTGCATTTCGCCGCCAAATCACTCGTCGGCGAATCTAAGAATCAGCCCGCCATGTATTACCAGAACAACGTGGGTGGTACGACGAACCTCGTGCGCGCCATGCAGGCCGCAGACATTCAGCGGCTCGTGTTCTCGTCAACGGCAGCCATTTTTGGCAACCCGGTGTCAGACCTTATTGATGAGGCTCACCCCAAGGCACCCATCAACGTCTACGGACAAACCAAGCTCGTGGTAGAGCAGATGCTCGAAGCCGTTACAGCCAGCTCTGATTTCAGTGCCACCTGCCTTCGCTACTTTAATGCGGCAGGTGCCAACAACGCGGCAAACCTTGGTGAGCGGCATGAACCCGAAACACACCTCATTCCTAATGCATTGCGGGCAGCAGCTGGCACAGGCAACCCGCTAACCCTGTTTGGAGATGATTACCCTACGGCCGATGGCACCTGCATCCGCGACTACATTCACGTTGATGATCTAGCCAGTGCACACGTCGCAGCCATCGATGCCATGACGGAATCGGGCGTGTTTGGCACCTACAATCTGGGGAATGGCAACGGCTACTCGGTAAAGGAAGTCATTTCCGCCTGCGAGAAAGCCGTCGGATCGGAGATTCCCTTTACGATTGGCCAGCGCCGCGAAGGTGACCCTGCTACCCTTGTTGCAAGTTCTCAGAAAGCGCGCGATGAACTCGGCTGGACACCGGCTCACGACAGTATCGACGAGATTGCGCAGAGTGCTTGGAACTGGGAGTGCTACCGTCGCGATACGCTCGCCTGACCGAACATTTAGCGCTCTAAATTAAGCCTCTCAAGAGACCTCAAAACCAGTTAAAAGAACCAGCAGCACCAGCAGTAGCACTGGGAGGTCTTAAACGGGAGTTCTAGCAATCGTTAACCCCGACACACCACCAAACCGGGCAACGCCAAACTAGGCGCCAAAGAATATTTGCCCCATCACACGGTTGGGGAGCAGCGTAAACAACCCCGTCAGAATCAGTGCGAGGCCATAGAGCAACTGCATATTGAGTTGATGTGCCTTGATGTTTCCCACTCGCGCAAAATAGACCCCTGTGCACAAGGTCAGCACGGTCCAAGCGCTGAGAAGATGAATCGGGCTGTAGGCACCCCATAATCGAATCTCGGAGATGAAAAAAGAGGAGATCGACACGTACATCATGAGGGTGACCCAGATATAACCCAGTACCTTGTGCTGAGATGTTCCCTTGGCACTCATCAGCTGCACCCCACCAATCACCACAGCGAGCAGCGCCATTAGCGCATGGCTGGGGATCGGTCGCGCTTCCAAAAACAGGAGGTCCATATTACATTCCCGAGAATTCTCCGCGGACCGTACCGACAATGACGATAAAGATCCACAGTCCTCGCCCATCCAAGATTCATTGCGCCTTTCTGGCGGCTCTATTGCTGATCGGTCTGTCACCCTCGGCAAGTGCCGACACCTTGACCGTCACGGTCAATAACATCAAAAAGGCGGGTGAGATTCACGTCGCGGTCTATAACAATGCCGAGGCGTTTGAGGCTGATCGTGGCGAGAAAGGTGGAGCCGCGCCAGGCATCACAGAAGGTACGATCGAGATGGTGGAGCCCGGGTCCGTGACCTACGTCTATGAGCTACCGCCCGGCACCTATGCCGTCGGCATCTTTCATGACGTCAACTTGAACAACAAAATGGATAACAACTTCTTTGGCGTCCCGAAAGAGCAGTACGGCTTTTCCAAGAACGCCCGTGCCTTCCTCGGTCCACCTGCATTTGAGGCGGCGGCTTTCGAGCTTAATGGCGCGACAATACAGATCATCGATTTATGAGGCATCAAAGGTTTCGCCCCCTAACGCTCACGCTTCTCTTTGTTGGCGTAATGCTCGGCCTTACGTCCGGTTGTACCAGCACGCTAAAAGCAGTTACCGGCACGTACTCTTATTACGAAGTGGTTGACGGCAAAGTCACTTATTTTCGCTGGAACCCCATGAGTATGCGGTATCACACGAGGGTGCTAGCGCAGGCCGATCCTGACACCTTCGAGGCCATCGGCACAGAACATGGGAAAGACGCAACAACCGTCTATGAGTGGGATATTCCCATCCTTCATGCGGACCCGGCCACCTTTAAGCGCCTAACGGAAAACTACGCGAGAGATGCCACGCAGATGTTCTACGGCCGAACCCGGTTAGAAGGAGCCGATATCAACACCTTCGAGCGACTGGGCGATGCATGGTCTCGCGATAGTGATGATTTCTACTTCGGTAACAAGCGCATCGATGTCTGCGACATTGATACCTTTGAGCCTTTGTCTATGTGGCAGGCGCTAGACAGCAAGTGTTACTACATCGAATCGGAACGCCTCAGCACTGTGGATCGCGCGAGCTTTGAGATTCTATGGGGTGGCTACGCAAGCGATCGATCGCAGGTGTATTGGCTAGAGCACCTTGTTGATGGAGCGGACCCCGCAACATTTGAGGTCAAAGAGGACCGGATACAAACGTTAGCGCGCGATGCTAATCAATGCTTCAGTGGACCGCGGGTTGTAACCTGTGATGCGCTCAATCCAAAGGGGCAAACCTACTGCCGCTGTTAGGCGAGTACCCCACTCGAGGAGCCCGGCTTTCTACGCCCCACTCTATTTGCGGTCTCTTCTGTCTAACTTGGCATGCCTGATTTGTTCGTTCTGAGATTTTCTGTCTGACCTTTTCTGGGTGAATTGGCCTGACTGAACTAGTGTTTAAGCGCGGCCAAATTCGCAAAGTGTGCTAAGGCCTCAGGATTGGCCAGCGCATCCACATTATTGACTGGACGTCCGTGCACGACTTCCCGCACCGCGAGTTCTACGATTTTGCCGCTGAGCGTTCGCGGGATTTCGGGAACCTGAATAATCTTCGCCGGGACATGTCGTGGCGTCGCGTTCTGGCGAATCGTCGATCGCACCGCCTGCGCTAGCCGCTCATCGAGCACCTCACCCTCGCGAAGCACCACAAACAGCACAACGCGTACATCGTCTTCCCAGTCCTGCCCAATAACAATGCTCTCGACAATGGCGTCGAGCTTTTCGACCTGTCGGTAAATCTCGGCAGTACCAATGCGGACCCCACCCGGATTGAGAACCGCATCAGATCGCCCATGAATGATGGCGCCGTCCTCGGGCGTCAGTTCACCGTAATCGCCGTGACACCAGACGTTATCGAACTGAGCGAAGTAAGCACGGTGGTATTTCCCGCCGTCTTGGTCGTTCCAAAAACCGATGGGCATGCTGGGAAAGGACTGCTTACACACTAGTTCGCCTTTGCCGCTCTTGAGAGGCATACCGGTCTCATCCCAAAACTCAACCGCCATACCGAGGGCACGGCACTGGATTTGGCCTGTGTAGACCGGTCGCGTCGGGCACCCACCGACAAAGCAGGAAATGATGTCGGTACCACCTGCAATCGATGCGAGTAATACGTCATCTTTTACATCCCGATACACGTACTCGAAGCTCTCGTGAGACAGCGGAGAGCCTGTCGATAAAATGGTGTTGAGGCTCGATAGGTCGTGCGATTCCCCGGGTTTAAGCCCTGCCTTTTCGATACCCGAGATGAACTTCGCACTGGTGCCAAACACCGTAATCCGTTCTCGATCAATCGCGTCGAGGAGTACCTTGCCCTCATCAGCAAAGGGCGAGCCGTCATACAAAATCAGCGTTGCACCGCTGGCAAGCCCCGAGACCAACCAGTTCCACATCATCCAGCCACAGGTAGTAAAGTAGAACAGGGTGTCCTCTGGCCCAACGTCACAGTGAAGCTGGTGTTCCTTCAGGTGCTGAATGAGCGTGCCGCCCGCCCCATGCACAATACACTTGGGCACACCGGTCGTTCCCGATGAGTACATGATGTAAAGCGGATGATCAAAAGGCAGCTGTTCACACGCAATGTCGGTGACGCCGGCTTGCTCACGCTGCCAGTCGGAAAAGAGCACTGCACCCTCTATATGTTCAATACCTGCGATATTGGGGGCATTTTCGACAACCTCGACGATTACCACCTGCTCAAGGCTGTCGATCTCCTCGGCGATTTGACGCACTTTCTCGAGAGAATCATGCGCCTTGCCGTTGTAGTAGTAGCCATCTGCTGCAAACAGTACCTTGGGTTTTACCTGGCCAAACCGATCCATCACTCCCTGAAAGCCAAAGTCAGGGGAGCACGAGGTCCATACGGCGCCCAGACTGGTCGCTGCCAACATGGCAACCACCGTCTCAGTGACGTTGGGCATGAACCCTGCCACCCGGTCACCTGGCTCGACACCACGGGCTTTCAGAGCAGCGGCAATCGCAGCCACTTGTGCGTACAACTCGCCGAAAGTGGTCTCTTTACGCCTGCCATTTTCGAACAGTGACACAAGCGCTGTTGCATCACCGCGACGTCTTAACAGGTTCTCAGCAAAATTCAGACGAGTGTCAGGAAACCATGATGCGCCGGGCATTTTGTCAGCATCGCGGACCACGAC
>JAACDF010000017.1 GCA_009937065.1 Gammaproteobacteria bacterium | reverse complement strand
GGACCGATGGTCAGTCAACAAACTTTGACGGACCCGAGTCTAACGATCTTTCCTTCGACCGTTTCCCATTCGCTGGGCTGGTTAAGGTCTACAACACTAACTCCCAGGTACCAGATTCAGCAGGTACTATGGGTGCCATGGTGACAGGCGTTAAAACCGATATTGGTGTCTTCGGTTACGACGAAACGGCTAATCGTGGCGATTGTGACACGACCTCAGCTGCCAATGAGTTAGTGACAAGTATGGAGCTTGCCGAAATCGCTGGTCTTTCAACCGGTGTTATCTCGACAGCTCGTATCACTCACGCAACACCCGGCGCAAACTACGCTAAATCAGCTGACAGAAACTATGAGGACAACTCTGATCTTCCTGGTGAGGGCGCTTGCTCTATCCAAGAAGACATTGCCTCGCAGCTGGTTAACTTCGAGGACAACCTCGAAGCGAAGTTTGCAGGTGTTGATATCGATGGTATCGATGTCGTAATGGGTGGTGGTCGACGTCACTTCATCCCCAAAGACACTGCGTTCAACGTTGAAAAGCCAGTTGCAAGCGGTGCTGAAGGTGACCGTACCGATGACCGCAACCTACCAGCAGAGTGGTTAGCAAAGTATCCAACAGGTCAGTACGTCACAGACCAATCTGGTTTTGACATAATCGACACTGAGAACACGTCCAAAGTTTTGGGTTTGTTCAACGAGTCTCACATGCAGTACGAAGCTGACCGTAGCAACGACATCGCTGGCGAGCCATCGCTCTCAGAGATGACCGCAAAAGCAATCCAGATTCTTGACAACAATCCAAATGGTTACTTCCTTGTTGTCGAATCAGGTCGCATCGACCACGCTCACCATGCGGGTAACGCGTACGGTGCGCTTATGGATACGGTTGAGTACTCAAACGCTGTCCAAACGGCGGTTAATCTCACCAGTCAAGAAGACACGCTCATCATCGTTACCGCTGACCACAGCCACGTGATGACCATGGGTGGCTACGTCACTCGCGGCAACCCAATCTTGGGCAAAGCGGTCTACTCGGCAGGTGGTGATCCACAAGCTGCAGCTGATGAACTCCCCTTCACAACAGTCACTTACACCAACGGCCGTGGCTTCTGTGATTTGGGTGCCGAGACTAACTCTGATGCGGGCTATGGTTGCCCTATCACATCGGGTCGAGTTGATATTTCATCGGTTGATACAACAGCTCCAGGCTACCACCAGGAAGCTATCGTACCGTTGACCTCTGAAACACACGCTGGTGAAGATATCGGTGTATACGCAATTGGTCCCGGCGCCTCTCTTGTTCGAGGAACTAACGAGCAAAACGCGATCTTCCACTTCACTGACTACGCGCTCGATCTCATCGCGAAAGCTAACGCGCGCGCAATGTAAATAACTGAGTGAAAACCATGGCCACCGCTCATCTTGAGCGGTGGCTTTTTTATGGAGTAACAATATGAAACTTTTCTTGCCCACGACTATTCTTCTTTCGTTTTTCACGATGCCGTTATCAGCATCGGAGTGCATCGACGCCCAAAGCGTTATCGGCGTAACCCTGAGCAGCGATAGTGCGGCAGGGCAGAAGCAATCGCTCTCAATTTTGAGAGAGACAAGCAGTAGGGTTATTTACGATTTCAAACCCCAAGGAATTACACGTGTTTACCTTCGCTATTCTGAGGAAACCATTGGTTACGAGGAGTACTTCAATGCAGAGAAAATAGGTGTTGAGCACGAGCCGTCACCCACTAACGTGCCTGGAGGCTGGAGCGAGGTCAGAAGCTTCATATCAGACGACACGCTGGGATCACTCAATAAGACGGGTTCAGGCAAACATCAATGTCTCGAAACGAGCACCTATGAAGGCGTGGTTAACGGCGAGACCATCAAAGCTACATTAATTGATGAATTGAATTTGCCCGTTCTTATGGAGCGAAGGACATCATCGGGTGGTAGTCGCTGGGTGGTCGATTCGCTTGAGGCTAACCCCGCGCACGTTACTTCTATCTCTTCGAAGTTGGATACCTACACAACCTATGACTTCGCCGATCTCGGCGATCATGAAGAGGAGGCCTTCTTCCGAAACAGCGGCTATCTAAAATACAAGCTGGGCCATGGACATGACGGAGATCATGACCACTGATCGCACAAAGAAGATAACCTGACGTTTCCTCCAGGTCCGGTTCAGGCGGGCTTAATTTTTGTTAACGGCGACAACTGCGATTAACAAGGGAAGTTTCACTTTCGTAAGGGAGAGATGCTTACCCAAGTAACAAGTGAAGCTTGAGTAAATAACGAGGTATGTTTACTTTATTAGTGTCCCAACGTGTTGCGGCGAGTTGTGTGAGCCTTGACATGGTAGAGGTCGCCAGTTCGAATCTGGCTGGTCCTACCAAATTTCTAAGCCGTTGTTTTTCCTGAAATTTATTTTTCGTTTTCGCTGAGTCGCCGCGTGTTGTGGCGAGTTACCTCTACCTTCGAAAGGTAGTGCTCCAATATTGCACTGCTTGCGTGGATTAAAATTCGCTTAGTGAAGCGAATGCAACTAGGGCTCTAAAGTGAAGTAGGAAACCAATAGCGCGTGCGATTAGCAATTGCCACAAGCGAAAGCATGACAGGAACCTCCACCAACACGCCCACTACCGTGGCTAGGGCTGCGCCAGATTGGAGTCCAAACAGTGAAATTGCCACCGCAACTGCCAGTTCAAAAAAGTTTGATGTGCCAATCATGCAGGCAGGGGCTGCGATGTTGTGTGGCAGTCTCAGGTATCTGGCGGCCCCGTAGGCGATAGCGAAGATGCCATAGGTCTGTATCAGTAATGGAATGGCAATAAGCACGATAGCGAGAGGCTGTTCCAAAATGGTCTCCGCCTGAAATCCAAACAGAAGGACAACAGTTACGAGTAATCCAGCAATGGAGACCGGCTTCAAAGTTGTAATTAAGCCAGTCAATCGCGATTGGTCAGACTCGGTCGCTAGGCTTCGACGCGTCAGATACCCCGCAAGCAGGGGCAAGAGCACGTAAAGAACGACCGATAACAGCAAGGTTTTCCATGGCACGGACACATCACTTACCCCGAGGAGAAAAGCTGCAATCGGCGCAAAGGCAAAGATCATGATGATGTCGTTGACTGACACCTGGACCAATGTGTAGTTCGGGTCGCCTTTGGTGAGTTGGCTCCATACGAACACCATTGCGGTGCATGGAGCCACACCGAGCAAAATCATCCCGGCGATGTACTCACCGGCAGTCGTCGGATCGACAAGATCGGCAAACAATACGCGAAAGAACAGCCAACCTAATGCGGCCATGGTGAAGGGCTTGATAAGCCAATTGACCACAAGTGTCAGCACTAATCCCTTGGGCTGTTTACCGACATCCTTAATCGATGCGAAGTCCACCTGCAGCATCATCGGATAGATCATCAACCAGATGAGTACTGCCACAGGCAAATTGACACTGGCGTACTCCAGGCTCGCAAACAGCTGAAAGACTGCGGGAAACAAACTGCCCAGAGCAACGCCAGAGGCAATGGAGAGTGCAACCCAAACGCTTAAATACCGTTCAAATAAGCCCATCACACTCGCCCATCGCCTTCATTGAACTTTACAGCAGTGAAACGCTGTAAATTGACAGCGTGCCAGATACCTCGTTTGACACCAAAAGATACATCTCGCCATCTTGAGTGATGAACTTGACGTCTTCAGGGCCAAGGGGGCCGGCCAAGTTTGCTTCGACCGCATCATCGTCCACCGTGAAGTCTCGCGGGTTGATGTACTGCACGAACTCCGCATTTTGAGGGTTGGTTATGTTGTAAACCATAACGCCGCCCACTCGCTCGAGAGCGATAAATGCGAAGGTATTGCCGTTAATCGACGCGATTTCCACAGCTTCGGGCTCTGGTCCCTTGTCATCCGAACGATCATCGCCGTCATTGCTGTCGTTGCTCGCGTTGAAGGAACCACCCAACTGTTGCGCAGTGATTCGCTCAAAGTCACTTCCACTATCAAACACAGGGCGACCGGTCGAGGTGTCCCAAATAGTGAACGAGCGCGATCCGAAGGAATAGAGATCTTCATACACGCAGCCAGCTACAGGCGTCTCGTCTGGGAAAGCGATTGGCTGGCCCGTGGTTGCCAACGTAGCGCATGCTGACGCGTCCTCCAGGCCCAAATCAGTGATGATCTTCAATCGACCCAACTTGCCGTTATCTTGAAAATCTGCGCCGAGCTTGGCAACCAAGTCATCGGTGAATTGGGTTACATCGAGGTCTTTGACTCGGATCTCATCTAAATAATGGAAGCAATCTCCATCATCGAACAGGAAGCCACCCTGGGCTGTACAGTCAG
>JAACDF010000129.1 GCA_009937065.1 Gammaproteobacteria bacterium | reverse complement strand
TCACAACCAACGAACAGGCAAGTGCCTGCACGTCGTCCCCCAGCTCCGAAAAGGAAATGCTGCGTCCGTTATCGACGATGAATGGCTTGTCGCCAAAATGCGTTGCTGCGTTATCCAGTAACTCGGCGGTTGATGTGGGTATGGACCCTGACACGTAGACCTCTTGACGGCTTTAGTTAGTCTTTTTGTGCACGCTAAGTTGGTTCTGCTTACTTGTCATAGTCTCTATGGGGGATGTGGGTCTAAAGGGTGACTTTGATACTGCTTTTATCTGATCAGAACTATAGGAAACGCGCGCATGAACAAGTGCGTCAGCGCCGCTGAAGCGGTGTCGGCTGTTAAAAGTGGCATGACCATCGGTATTGGTGGCTGGGGTCCTCGGCGCAAGCCCATGGCGCTGGTTCGGGAACTGTTGCGTTCGGACGTGGATGATTTGACCGTGGTCGCCTACGGCGGCGCGGATGTCGGACTACTCTGTGCGGCAGGAAAGGTATCGAAAGTCGTCTACGCCTTTGTCTCTCTGGATTTCATGCCACTCGAGCCCGCATTTCGGAAGACGCGCGAGTCTGGCGCCATCGAGGTACGTGAGATTGATGAAGGAATGATGCTTCTCGGACTGCGTGCGGCTGCCTGGGGCAGCCCGTTCATTCCAACGCGTACTGGGCTTGGAACCGATGTTGTGACGCGAAACCCCGACCTGAAGCTGGTCGATAGCCCCTACGACGACAAAGCATGGGTGGCGATGCCGGCACTTAATCTCGATGTGGCCCTTATTCACGCGACCCGCGCCGATGAGCGGGGCGTCTGTGAAATTGCCAGTCCGGACCACTACATGGATGACTGGTTTGCCCGAGCATCGGCACACACCATTGTCTCAGTCGATGAAATGGTGGATTCCACTTACTTCAACGATCCCGAAGTGGCGCGTCGCGTCTTTTGGGAGCGCAACGTGACCTCACAGGTTGTTCACCTCGAGGGCGGTGCCCATCCATCCTCATCCGATCCTTTGTATGGTTTTGATGTTAGCCACTACAAAACCTACGGTGGGCTCATTGCAGAAGGCGGGTATGCTGCGTGGGCGGATGCTTTCCTAGGAGACTCCGAGGCCGACTACCAGAGCAAGGTGGGCGGTCTTGATGCGATCCATCAACTACCCTTACCGGCGTACTAGGAGGAGCTCGATATGACATTTTCGCTTGCTGAGCTCATGGTCTGCGCCGCTAGTCGCAGCTTTAATGACGACGGTGAAGTACTCGCTACGGGTATTGGTTTATTGCCGCGGCTTGCCGCCAGTCTTGCCATGCGCACATCTAACCCCGACATGATGATGACGGACAGCCAGTCCTTCATGTTGTCCAAGCCCAACCCTGTGAGTGGGATGACCTCGCACGAGGGACAGGCCAATGAGAACTGGATGGGTTTCGCCCGCATCTTTGACAATGTCTGGAGCGGCGCTCGCCATGCCTTGGTCGGTCCAAGTCAGGTTGACCGGTTTGGTCAAACCAATATTGCCGCGCTGGGCGGTACCTATGAGACGCCCAAGGTTCAGTTATTGGGTGTAAGAGGTTTCCCTGGCAACTCAATCAGTCACGCGAACTCGTTTTTCGTACCTAAACATTCCACGCGTGTTTTCGTTGAGGGTGAGTGCGATGTGGTCTGCTCCATAGGCTATAACCCCGAACGTCTACCTAAAGGGTATTCCTTCGATGATATCGACATACGCCGGGTCATTACGGATCTCTGCGTGATGGACTTTAATGGCCCCAATAAGCAGATGCGGGTGATTAGTTTGCATCCGGGCGTCCCTCTCTCTGAGGTACATGAAAACACCGGATTTGAGCTTGCCGTATCGGACGACATCGGTGAGACCGAGGCGCCGACGGATGAACAGTTGCAGATTATCTCGGAGTTAGATCCACTGAATTTCCGCGCCAAGCAATTGAAAGACAACCCTCCAGGCGTTCGAAGCGCCGCCTAGCAGAGGACTGAGGAGAAGAAGATGAGCGAAACGACAACTGAGTACGTCGAAGAAACCGATATCGTCACTTACGAGTCTGCTGACGGGATTGCCTGGATCTCGATGAATCGGCCCAAGTACAACAATGCGCAGAATGGTCGCATGACCTATGAGTTGGACGCGGCTTTTATGCGGGCCGTGGCAGATGATGACGTGAAGGTCATCGTGCTTCGCGGTGAGGGGAAGCATTTCTCGGCAGGCCACGATATTGGCACCCCCGGGCGCGATGTGCATTTGAGTCAGGAGCGCGTGACCAGCTGGTATGACCATGCCAACAAGCCCGGTGGCGAATTCCTGTACGTGCGAGAGGCAGAGGCTTATCTGGGCATGTGCCGTCGTTGGCGTGACATCCCCAAACCTACCATTGCGGCGGTTCAAGGTGCCTGTATCGCGGGCGGTCTGATGCTGGCATGGATTTGCGACCTCATCGTAGCGACCGATGACGCCTATTTCTCTGACCCAGTGGTCCGCATGGGCATTCCGGGCGTCGAGTACTTTGCGCACCCCTACGAACTGAACCCAAGGATCGCTAAAGAGTTTTTATTCACTGGCAACAAGATGGGTGCCGAGCGCGCC
Source organism: Gammaproteobacteria bacterium (assembly GCA_009937065.1). GTDB lineage: Bacteria > Pseudomonadota > Gammaproteobacteria > Pseudomonadales > Halieaceae > Luminiphilus. Next base: position 26,357 of record JAACDF010000129.1, on the reverse strand, counting down.
TACCAGATGGGAATGGTGAATCAAATTAGCTCTCGAGACACCCTGATGGATGACGTCACAGCGCTCGCGACCAAGATTGCGGCCATGCCTCGGTTGGGTCTGGCGTTGACAAAGCAAGCGATTAATAACGTCGAGGAGCTTCAGGGTAAGCGCCAGGGGATGGAAGCTGCATTTGCTTGGCACCACTTTGCTCACGCACACAATGATGTCGTGTCCGGCGATAAGTTGGGTGGCTTTGATGCCAAGGCCATGGCTGCGGTCAATAAGTCACAGGACAGTTGATGCGATGGACTTAATCTACACCGAGCAGCAACAGGCTTTTAGAGCGGAAATCCGGGATTGGCTAGCGGCCAATGTCCCAAGCGAGCGATTGCCATCCTTCGATACAGCTGAGGGTTTTGAAGCACATCGTGAGTGGGAGCGGACGCTTGCTAGAGGTAATTGGGGCATGGTGACTTGGCCGACAGACTTCGGTGGTCGCGGCTGTGATCTCATTGAATGGTTGATCTTCGAAGAAGAGTACTACCGTGCCGGTGCGCCGCTACGGGTCAATCAGAACGGTATTTTCCTCCTCGGTCCAACGCTGATGGAATACGGAACGCCCGAGCAAAAGGCGCGTTTTATTCCGGCAATGGCCAGTGGTGATGAAATTTGGGCGCAGGGATGGTCTGAGCCCAACGCCGGATCCGATATGGCCGCCATTCGATGTCGAGCCGATCGTGACGGTGATGAGTTCGTCATTAATGGACAAAAAATCTGGTCGACACGAGCAGTGTATGCCGATTGGGTGTTCGGCCTTTTTAGGACCGACCCTGAATCATCACGCCATCACGGGCTGTCCAAGATTCTCGTCCCACTCAACTCCGAGGGAGTAACGGTGCGACCTATCCCGCAGCTAAACGGCTTGCCTGGGTTTGCGGAGATTTTCTTCGATGATGTTCGCGTGCCCGCCTTTAATCTGTTGGGCGGAGAGGGCGAGGGCTGGCGGATTGCTATGGCGACGGCGGGTTTTGAACGTGGTCTCATGCTACGGAGCCCGGCGCGGTTCCAGCAGGCATCAAAACGACTGGTAACGCTCTACCGTGAGCATGGATCTGATGTTATTGATCCGTCGATAGAGGCTGCGGTGGTGCGCTGTTACATGGATGCAGAGGCTTACGCGCTGTCCACCTATCAAACGGCATCAAAGCTGAGCTCGGGTGGCTCTATAGGCGCTGAGGCGAGCTGCAACAAGATTTTCTGGTCCGAGATGGATCTCCTGATTCACGAGACTGCCATGAATTTATTGGGCGCTCGTGCTGAAATTGAGCCGCAGACCACGGCCGAATTTGCGGAGCTGGGGACCTGGCTGGATGGATTTATGTTCGCCCAATCGGGTCCGATTTACGCCGGCACCAATGAAATACAACGCAACATCATTGCCGAGCGGATGCTTGGCATGCCGCGGAAGTGAGGTAGTGCGATGAATTTCAACTTCACTCAGGACCAGCTCGACTTCCAAGACGCCATTAGCAGTATGCTTCGCACTGAAGTGACAGCGGATTCCATTCGTGCGCGGTGGCAGAACGAGTCGGGTATCGACAGCGCATTCATGCAACAGGCGCATGATCTAGGCCTCAACAGCATGCTTATTCCCGAGTCACTGGGTGGGCTCGGACTAACCGCCGTTGATTTCATTTTATTGGCTGAGGCCTGTGGCGAAGTGGCGTTGCCAGAGCCTCTCGTTGAGTCGGTAATGGTTACCACACCGTCATTGGTGGATATTCTGGATCAGGGGCTAGGTAATGCCGATGTGCAGAAAGTTATCGATGGTGTTTTGGCGGGTGATGTTCGTGTTGCCCTAGGTCATACCATCAACCCCTGTATCAATTATGCGGACAGCGCGGATTGGTTTTTACTTCCCGATGGCGACGGCGTCTATTTACTACCAAAAGAAGCGGTCACGCTCGAGGCGAAAACCAGTGTTGACCCTTCGAGGCGTCTTTTCTCAGCATCTTTCGCTGCCAGCGATGCTTATCTTGTTGCAGACGGTGAGGCCGGTGCGAATCTTCAGCGTGCCACGTTGAATCGTGGGGCATTGGCCAGCGCGGCCCAATTGGTTGGATTGTCGCGTGGCATGCTTCAACAAAGCGTCAGCTACACGAGTGATCGAGAGCAATTCGGTCGCGCCATTGGTGCTAACCAGGCGGTTAAACACCTTGTTGCCGATGTCGCTGTGCAGGTTGAATACGCCAAGCCGGTGATCTATCGCGCTGCCTATACGGTCGGTGTGTCGCCTTCGCGCGCGGATTTTGCGGTGTCGCACGCCAAGTCGGCGGCGGGGAGAGCGGGATTGTTAGCATCGAGGCACTGCATGCAGGTGTTCGGTGCAATGGGATACACCTGGGAGTGCGACCTGCAAATTTGGGCAAAACGCGCTTGGGCGCTAGCACGCGAATGGGGTGATGAGGGGTTCCACACGAACCGAATTCATGAGTGGCTACTGCGCAAAAACGCCTTGCTGGGACCGGAATACACTTTCGGACGCGGTTCACTGACAGATAGAGCGAAGGCTGGCTAGAAAAGCCAGTTAAACGGAGAGAGATTATGGGACAGCGCGCAGAAGCGTTTATTGTCGATGCAATTAGAACACCGACGGGAAAGCGACGAGGTTCGCTTGCCACGGTGCACGGTGCCGACCTCGGCGGTTTTATCCTGAAAGCGCTCGTCGAGCGTCACGACATTCCAGATGATGAATACGAGGATGTGGTCTTCGGATGTCTAGATACCATCGGACCACTGGCAGGCGACATAGCTCGTACCTGTTGGTTGGCGGCAGGGCTCAGTGATGTGGTGCCGGGCACAACGGTCGATCGACAGTGCGGCTCTTCGCAACAGGCGGTACATTTCGCAGCGCAGGCCGTCATGTCGGGCACCATGGATGTTGTGGTTGCTGGTGGCGTTCAGACCATGTCGTCCATTCCCATCTCCGCGGCAATGTATGCGGGCCAGCCTTACGGTTTTGATAACCCGTTTACCAGTAGCGAGGGTTGGGTTGCTCGCTACGGAACGCAGGAGATCTCGCAGTTTAAGTCGGCGCAGATGATTGCGGATAAATGGGACATATCCCGGGAAGAGATGGAAACATTCTCGTTGACCTCGCATCAACGCGCGCGCGCGGCCACGGATGCGGGCTATTTCGAGCGTGAAATCATTCCGTTTGATGGACTTGGCTTCGACGAGACGATTCGCAACACCTCTATGGAGGCGATGGCCGGTCTCGAACCACTCGCTCCAGGCGGCACCATCACGGCGGCGGTATCAAGTCAGACCTGCGATGGCTCGTCAGCGGTTCTCATCGTCTCTGAAGAGGCCCTGAAGCGCTACAACCTGACGCCTCGCGCTCGTATCGCACACATGTCGGTTCGCGCAGATGATCCCGTATGGATGCTAACGGCGCCGATTCCCGCCACCCAGCACGCGATCAAGAAGTCGGGCATTACCATGGCCGATATTGATCTTGTTGAAATTAACGAGGCATTCGCCTCAGTGCCCATGGCCTGGTTGAAGGAACTTGACTACGACCATGCGAAGACCAACGTCAACGGCGGTGCTATTGCCTTGGGACACCCACTGGGTTCTACGGGTACGAAGCTAATGACGACACTTCTTCATGAGATGGAGCGCCGCGAGGTTCGCTACGGTCTTCAGACCATGTGCGAAGGCGGTGGGCAGGCAAACGTGACCATACTCGAACGTCTCTAGGGGTACTGTGATGGGGATTTGTGATCAACGCGTTGTCATCGTCACCGGAGCGGGTGGTGGCTTGGGTGCAGCGCATGCGCGCGTTCTAGCGAGCGAAGGCGCCGCTGTACTGGTAAACGATATCAATACCGATGCAGCACGCGCAGTTGTCAATGAAATCACGGCTGCTGGTGGTCGCGCGGTTGTTAGCGAGTCTGATATCACTAATTACGAAAGCAGCGGTCGGGCAGTAGCTCAGGCGATCGAGACCTTCGGTGACCTTACCGGTGTTGTTAACAACGCTGGTAATAATCGTGACCGCATGTTTGCTTCGCTCTCAGAGGCGGATTGGGATCAGGTTATTGCTGTGCACCTGAAAGGTCACTTCTGCATCGCTTCGCATGCGGTTCAGTATTGGCGACACCAGTCAAAGCTTGGGAATGCTGTGTCAGGTCGACTTATCAATACCACGTCAGGTGCGGGCCTGCAGGGCTCGATTGGTCAGTCGAACTACGCGGCGGCGAAAGCGGGGATTGCGGCACTTACACTGAATCAAGCGGCGGAGTTGGGCCGCTATGGCATCACGGCCAACGCGATTTGTCCCGTAGCAAGAACCGGCATGACCACAGCGGTACCAGCAATGGCTGAACGCATGGCCGCACCTGATGACGGTTCATTTGATCACTTTGCACCCGAAAACGTCTCTTCTGTTGTGACCTGGTTGTGCTCAGAGCAGTCTGGCAACGTCACCGGTCAGATCATTGAAGCTGAAGGTGGTCGCATTGCTATTGCGGACGGCTGGCGAAGTACTGAAGGGGTTGATAAAGGCTCACGATGGACACCGGCTGATGTCGGTGCAGCGCTGGAAGAAGCCATGGCAAGTGCCGTGCCTCCCCAGCAGGTCTGGGGCACATAGGACGCTCTTGTGAAATTCGCCTTCACAGACGAGCAACAAATGCTCAGAGACACCAGCCGGGCGTTTCTCGCTGATAAATCGACGTCGGCAGCGGTCCGTGCGGCGTGTTCGTCTCCAGAACGCCATGATGCAGCTCTCTGGCAAAGCATCTGTGAGGATATGTACTGGCAAGGGATACTGATTCCAGAGCATGCCGACGGTCTTGGCTTGGGTTGGGTCGAGATGGCCGTAGTGCTTGAGGCGGCGGGTGAGCGTTTATTGACGTCGCCGCTATTTGCTGTTGCACAGAGCACGGCGGCACTGCTGGGATGCCCAGCATCGGAGATGCGCGACTTGCTGCTGGCATCCCTGGCCGCGGGGAACGTAATTTCTCTCGCGATGGGAAATCAGTCGGGCGGTTGGGACTCGGTGGGCGTGACGGCAACTGAGACCTCTACTACGACCGTACTGTCTGGCGAAGCACGCTTCGTGCCCTTTGGATTTGCCGCGTCTAAACTGCTGGTTGTTGCCAGAGATACTAGCAATACACAGACCCTATGGGTGGTCGATCCCCAGCAGGGCGGGGTCTCTGTTGAATCGACGCCCACCATGGATCAGACGCGACCGATGGCGACTGTGCGATTTGAACGGGCGGCGGTGGCCTCCGATCAATTGCTCGCTTCTTATGCGGAGGAGCTTGTGTCGGATACCTTGGCCTTGAGCCGAATTTTGACGGTTGCGGATCAAGTCGGTGTGGCACAGGCAAGTCTCGATATCAGTGTTGAATACACCAAGGAGCGTTCGCAATTCGATCGCTCGATCGCGTCGTTCCAGGCCATAAAACACAAGGCGGCCGACATGATGCTTAAGGTCGAGTCCGCACGCTCGCTGCTGTACTACGCAGCCTGCACAGTCGATGCGTGGTTGGCAGGCGAGGTTGACCGTGACGCACTGCATGAGGCGGCCTTTATGGCCAGTGCCTGTGCTAGTGACGCGGCGTTCTTCAGCGCTGGGTGCGGTATTCAAATGCACGGTGGGGTGGGCATTACCGAAGAGTACGATATTCAGCTCTATTTTAAGCGAGCGCGAGCTACTGAAAGCTACTTGGGTAGACCGTCTGAGATGCGCGAGGCCATTGCCTGTCAGCTGCTTGATGGAGACCCGGCATGAAGTTGGCCTTTACCGCCGCTGATGAGCAATTCCGCGAGGAGGTCGCAGACTGGCTGAACGATAACTTGCGAGATGAATTTACGGATATTCGCTATCGCGGGGGTCCCGGTGATGAACACCGATTTGTCGACGAGCGAAAGGCCTGGGAGCGCCGGCTGGCGGATGGTCGTTGGACTTGTATTGGCTGGCCCGAGGCGTGGGGCGGACGCGCAGCATCGATTGAGCAGCAGGTGATCTTTCATGAGGAGTATGCGCGCGCAGGTGGTCCCGGTCGAATGGGGCATATTGGCGACACCTTGACCGGGCCGACACTCCTTGCCTTCGGTAGCGAACATCAAAAGGCCAAATACCTGCCACCGATTCGCGATGGCATGGCTTTCTGGAGTCAGGGGTATTCGGAGCCGGGCGCGGGGTCAGACCTTGCGGCAATCCGGACGAAGGCGGTCCAAGACGAGATCTCGGGGCAATGGAAGATTACGGGGCAAAAGGTGTGGACCTCGCTTGCACACGAGTCCGACTTCGTTTTTGTACTTGCGCGAGTGGATCGCGACAGTTCCCGTCACCACGGCTTGGGCTTTTTCTTGGTCGCGCTGGATCAACCGGGCGTGACCATTCGACCCATTAATCAGCTCACGGGTACCGCCGAATTCAACGAGGTGTATTTCGACGACGCAGTCTGTGATGCCGAGGATATCGTCGGTGCGCCCGGTGATGGCTGGAAAGTGGCTATGGGACTGCTGGGCTTTGAGCGAGGCGTCTCCACGCTGGGGCAGCAAATGCTGTTTCAGACTGAGCTCGATGAAATTATCCGCATTGCGAAGGCAAACGGTGCCTCGCGGGACCCCGATATCCGGCAGCGTATCGCTGAAGCGCATATTGGTCTGAAAACTATGCGCTATAACAGCATGCGCATGTTGTCAGGGCGGGAGGATGGCAGTCTCAGTCGCGAGGCAATGATTTATAAGCTGTATTGGTCCAGCTGGCACCGTAACCTCGGTAAGCTGGCGATGGACGTGTTGGGGCCTGACGCTGAATTGATAGAAAGTGGCTCGTATGAGCTCAACAAGCTTCAGTCGCTCTTCCTGTTTACCCGTGCGGATACCATCTATGGTGGGACCAATCAGATCCAGCGTAACCTCATTGCAGAGCGTGCACTCGGTATGCCTAAAGAGCCCCGCGGACAAGGTAAGTAATTCGAGGATGACAATAAGATGAGCAGAGAGATTCCAGATTACGTTGAAGGTCACAACCTGTTGGCGGGTAAGTCAGTGCTGATCACTGCCGCTGCTGGCGCCGGGATCGGTTTCTCTGCCGCTAAGCGCGCGGTCGAGGAGGGTGCGAGGGCTGTTGTGATCAGTGACGTCCACGAGGGACGCTTGAATCAAGCCAAAGACACGTTAGCTGAGCTATCGAATACCTGTCAGGTCAGCTCCCAGCTATGCGATGTGACCAATGAAGCTCAGGTGCAGGCGTTGGTCGATTTTGCTGAGGCGAAAACCCGGGGCGTTGATGTTTTGATTAATAACGCAGGGTTGGGCGGCTCCTGTCGATTAACCGATATGACAGACGAAGAGTGGTCTCGGGTACTCGATATTACGCTCACGGGCACCATGCGAATGAGTCGAGCCATGCTGCGATGCATGCAACCACGCGGAAAGGGCGTCATTGTCAACAACGCCTCGGTACTCGGATGGCGTGCTCAGGAAGAGCAATGCCACTATGCGGCGGCAAAGGCGGGTGTGATGGCCCTTACCCGATGCTCCTCGATGGAGGCGGCCGAGTTCGGCATTCGAATTAATGCGGTATCGCCCAGCATTGCGATGCACGATTTCCTTCGTAAAACATCATCACCCGAGCTTCTGGAGTCGCTCGCATCAAGGGAAGCCTTTGGTCGAGCTGCTGAGGTATGGGAAGTGGCCAACGTTATGATGTTCTTGGCGTCTGACTACTCGAGCTATATGACGGGTGAGGTGGTATCGGTATCAAGCCAGCACGCTTGATAACGTCTAACAAACGATAAAGCGATAAAGCGATAAAGTCATAAAACGATAAAAGACAGAGACACAGAGGGCAGGACAGATGAGTCAAATGAACTGGGATCGCGAAGTCGACGTGCTGGTGGTAGGCACGGGTAATGGCGGGCTGACTGCAGCGGTGTGCAATTGGGAGATGGGCACCAAAGATGTATTGATCATCGAGAAGCAAGACAAGGTGGGTGGTACCAGTGCGACCTCGGGTGGCGGCATCTGGATTCCCAACAGTCACTATGCCAAAGAGGCGGGTGCCGAGGACAATCTGCAAGACGCCAAAAGCTACCTTATGAATACGCTGTTTGGTGAGGATGTGCCTGAGGAGATGATTGATACCTACCTCGAAAAGTCTCCTGAAATGCTTAAGTTCCTTCATGACCGCACGGATGTTCGCTACGAATCACTCGCGGAATACCCTGACTACTACACTAATATGGAAGGTGCCAGAGAGGGACACCGCTCGTTAGAGCCCGCGCCCATCATGGCCTCTGAACTAGGTGCGAATTGGAAAAACATGACGTGGACGCATTTCATGATGCGCATGTTCAACCGTATTCACTTCACACAGGTTGAAGCCCACCTGCTGATGGTCCAGCTGCCCGGGTGGAAAAAGCTTCTAGCGCGTCTCATGTGGGATTACATACGCGATATTCCCTGGCGACTCAAAACGCCGATCTCGCGTCGCTTGGCGTGCGGTTCTGCCGGTGTGGCGCGGCTGTATCTCTCGGTTTTGAAGCGAGACATTCCGTTGGAGTTCAACACGCAAATGGTCGAGCTGATTGCAGATGGCGACGCGGTGCTGGGCGCGGTGATTGAATGTAACGGTCAGCGCCAGCGTGTTCGCGCAGCCAAAGGCGTGATCTTGGCGTCGGGCGGTTTTGAGAAAAATCAGGCGCTCAGAGAGCAGTATTTACCGGCTCCGACTAACACCACTTGGTCAGCTGGTAACCCCGGTAACGAGGGAGACGCGCTGTTAGCCGGCCTCGAATTGGGTGCGAAAACCCGGTTGATGAACGATGCGTGGTGGACGACCACCTTGTGTGTGCCGGACGAGCCTGCGCCGCGACTCGCGATTATGGAGAAATCGTTCCCGGGCTCCTGTGTCGTTAATCGCGATGGCAAACGTTTTGCCAACGAGTCTCAGAACTACATGGCCTTTCAGAAGGACCTATTCAAGACACACACGGAAGAGCACCCAAACGCGCCTGCATGGCATGTGTTTGATGCGACATTCCGTGAGAATTTCATGGTGGGGCCGCTGATGACAAAGGCCATGAAGCCGGACTCTCAAATTCCCAAGAAGTGGTTCGATGAGGGTTTTGTCGCCAAGGCAGACACCATCCGGGAACTAGCGGGCATGCTCGGTATCGACGCCGATGGTCTGGAAGAAACCATTGGCAAGATGAATCACTATGCCGTGACCGGTAAGGATGAGGACTTTGGTCGAGGGGATGCCGCCTATGATCGGTATTATGCGGACCCAGCGATTAAGCCTAATCCCTGTTTGGCTCCCATAGTCAAAGCTCCGTTTTATGCCATGCGTATTGAGGCGGGTGATTTTGGCACTCTGGGTGGTTTGGATACCGATACAGTCGCACGTGTGAGAAAGGCGGATGGTGGTGTGTTTGAGGGCTTATATGCAGTCGGTAATTGCTCTGCCGCTATTTTGCCAACCTATCCCGGCCCCGGAGCAACCCTGGGCCCCGCAATGACTATGGCTTATCAGGCCGCTCGTCATATGAATGCCTAGGGGGTTTCAATGTTGGATTTAGAGTCAATCGAACTGATCAAGCAGCTGAAGGCACGCTATTTTCGCTTTTTGGATACCCGCAATCTGGAAGGCTTGAAGACTGTGTTCACCAGTGATGCGACCGCTTCATTCATTGGAGGTGATTACGACTTCCAACTCGATGGCTGGGAGCAGCTAGAGGCGTTTTATAAAAAGTCATTTACCGGTCAAAATTTCGGTATGCACAACGGGCACCACCCTGAGATTTGTGTTGACGGCGATACCGCCACGGGCATCTGGTACTTGCAAGATATTTTTGTCTCCCTTGAGCACAACATCAACATTGTTGGCAGTGCGCTCTACGACGACGACTATCGACGCGAGGATGGGCAGTGGCGCATTGCTCGCACCGGGTATAAACGCCTTTGGGAAGAACATCAGAAGCGTGGCGATGACATCCGTTTACGGGTGAAGCCGATCGCGGACTAGCATTGGTGTAACAGCGAGAGAGGATTGGATATGAGAGATGTAGTGGTGGTAGATAGCGTAAGGACTGGCTTAGCGAAGTCGTTTCGCGGTAGTTTCAACTGGACACGTTCCGACGATATGGCGGCTTTTTTGATTGACGCTCTTGTTGATCGAAACCCAAAATTTGATCCGGGTGAGGTTGACGACATCATTTTGGGTGCAGCAAATCAGTCGGGTGAGCAAAGCGGCAATCTCGCACGTATGGCCTCTTTTCTATCGAAGCTACCGATTGAGGCGACGGGCACCACGGTCAATCGTTTCTGTGCCTCGGGACTCCAGACAATCGCAATGGCAGCAAATCAAATTGGTTCGGGCTACACCGATGTCATGATGGCCGGTGGCGCAGAGTCCATTTCGATGCGCGTGCGCCAGGAGGAAGGTAAGTACCAGCAGAACTGTGCTCTGCTCGAAAACAAGCCTGAAGTGTTCATGCAGATGGGCAATACGGCCGAAGTGGTAGCTCGTCGATACAACGTTACCCGCGAATCTCAGGATGAATATGCGCTTCAGAGCCAGCAGCGTTACGCTCAGGCCATCGATGCCGGTGCCATTCAGGAAGAGATCGTGCCGATGCCTGCCACCATGAAGTTGGTTAATAAGGAGACCGGTGACGAGACATTCAAGGATGTGATGGTTGATCGTGATGAATGCAATCGCGTCGACACTACACTCGACGGACTATCCATGCTCAAGCCAGCCTTTGAGGAGAATGGCAGCGTGACCGCGGGTAACTCGTCTCAGCTGAGCGATGGCGCCTCTATGACACTTCTCATGAGTGCTGAGCGCGCTGAGCAATTGGGTGTAGAGCCACTGGGTTATTTCCGCGGCTTTGTCACCGCCGGCTGTGAACCAGACGAGATGGGGATTGGTCCCGTATTCGCGATTCCAAAGCTCCTTAAGCGAGCGGGCCTCAGTCAGGACGATATTGATCTCTGGGAGCTAAACGAGGCGTTCGCATCGCAATGCGTCTACTGCCGGGACTTCCTCGACATAGACAACGCGAAGTACAACGTCAATGGCGGCAGCATCGCCATCGGTCATCCCTTTGGCATGACGGGCTCGCGGATGGTGGGTCGAGTCTTGCGTGAGCTGAAACGCACGGGTGGTCGCTATGGCGTGGTTACGATGTGCGTTGCGGGAGGACAGGGTGCCGCCGGTTTGGTAGAGGCCTGTTAGGACTTCCATGCATTGAAATTAAAAAGGCGCCAATGGCGCCTTTTTTATTCGTTTTTATGGATCGTGCCGATGAATCAGAGAATGGCAGGCAGCTGCTTGGTGAGCGGCATGCGCTCTTTTACGGCCTGACCCGTCAGCGCAAAGCCGAGTAGGTCACCCTCAGGGCTGTGGAACAAGGCTTTCACGTCCTGTCCATCAGCCTCAATGGTCCATTCACCCTCAGCGTCACGCGCCACAGGCGACACGCAGACCGGACAGGCGGGCGTTTTAATGGTTACGGGCATAGCAGGATAGGCCACTTCCGTCGGTGTGCCAGTTAACGTGGCCGCCAGCGCACGCGCTGCTGCCATGAGTGGCGCGACGTAAACCAAGACGTGGCCTTCCACTTCTGCACAGTCGCCAATGGCGTAGACATTCTCTACATTGGTTCGCAGGTATCGGTCCGTTTTAATGCCGCGTCCGCACTCAATCCCCGCATCAGCGGCAAGTTGCGTTCTCGGGCGAACACCTACTGCAGACAGTACGGCGTCGGCTTCGATGGTTTCGCCGTTATTAAGGGCAACGGTGTAGCCGCCCTCGGATCGGTTGACGTCCGTTGCCAATGGCCCGAAATGAAAGCGTGCGCCTTTTTCTTCTAGCGCTCGCTGAACAGCGCGTCCTGCGGTTTCAGGCAACAGCGTGGGTAGGCAGTAATCCATCGGATCGACGGCTTCAACAGTGAAGTCACCATTGAGAAGGTCATTAGTGAACTCGCAGCCAATGAGCCCAGCACCAATAACCGCAACCTTTTGAGCACCGGTCTGATTAAGTGTGGCTCTGAACCGTCGGTAGTCGTCGAGATCGTTAACACCCATAACCTCATCCGCCGCATCACCGCCCATGGGTGGGCGAATCAGCTCAGCGCCGAGCGTCAATACCAGGCTCGAGTAGGGCACTCGTTCTCCGGTTGTTAAAACAACTTCACTCGCTGCCGTATCCAGCGATGCGACCTCGGTGCGTGTGCGAACCGTGACACCCAAATTGTCAGACATGTTCTCTGCTGTCTGAGTGGCAAGTTGATCGGGCTCAAACTTCTTGGTGAAACCTGTCGAGATCATGGGCTTAGAATAGTTTTCACCGCCGTCTCGTGTAAGGAGCGTAATGGCCACGTCGGCGTCTGTTTTCTTGATTGCGTTAGCCAAGCCATAAGCCGCCAAACCCGAGCCAATAACAACGATAGGGTGACCAGAAGGCACGGCATCACTCGAGGCAGTCCCGTCCTCAGTATCCGTCTCGTCTTCGGTGCCCGGGATCAATTCGAAGTCATCTTTACCAACGCCGCAATCGGGACAGGTCCAGTCGTCGGGTACATCAACCCACTTTGTACCCGGTGCAATGCCATCATCGGGCCAGCCTTCTTTTTCGTCGTAGATCAAACCACAAACGATGCATTCCCACTGAGCCATGAACAATCCTTTTAGTCTTTTCTGAGCGAGTGATAGCGGCGCAGAGTAGCAGCGCCAACAAATCAGCCGGCAGTCTGCCCAAAATACGATCTTTCGTCATCCACTTGTCGGACTAACGGCAAAGAAAATGGGCCTGCGCAATGAAAACCGGCGTCGGTTGTTTTGTTAGACCGTTGTTACCCAATAAAGGCTGACGAGGCTCAAGGCGGACCACAGTATGAGCGCCATCCCTATCAGACGAGGACAGATTGTCTTGAGTGATTCCAGAGACATTTGTGAGCCAATCAGGAACAGAGCTAACCCAAATAGGCTCTTGCTGATCAGTGAGAACATGCCTGTGGTCCCGGCGTCGAACTGATAGAAGCCACCAATGAGGCTGGCTATAACAAATCCAGTAACAAACAGTGGTATTCGGATTTCGTTAGCACTGATGCGCTTCATGGAGTAACTAGCCACAATAATGACGGGGATGAGCCACAAAATGCGCAGGATCTTTAGCGTGGCAGCGGTCGTGAGCGCCTCGTCGCCATAAGCGGCGGCAGCTCCCACGACGGAAGAGGTGTCATGAATAGCGACAGCAGCCCACATGCCAAATTGCTGCTGACTCAAATCCAACGCATGACCGATCGCGGGAAAGAGCAGGATAGCTATGCCGTTTAGAACAAAGATAATGGTGAGAGTTTGTGCGACTTGCTGGTTTTCCGCCTTGATCACGGGCGCGAGGGTGGCGACCGCTGTGCCGCCACAAACTGCTGTACCCGTGGTCAAGAGTTTTCCGCTGACATCATCGGTTCGAAGCAGTTTTAATAAGATCAGACCGCTGACCAGGGTGGCCAGAACCATTGCTGAGACGACAGCGCCATTAGCCGAACCCAGGGTCACGACCTCTCTGAACGGTAGAGCTAACCCGAGGATGACCACACCGCTTTGCAAGGCACCCCGTGATAGTCGAGAGGCATCGCTCAGGGGCGCCGGACCGACGGTTAAGGCGAGTCCAATACCCAAGAAGAGTGCGAGCGCAGCTTGCTGGGAGTAGATCGCAAGACCTGCACCCATCAAATAAGCAATATAGTTATGCGTTTTAGTCATAAAACGAGTATGACAGTTTGAACGTCACTTTCCAGCCGTTTAAATGGGTGTTTTTAGTCTTAACTACCGACGCATATCGGTAACATCAGTGAGCCGGGACCAAGGCCGTTTCAGTCGCCAAACGTGTGGCGAGAGAGGGCCGGTTTACTCCTGATCTGCCGTACCCGAGAGCCGATATATGAGGATCGCAGCGCGCTTAATCGCCAGTGCCATGGAGTCTAGTTCAAGACTCTCGTTAGGCGTGTGGCCGCCTTTACCGAGCGCGCCCATGCCAGCCAGCGCATCGGTGTAAGGCGCCACAAAAGAGATATCAGCCGCACCACGTCGGAGCGGATCCCAGATCTTCATTGGTCCACGCCCTAAGTCCTGATTCACTAACGAGAGTTGCTCTGCAAGCTGACGGTTGCCATCTGAGGGTGGCATCGGCGGATAGCTATCGACAAAGGTGATGGAGGCGCTGGTGTGGGGTAGGTGGTCTGACACAATCTCTTCCATCTTTGCTTTCGCTTGCGCCAACTGCTCACGCGACAGCGCTCTGATACCCCCGTCTACGATGACCTCGCTTGGGACAACATTCGTTTTTCCAAAGGTGGTGCCCCGATTCTGAGCAGAATTGTAGTTCACGCTGGTACCACCTTGAATGGTGCCCGCGTTGAAGGTTAAGCCGTAGTCACCGCGAACCTCATTGTAGAAAGTATCTATAATTCTCGCGGCTTCATTGATTGCACCTGCGCCCACACGCTCGCTAAAGACTCCTGAGGAGTGGGCTTGCCTTCCAGAGACCTCCAACATCCAGCCACTGGAGCTGCGTCGAGCGATAGTGGCCCAGTCAGAGCCTTCGGTTGTGATGGCACCCTCGAATCCCAAGGTAATATCAGCCCATTTCCCGGCCTCTATGAGGTCTTTGCGGCTAATCGATAGGGGTTTGCCTGTCATCTCCTCATCACCCGTATACGCGACGGTGACAGCAATGTCGTCTAAGGCACCAATGTGCTGAAGCGCTTTTAATGCGTAAACGAGAACAGCGTTACCGTCCTTCATATCGCTAATGCCGGGGCCTCGTCCAATATTGCCCTCGCGTGTAAACGCTTGGAATTCATCATCGGACTCAAAAACAGTATCGAGGTGTCCGATAAGAAGGAATTTTTTGCCCTTACCTTCTTTGCTGGCAAATAAATGTCCCGCGCGATCCATCTCAGGGGGCATATCTATCCAGCGCGTGGCCAAGCCGAGCGCTTCCAGTTCACGAGACATGACGTCACCGACAGCACGAACACCTGCGTGGTTCATTGTTCCGCTAACAATGTTGACGGTTTCGGCCAATAGCTCAATGGCGCCGTCCTGGTGCGCATCAATCCAGTCAACCAACGCTTGTTCCTTGGCTGACAGCGTCCCTGATTGCGCTACCTGTGTAATACCGAGTCCAAGGAATAGGGCACTGAGCAGTGAAGCACGTTGTATCAGGTTCATACCGATCTTCCTTACGATTTAACGTATCTGATGCTGTGGCTGATTGTGCCACCAGAGTGTGGGTGCGGGGCGCGAGCCGGTCACTTCCTCGCCGAGATCATTGGCGCGATAGAGTCGGCCGTTCACCATGACGTGCGTTATACGGTCGGTGGCCTTTACGTCCTCGAGCGGGTTGCCATCGACAACCTGCAAGTCCGCCAGCTTCCCAGTTTCAATCGAACCCAGATCGGCATCCATGCCGAGGTAGTGCGCAGGATTGATAGTCGCTGTTGCCAGCATCTGCATTGGGCTCATGCCTCCCTCGGCAAAGCTCCACATTTCCCAATGCGTTGCGAGCCCTTCACGCTGTCCGTGAGCACCGGTGTTGACCAGAACTCCAAGCTCCATCAACTCTTTTGCCACTGCTGCCGCATCATCATCGCGGAAGTCTGGCTCAGGTGCTGTAACCCTCCGAACGGACCGGGGCTGCAATACGGTAGGTGGAACAAAGTGTGACAGTAGGGGGTGCTTCCAGACTTCGGTGTCTCGGTAGAAGCGATCCTCGGAGGTCAACCCACCATAGGTCACGCCTAAGGTCGGCGTGTATCCAACGCGGGTGTTCGACCAGAAGTCGCGGACATCGTCGTAGATTTCTAAGGTGGGGATGTTGTGCTCGATGCCTGTCGAACCATCGGCCACCAGATTCATGTCCATGTTGTAAAGCGAACCGCCCTCAGCGACGACCAACATACCCGCATCACGGGCAGCTTCAATGACCATTTGTCGCTGCGCTCGGCGGGGTTGATTGTAGTTTTTGACACTGATGGCCCCCTGAGCCTTGAGGCGATCGACCACGGCTTTGGCGTCATCGAGCGACTCAATGGGGTCAAAGCCTGTGCTCTTTGCCCCGTAGATGATTTCGCCCGTTGAAAAAATGCGCGGTCCGATTATCTTGCCTGCGCGCTGATATTCAGCGGCTGGGAAGACTTGAGCGGCTCTGCTTGAAGGGTTGTGTACGGTCGTGACACCGAGCGCCAAGTGCGCGAGGAGCGACCAGTTATTTTGAGGGATGATGTCGTCCCGACCGTATGGGCCGTGTGCGTGCGCATCGATATAGCCGGGCATCAGGGTCTTTCCAGCGAGATCGATCTGCGTTGCACCATCGGGAATCGAGACATCACCCGAGGCGCCCAGCGCCAAAATGCGATTGTCCTCAATGATGACAACACCATTGTCGATAACATCTCGCGCGGAGTTCATTGTGATGAGGCGGGCATTGGTAAACGCCACAATTCCTCGGGGACGATCGGAGTCTACAGAGAGGCTTAGATCCGCGATCCGCTTCACTTCATTTGTGCCGGTGCCCAGAGAGCCATCAACGCGGTACTGGAAAAAGTGCGGTCCGACGCTCCACGTAAGCGACGTGCCATCAGTATTCCAATGAATAAATTCACCCCCCGGTGCACTGACGCGCTCTGTGGCAAAGGCCGCAGGGCCAGATGCCGTATTTTCAATGGCGGACAGGTCGACAGAGCGGCCGGTCATCGGTACCGCGGCAACGTAGAGTCGCCCCCCTTCACGATAAGCGACATGCTTGCCTGCTGGTGACATCCGAATAACGGTGGCCAGTGGTGAGCTTGCATGCGTCCGCAGATCTTCCCCATCGTGAGTCATTGAAATGAGTTCACTAGACGCGTCATCACTGCCTCGACCGACAGCCGAGCTCACGCGCTCGGTGGCAAAAATTCGATCATCAGGGCCAAAGTGGGGTGATCGGCCCCGTCGGCTGACAAAGTGAGCCTCGTCATCACCGAGCTCAAAGACATAGATGCCCGGTTTTTTACCCCAGTGTGGGTTGGTCAGCGAGCTGCCGCTCAGCTTGGCAAAGAGCAGGGTCTCGCCGTCGCTCGATACGCTGAGATCGACATAATGACCGGGTGTTGCGAGAACATTCTTAGAGCGTCCACCCCGGGCGCTGACTTTACGAACGGATCCTAACTCGTCGTCCGACCACGTCAGGAAATACACATCCTTCCCATCGGGTGAAAACGCGGGTGAAAATTCGATCGCAGCAGCGTTATCGCGCGTTAGGCGCTTGGCGTCTTCGCCGTCACGCTTTACGTACAGCCGCCCCATGGACTCAAAGACCAAAGATTGGCCATCGGGACTTTGCCTAGCGAACCGCGGCATGGTGGTTTTAAGGGTATCCGGCGCAACGTCGACCGCGACTTCAACTGCAGGGTAAGCCGTACGCGTGTCATTAACCGAGAATGGGATTTGACTCGATTCACCCGAGGCAACGTCAACACGCCAAATGTGGCCTTGCGACCAATAGACAATGGAGTCGCCATCGGGTGTCCAAGCCATGGTGGGGTAGGCGCCCTGAACTGCCCAGGTTTCCTGCATATCGGGGTCAAGATCGTCAACCAGCATGGTTTGCTCGCCTGATGCGAGATCCATAACAAACAGTCGCGAGGCTGCTCGCACACGTTTTACAAAGGCGAGGGTTTTACCGTCGGGCGACGGCGTGGGTCGAACAGCGCCTCCCGCACCGCCAACGACCTTCTCAATCTCACCCGTCTCGAGGTCATAGCGCTTGATAGCCATGACTTCACCGTTGCTGTCCTCGTGGTAAATGAAGGTATTTCCGGGTGTCATGTTCTGGATATAGAACACCGACTCTCCATCAGCGCTGAAGGCCGGTTCACCCAGCTCTTTCTGGAATGCGGGGCTTGGTCGCTTGACCAGCACCGAGCCTTGTAGATTCGCTCGCTCCAAGGCTTGATCCACATTGGCATCGTAGAGCCATACCTCGCCCGTCCCGAGGGAGCGTGAGGTTGTGAAGTGCTTTTTCGCCACCAGATAGTCCCCCGATGGGTGCCAACTCGGGTTATTGAGCAAACGGAAGTTTTCATGGGTTATCTGATGCTTGCTGTCGGGATTGGCGAGATCCACCACCCAAATATTGTCAGCACCATTTCGGTCGGAGGTAAACGCTAGAAAACGGCCGTCGGGGCTGTATTGCGGCTGTATTTCCCATGCGTGACCGCTCAGTAGTGGTGTCGCTTCGCCACCCGAAATGGGTAATTGATAAATGTCCCCCAAAAGATCAAAGGCAATGTGCTGCCCATCGGGTGAGACATCGAGATTCATCCAGGTACCCTCAGTCAGGTCTAGGTCGATCTCTTGGGCCTCAGCTGAATAGCTCGGGGCCGAGACGTCCCAGGACGGTGTCTCAGTCTCTTCCGATAACGTCAGATGAGATGCCGCGAGTAAGCTGGTGAAAACGAATGCTTGTTTTATGAGTGGGGAGCGAGCAAAGCGAGCGTTGCGCATACGAATTAAACCGTTGTGATAAATTTTTTGTTGCTTAGTAGGTATCACACTGAGCGGCCGTTTTCGACCTTAAATTAACCCCAGTCGCGATGGTGTATGGTTAGGACAGAAGTGCTACTGCTTCCACCCAGCGGCGCGTCGTTTGACTTGGTCTAGGGCGCTTGTTTTGGTTATCACCTAGGGAGAAAGGGCGTGGAGGGCGTCGCATGCTGACAACACTTGATTGGTCCGTCGTTACGATTTATCTCGCGGGTTTGGTGACAATGAGTCTGTATCTGTCGCGACGTCAGGAGACCGCAGAAGATTACTTTGTCGCCAGTAACAGTAGTGGTCCGATCAGCATAGCGCTCTCTGTCATGGCTACTCAGTGCTCGACTAACAGTATTCTTGGCGCGCCGGCATTTGTAGCCTTTGTCGTCGGCGGTGGACTCGTTTGGTTGCAGTACGAGCTGGCGCTGCCGTTAGCGATGATTTTTATCGCAGTGTTTTTGATTCCCGTGTTCCACCGACAGCGTCTGGTATCGGTGTACTTGTATTTGGGTCGGCGTTTCGACCAGAGAACGCAGTTGCTCATCAGTGGCATGTTTCAGCTGTCTCGGGCGGCCGTCGCCGGTATCACGGTTTATGGCGTGGCAAGCATGATTGCCATCACCACTGGGCTGTCTTTCGCTCAATCGGTTGTCTTATTCGGTGCCATCACGATCATCTACGACGTACTGGGTGGCATACGCGCAGTGATCGCTAGCGATGTTATTCAAATGGTCATTTTGACAAGCGTCCTTGGTTATCTCGCGTATTTGTTGATTGCCTCAGCTGGGGGGCTTGAGTCGATGCTCGCGCAGATCCCAGCCGAGCGCACTGCGGCTCTGTCCTTCCGACATCACGGTCTGGGTGATGGCCATGATTTTGCTTTCTTACCGATGCTGATTGGAGGATTTTTCCTCTACGTTGCCTACTACGGTTGCGATCAGAGTCAGGTGCAGCGACAACTGTGTGCGGCAACTCAGGATGACAACCAGAAAATATTGCTGATTAACGGAATTTTGCGTTTTCCCTTGGTTTTGTTGTACTGCCTTATAGGAGCAGGACTTGCGGCATACGCCAGTTCACATAACGACTTCCTGTCTTCTCTTCCCGTAATCAATGATTCGCCAAACTACAATATGGCGCTTCCCGTCCTGTTCTCGCGAGAGTTGCCGGTGGGAGTGGTTGGTTTGGCGGTGGTTGCTCTGCTTGCTGCGGCGATGTCATCGCTAGATTCGGTCATTAACAGTCTGTCTGCGACCACCTTGAAGGACTTTGTGAAACCAGCAATGAAGGCGCGGATTGCCACACCAGCCCAGGAGCTTTGGTGGGGCAGGGCACTTACCGTTTTTTGGGGGGTGTTCGCGCTAGTGACTGCGTTCTTTGTCGACGATATCGCATCGACGGTGATAGTGGCCGTTAACAAGGTAGGTTCGCTGATTAACGGCCCCATTCTCGGCGTCTTCCTCTTGGGGTTGATGACGAAAACGGCCACTGGACGCGGTGCCCGAATTGGCTTCTTTAGCGGCCTTGCCGTCAATGCGTTCTTATGGGCAGCGATGCCCTCTGTTTCGTGGCTATGGTGGAACGTTATCGGGTTGGTAGCCACGATGGCTGTTGGGCTGATGACCAGTGGTAAAGCGGCATCGGAAGAAGACCTTATCGATCTCATGTGGAGCCCCACCTTTTATCGAAGCGCCGGTTTTACAAGAGACTGGCTACCCGCTTACGGCTTTCTAGGTTTGTGGACCTTTGTACTGATGGGAATCCTACTCGCGTTCGGTACTCGATGATTAACTGCGGTTAGCCTCTGCGTCCGCCCGCATGGCGCCGCCAGTCAACGGATTGTGAGACTGAATGGACTTCCCTTTGAGCATTGCGAACCAATCTTTAAATGGTCCTGTGGTGTTCTGCCAAAAGGTTCGATACTGATCTTGTGTTTCAGGACCTAATCCCCATGGTGTGTATTCATCTTTCTCAGGAATGTACAGCGTTCCAAACAGACGGTCCCAAAGGCTCGTTACCGCGGCAAGGTTCGTATCCCTAAAAACGCCATTGCCTCTGGCGTTTTTAACCTCCGGGCTCGGTGCTTTACACCACGGGTTTCGCTGCTGTGCAGCTAATCTAACGGGTACGTCGCCTCGACTGAACTGGCCAGATACAAAAAAGCCCCATCCGCTGGATGAGGCTCTTTCGTATGTGGCGCGCCCGGTACGATTCGAACGTACGACCGCCTGATTCGTAGTCAGGTACTCTATCCAGCTGAGCTACGGGCGCGAAGGGGCGTATGATACTCCAGAGCTTTTCTTTTTCAAGTCTACTTTGCTGTGCAACCCCGCTTATTGAGTGCTTAATCTGGACTTGATGCGGTCGTATGCTTGCTCGATAGATCGAGTCCATCTAATGTGACACGCGAACCCCCTCGCAAGGATTTAGCCATGCCAATCATGACCGTATCGGAGATAGAGACTGTCTGCAGAGACGCGTTACTTAATGTCGGTGCAAGCCCAGAACAGGCGGATATCGTGGCGGCTGAAATTGCCGATGCAGAGGCGGAAGGCATTCGAAATGTGGGTCTAGGTTATATGCACCTGTATCTGAAGCACCTTAAGGTGGGAAAGGTGAACCCTCATGCATCTCCAAAGGTCGTTAAAACATCAGCTGCTAGTACGGTGATAGACGCCGATTTTGGCTTTTGTCATCACGCTTATCTGATGGGTGAAGCCAGGCTTATTGAGACTGCACGAGAGCAAGGTGTTGGATTGATGTCGATACATCAGTCGTCATCTGCAGGGGTATTGGGTTGGTTTGTTCGCCGGCTCGCAAAACAAGGGCTAGTGTCGTTGATGTTTGCTAACAGCTCTAAGGCTGTTGCTGCCCACGGTGGGAAGGTTCCATTTTTTGGTACCAATCCGTTTGCGTTTGGCGCACCAAGAGCCACCGACGAGCCATTGGTTGTTGATATGGCGACGGCATCGACTGCGCGTGTCAATTTGGTGAAAGCAGCGGCTGAAGGGCGAGAGATAGACCCAGGTCATGCAATTGACGCCGACGGCAACCCCACGACGGACCCTGCCGCGGGACTTAAAGGTGCTCAGTTACCCATGGGTGGTCCTAAGGGCTTTGGGTTGGGGCTCATGGTGGATGTGCTGGGCGGTGTTCTCACGGGGAGCAATTGCTCCTATGAAGCATCCATGTTTGCAACAACCGAAGGTGGTCCACCCAATGTCGGTCAAACAATTATTGCAATGGATCCATCGTTCTTTAGCGAAGGGTTCGTGCAGCACCTAGAGTCAATGTTCAGTGAGTTGACTCGCGATAACGAGGTAAGGATACCGGGGGAGCGTCGCGCTGAGTTAAGGCGAGTTCACGAAGAGGAGGGCATAGATGTGCCTGAAGCTTTACTTACCCAAATAGCCGACCTATCTACCGGCTAGTTAACTTTTTGGTCGGTTAGGTGAAAAACGAGCCGTACTAACGCCGCTTAAAGAAATTCCTGTCGCGCGTCCAGAAGCGCTTCAAGTGCATATTCCGCGAAGGATTGGTCGACAAAGAGTGAGAAGACGTCGTCTCCCGCGAGGTCGTGCCGCGCAATAATGCAATTGATAAGCGCCATTTGGGTTTGCGCAACATCGCCGATCTTGAAAGTTTCTGGTCTGAGATCAACGCCACAGAGTTTCGCCATTAGCGCTGACGTTTGATGGCCTTTCAGTACGAGCCACGCATGACTGTCCTGACAGAAAAGGGGATAGGCGTCGGTGATGAAATCTTCATCCATTGCGACTGCTAGAGCGTCATTCTCCGGATCGAGTAACCAAAACTCGCGCTGACTCAGCGCCATGACAAGGGTTTCATTGTTTGAGGAAACCAAGCGATTAGGTTGCTCCGGAAGATCCCAACCTTGGGTTCGTAGTGCCTCAGCGGCGCCCTTACCACGTAAGCCCCAGCGATGTTTTTTTGTGTAGTCCTGAATTGAAATGTGTCCGTTATGGTGGACTCCGGCCAGCGGCGATTCAAAAACCATATTTAGGTTCGTGCTCATAAGGCTTGCCTCGCGTTATCCGGATCATAGAACGGCATACTCGCGACGCGGGCGTCGACATGCACCGCGCCATCGGTCCGGATAACGATGGTTTTACCCGGGGTTGAATCCTGAGGATGAACATAGGCGAGCCCAATGATTTTATTTAACGTTGGGGAGTATTCGCAGGAGGTCACGGAACCGACAATATCCCCCGCGCGGATAACAAGATGACCCTCCTTGGGTTGGGAACTCGAGGCGTCTAGTTCAAAACCAACGAGCTGCCTTTCCAGAGGGCTCTTGGAGAGGATATCGACACTCTTTGATCCCACGAAAAAGGGCTTCTTCCTCGCTATAGCCCAGCCCAGTGATACTTCATTGGGCTGTGTCATGCCGTCCGTGTCTTGCCCCACAATGATGTGACCTTTTTCGAGTCGCAACAGGCGTTGAGCCTCGACACCGAAGGGACGAATTTCTATGTCTTCTCCAGCAATAAGCAGGCGATCCCACAGGTCACCAATTAGCGGCGAGGGCACATGTAACTCATAGGCCAGCTCCCCTACGAAACCGACCCGCATCATGCGTGCGGGGATTCCGGCAACCATAGCCTCTCGATAGGCGAGATAGGGAAAGCTGTCTGAACTGAGGTCGACACTGCAACCTGCGCGCTCCAGAACCTGTCGTGACAGCGGACCTGCCACATTAACGGCGCTGAAAGCGCTGGTGACGTTGGCAATATCGAGATCCAGACGCCACTGGACAGACCAGCGGAGCATGTCGCGATAGACTTGATCAACACCGCTTGTGGTAGCCGTAACGTAGTAGTGATGCTCCCCTAGTCGAGCGGCGACTCCATCGTCAGCCACAACCCCCTGCTCATTCGTAAGCACGGCGTAGCGTGTTTTCCCTATGGGTTGTTTTACGAAGCCAAAGGTATACAGCCTGTTCATGAACTCCGCGGCATCCGGACCGCGAAGTTCAATGCCACCGAGGGTGCTGACATCAATGATCCCCGCGCCTTTTCGCACCGCAGTGACTTCAGTCTGGATACATGCTGCTCGCTGTGGCGGGTCTCCGTAGTACGCCGGCCGCTGCCAACTCCCTGTTGGCATCATTTGAGCACCTAACGCCAGGTGTCGGTGATGAAGTGGGGTTCGTCTTAGGGGATGAAAACGTCTACCCGCAAGCAACCCGAGTGGCTCCGGCATTAGTGGGGGGCGTGCCGTAGTGACACCGGTCTCGTGCACCGTGCGATTGGTTGTTTTAGCCACTAAACGAGCGGTTGGGAGCGCAGAGTGACGTCCTTGAGACGGACCCATACCCACAGTAGAGAAACGCTTTACGAGCTGGATGTCGCGATAGCCCATGCGCGTGGCATTCACGATATCTTTGATTTGTAGGTCTTCGTCAAAGTCCACAAACTCCCGACCTTTGGGGTGCTTTAGGAAGGGCCATTGATGATTGACCTGTTGGGTACAGTTGACGTCCTCACTTTCGGAGTTGTCACTTGCTGGCTCGAGACCTAGGTTTTTCAGGGCCTGACGCGCGGCATTTCTACCGTCGGCCGCCACCAAATTCAGTGAGAAAACGCTGTTGACACTTCCAGCAAGGTGCATCCCTTTTGGTAAGTTGGATAGCTGGAATTGGGAGGTGGTGTCGTCATAGCTTAAGACAGCTCCGGCTTGGCATGCCAACTGATAAGACGGCATGAAGCCCGCGGACATAGCGAGAATACCGCAGTCAAGACTGGCGAGTTTTTCTGTGGCGTCACCTGTCTTGTCCAGTTGATACACATCAACCTGTGACAATCTGTGATTGAACCATCCTGTCTTCGCTTCATAGACGCCGCAGCCTTGATAAAGGGGGATATTTCGGCGCTTAGCCTCAGCAACAAGGTCAGTATTGTGGCCGTGTAGGCGAAGATCGACGATCCCCTCGACGTTGGCGCCCGCGTCCTGACTGCTGAACGCTGTTTGATACGCGAGGTCGTTGCCCGCTAATACAACAACGGGCGCTGAAGGCACCGTACCGTAAAGGCGCATCAAGCGATCCAGCGCACTACACATGACCACGCCAGGCAAATCATTGTTTCTAAAAACAACGTGTTGCTCACTTGAACCGGTGGTGAGAATGGTCTGTTTCGCCCGAAGTTTGATTAAGCGTGATTTTTGAACGATCGGTAAATAGTGGTCACCAAACCAGGCGTTGCAAGTTGATGAGCGCAGTACATGAATATTGTGGTGAGCCTCGACGGCGGCAACTAGGGCGTCTCTTTCCCGTTTTGTTGACCCGAAATCTCCATCAAAGGCGTGATAATTCATCGAGCCACCCAGATGCGGTTCCTGTTCAATGAGCGTCACCTGAGCACCTGCAGTCGCGGCGAGCAAGGCTGCATTTAACCCGGCAGGTCCCGCGCCAATGACGGCAACGTCGGCAAAAGTGTATGTCTTGTCGTTGTAGGGAGCTTTGACCGAGAGGTTGCTCGTACCGAGACCCGCTGCCTTCCTCACAATGGGTTCCCACCATGACCAAATTCCGCGTGGCTTAAAAAAGGCCTTGTAGTAGAACCCAACGGGTAGAAAGCGGCCGAACCAGTCGAGTAATCGAGAAAGATCAAAATACAGACTGCCCGTGTAATTTTGAGCGGTCACTGCAAGGTGATCTTCAGCCGGTAGCCGATCAGCTAGTAGGTTGGGTGTTATCGGTGTTTGTACCAGTGTGTTGGCGTCATAGCCACAGAGGGTCAATGGCCCTCTTGGACGGTGGTATTTAAAAGACCTCGATTGCAACCATTGATCGTTCGCCAACAGCGCTGAGGCAACACTGTCTCCCTCCAAGCCCTGCACTGGCTTGCCCTCGAAGGTGAACTGCTTGGTCTGTGAACTGTCGATCCACAGACCAAAATGCGCATTCTTGAGCCGTTTCATGTCTCTCCCTCATTGGAGGTGAATTCGATACGGTGCTGAAACAGCTCATCGGCGGGATAGGTGCGTATGATCTCATCCGACGCGTTGTGGCGCTCGGCTATGAACCAATAGCTACTGGGGCTGTGAAGCCACCATTCATGCACAACCCCAATATCGTTTTTTTCGTAAAAAACGTATTTAGCCCACTCAACATCCGAGACGCTTTGCGGATCCGGCATGGCCTTAACCTGACCGCCGTAGACAAACTCGCTGATATTGCGTGGCCCGTTGAGTGGGCAGATCATGATTTTCATAAACTACCTCAGTGACTTGCCGCCGTAGCGCCCATTTCGTTGACTTGCTCGAAGCGGTCAAATCGGGCCAGCTCAAATGGCTGAATGAGCTCGGGTACCTTCCCACCAGAGGCGACCAACTCCGCCATCGTCTTGCCGCAAATAGGTGTCGCCTTAAAGCCCCAGGTACCCCAGCCAGCATCGAGGTAGTAGTTGTCCACTGGACTTAACCCCATTATGGGGCTGTAGTCGCTAGTCATGTCAGTAATACCCGCCCATTGTCTGAGCAACCGCATCTCGCTCAAAAATGGGAACATTTCGACTGCACTGGATATGAGACTTTCTTTCAACGGCAATGACGCTCGACTGTTATAGAGCGGATAGGGGTCAGAGCCACCACCAATGACAATCTCGCCGCGGCTCGTCTGTTGGACATAGCAATGGAGGGCGGATGAGCTCACTAGTGGTGTTAAAAACGGTTTTACGGGCAAGGTCACCATGGCCTGAAGCGGATAAGCCACCAGCGGTAGCTCAAAGCCCGCT
>JAACDF010000128.1 GCA_009937065.1 Gammaproteobacteria bacterium | reverse complement strand
GGGTGCTTTTTTCAGCCCCTGCCCAAGTAACTTGGCCCAGACGGGATAGAACGTGTAGGTCATGGCAGGCACAACGGGGACTTTATCGGCGTCGGATAGGAATGCAGTCCATGCGAAGGCTAAAATCTCATCCGAGCCATTAGTCACGAGCACCTGATCCGGAGACACGTCATTCGCCTCTGCAATCGCCTCGGAAAGAAGCCTCGATGCGGGATCCGGGTATCGCCTTAATCGCTCTACTTCCAGCCGCTGACCGGCAGAGACAGCCTTTGCGGAGGGCGGCAGAGCATGCTCATTGGTATTTAGCTTGATGACCTTGCTGTCCTGCGCCTGCTCACCTGGCGTGTATGGCGAGAGACCTTGCAGCGTGTCGGACCAAAGGCGGTGCATGTATGACCCCGATAGAAAATAACAGTGTATGGCTGGCACCGACCGGTGTCAGCAACAGGTACGGTGCGACGCAAGTATATCTAAAAAGTGCATGGCACAATGACTCGGTATCTGTACCGCTTGTCAGTGGGGAAAATAAGGCCCCGAAGGGGTTTTAGAATGCAATAAAAACGACCTCAACTTGAAGCGCCAATTCAAACATCAACTCCACCCCGCTCCAAGCCACATCTTGCGAGTGGATTAGTCAGTGGCCGTAACCCCTGCAGCCTTGTGAGGCTTGAAGACCATCGAGAATGTCGATCCTTGGCCATAGACACTGTCTATCAGTAGCTCAGCATTATGGCTGACGGCAACGTGCTTCACGATGGCAAGGCCAAGGCCCGTCCCACCAGTAGCCTGACTTCGGCTCTTGTCTACTCGGTAGAAGCGCTCGGTAAGCCGCGGGATATGCTGCGGCTTGATGCCCTCCCCCTCATCTCGTACGGTCAAGGTTGGATAACCCGCGTCGAGCTTCCACTCCACGGTAACGCGGTCGTCATCACCACTATATTTGAGCGCATTCACAACCAAATTACTCACCGCACTATGAAGTTCTGTCGCATCTCCGAGGATCACATCTTTGTGCTCGAGATAGGTCTCGATTTTGCGTTCCGGGTAGGCGGTCCTGAGATCTTCAATGATTTCAACCACCAGATCGGTCATGTCAATGGGAAGCGTTTTGTCCGCTCCCTCGATGGTCTCAATTCGAGATAACCATAAGAGATCTTTGAGGAGCACCTCCATGCGAACCACTTGCATATCCATTTGTACCAATGGACGCTGAATCTTAGACACTAGGACCGATTCGAGCGATTGAAGGTTTTCAACATAGCCTTTGATCACTGTCAAAGGCGTTCGCAGTTCGTGCGAGACGTTACCCACAAAGTCACGGCGCATCATTTCAAGTTTGTATTGCTCGGTGATGTCCTTGATGAAGATCAGCTTGTCACCGCCACCAAAACTAGATACCTCTACTTGTAGGCATCGCTTTTGTTCAGTAGAAGGTGGGATACGAAGCGGCGCCTTGTAATCGCCAACTGCCAAGTAATCCGAGAAGTTGGGTAGGCGCATCTTACTGACAAGAGGCCTACCCTCATCCTTATCCAGACTAATCCCCAGCAGACTACCTGCCGAGTCATTCATCCACGCGATGTTGCCCCACGGATCGGTAATGATCGCAGCATCACGCATAGATTTGAGTGAATCCTGCAAATAATGCAGTGAGGACTCGAGACGCCCCTGTGCTTCAGCGCTCTGGCTTTGTAGACGGTGAATGTAATCGAACAACAGACCCCAAACACCGGCCGCCTGCGGGGGCTCCTCAGTAACCTCGGATAGCCACTGCTCGACCCGAAACATCTGATAGCTCCAGTAGAGAAGCACAACCATCAACGATATAAGCAGGCCGCTAACAATATTTCCAAAGTAAAAGCCCAAGGTTGCGCCAAGAACTAGGATGGCAACCACACGAAAGAGTGCTAGCCACCAATGCCTCAGAAAAGTCACTCGGAGACCACAACCTTAGCCGAAAAACGGTAGCCTGTGCCTCTGACGGTCTGAATGAGATTACTGTAGTCGTGAATACCGCCCTCAAGCGCCTTTCTCAGACGCCTGATGTGCACGTCAACTGTACGCTCCTCGACATACACATTGGCACCCCAAACGTGATCGAGTAACTGATTGCGCGTGTACGCTCGTTCAGGGTGGGACATAAAGAACTGAAGTAAGTTAAATTCCGTGGGACCCATCTCGATCGGCGAATTGGCTACAAAAATCCGACGACTATCAATATCGAGCACCAACTTCCCAACTTCCAGACGATCACGTTGCTCGCCACCAACGCTTCTACGGAGCAAAGCCTTAATCCGGGCAATCAGTTCACGCGGCGCAAACGGCTTAGTGACATAGTCATCGGCTCCCGCGTCGAGGCCCTGTATTACATTATCTTCGGCAACCTTAGCCGTTAACATGATTACCGGTATTTCAGCCGTGGTATCGTTGCGCTTGAGTCGGCGCAGAAGTTCGAGGCCGCTGCCACCGGGTAGCATCCAATCGAGTAAAACGATCGCTGGCCGCTCATCCACGATGAGACGATGGGCATCTTGAATATTTTCCGCTTCGAGACATTCAAAATCGGCAATTTCAAGCGCCATGCGCAACATATCCCTAATCGAGAATTCGTCATCAACAATCAGTACTTTTTTCGACACCATCGAGATCCATCCTTCACGTCGTCATCGTTCAATGACACTAAAATGACAATAAAATTTAATGACATTTACGTGACATTAAAGTGACGGTGATTAAAACCAATCAAACCATCCGTTCTTTTTGAACTCGCTCTGGCAGGAAGCCAGTTGTCGGTTATACGTTGATGCCCGCCGATCGACTTTCTTTGCCACCTCAACTAACCACGGTTTCGATCGGTAGGTTCCCCGCTTATAGCCACCGTGACCCTCGTGATAGTTCAGATAAAGCCTAAAGGCGTCGTCTTTAGCAATACCGTTGATCTGATTCGTGGTGTGATTATACCAACCGACGAAATCAATAGCGTCCTCGAACTTGTCGCGGTCAGCTCCGTGATTTCCAGATTTTCGCTTGTACCAATCCCAGGTGTCATTCTTTGCTTGAGAGTAACCGTAGGCATCGCTTGCGCGCGGTCCCGGGATAACTCCCCAAATTTTCGTTCTCGGTGGTTTAGCGCCAGCGACAAAGCGTGATTCCTGATGCATGAAGGCCATCATGATTGAGATGGGCGCACCCCACCGTTGCTTGGCATCTTTGGCATCGCCGTACCAGCCGTCCTTCTCTCGGAAAATATCGCAGATATTATCCAATTTGTCGGGAGGCGAGGTCGTGCATCCGCCAATCATCAAAGCAAAAATGACGACTAGCGCTGGTCTTCCAATGAAACTCATATCTTTGCCTCCGCTAAGATGCGCATGAAATCATTCTCGTCGATGACCTTC
>JAACDF010000127.1 GCA_009937065.1 Gammaproteobacteria bacterium | reverse complement strand
ATTCCAGCCCTCACGGGACGCTCGGGCGTTCGTCCGGCGACGAGCGATGCTCGTCCAAACCCCGGCCTCACCCTACTGGGCCCACCATTTTACTGCTCATATGATTCATCTCCGGGCTTCATAGGGAACAAGATGCACCTGCCCGATCCATCCTAGAGTCACAAATCACGGCGACACCTGTTAACGTGACTGCGCTCAGGCTGATCCTGAACACGCTGACCGGATAATGAAATGCACAAAGTTAAGATCAACAAAGAGCCCGTAGAACTCTATAAAATTCTCAAGTTCGAGGGTCTGACGACCACAGGCGGCGAGGCTAAACTCCTCATCGGTGATGGTCAGGTGACGGTCAATGGCGACGTGGAAACGCGGCGGCGTCGAAAGATGCTCAGTGGCGACATCATCGGCTTTCGAGGAGAAGAGATCCTGCTGACATTGACGTTAGCCGACTCTGATCCGTAACCGGCTTGCCGCTCAAGAATGCCAGTCGCTTAATCGGACGTAGCGGTTGAACGATCGGCGACGTAGGCAATGCGACCATTCACCACGGTCATCACTGTCTTTGCATTCAAGATTGCCGCTGGCTCGGCACGAAGAAAGTCTGTATCAAATATCGATAGATCCGCCTGCTTCCCCACGCTGATGGATCCTCGCCTATCTTCTTGAAAAGTACTGTACGCAGGCCAAAGTGTGAACATTCGCAAGGCATCTTCGCGCGATACGGCATACTCGGGGTGCCAACCTGCTCCCGACGTCCCGTCCAAGCGTTGGCGTGTAATCGCTGCGTAGAACTCAATTCTTGGATCGCCCGCCTCCACCGGAGCATCAGACCCAGCGACAATCTTTACGCCGCGATCAAGCAGTGGCTGCCACGGATATGCATACTGCAAGCGCTCAAGACCCAAGCGTGCAGGCGCAAAGTTCAGATCTCCAATGGCGTGACTCGGCTGCATAGAAGCAATCACATTCATGTCTTGAAGCCGCTCCTGATCTTTGACGGGGATGATTTGAGCATGTTCTAAGCGCCAACGCAGATCCTCTCGCTGCCAGTCACTGCGCGGCAAAGCATCCCAAGCTTCTTGGTACCAGTCCAGCGTGACGCTCACAGCGCGATCGCCAATCACATGAGTCAAAATTTGCAGGCCGTTGCGAAGAGCCCCCTCCAAGACGGGCATCAGTTCCGCCTTGGTCGTTCGGTTCATAAAGCCGTTGTGATTTGCGTCGGCATACGGCTCGAGTAAAGCTGCGCCCCGTGAACCTAAAGTGCCATCAATAAAGACCTTTACTCCACCCAGATCGATCAACCCGTCATCGCTGTGTTCAGCGCCCTGCTCAAGAAGCGGGCCTGCTTGAGCGATCGGCACGGCCACATAGACTCTGTGTGCCATGGCGCCTTCATAACGAAGCTCCTGTAATAGTCGTAGCTCACGCCAGGACATGCCTGCGTCGTGCGTGGACGTCCAGCCCAGCGCAGCGTTAACCGCCATACCACGGCGTAAATTGTCTTTAACGTACGCGTCAGTGTCCGCAGGTATTAGGCTGCGAAAGGGCTCCATCGCATTACCCAAAACGTAGCCTGTGAGCTCGCCCTCGTTGTTACGATCAAAGCGCCCACCCGCTGGATCCGGTGTTTCCCGAGTGATGCCCGCCAGCATCAGCGCTTTAGAATTGACCAATGCAGACACACCGTCGGCTCTTGGCATAAACAATGGCTTGCTCTCAGTGAAAGGATCGACATCCCAGCGCGTGAGGAATCGCCGCTCGCCCACCCACTCCCGTTCAATCCAGCCTCGACCCAAGACCCACTGACCGGCAGGGATCTGAGCAGCCCACCCTTCTATCTCAGTCACTGTCTGCTCAAGCGTGTTGGTGCCAAATAAACTCAGCGTTTTCGTACGACGCCCAATACCCTCTAAATGCTGATGGCTATCAGTAAAACCAGGAAACACGGTACTACCGTCAAGACTCACAACCTGCCTTGCTCCGCAGACCCATTGCGATGCAGCATCATTTGACCCAATGAAGGAAAACACTCCATCCTTTATTGCCAGAGCCTCATGTGACGTATTGTCGTCGCCACCCGTGTAAATGTTGGCATCAATTAGCAGCAGGTCTGACTCGGGACAGCCCTCCTGCGTATCTGCAAGGGAGGCGCTGACATATAAGACAGTTGCAAAGATGCAACCGACGCTGGCAAGCCAGCGCTTGTCGGCGCTGCACTTTATAATCTTCAGCACTGTTCCTTCTCCCATCGATAATATAAGACGACTCTCCTGCTTCTCAGCCATCGCACTTCCCCTAGGCTAAGACGGCATACTCAGATCCTCGTCACCCAGCGACTGACCTTGCAAGCCACACGGAACCATGGCGTTTTGTGTCAGTATAGCCACAGTCAGGGAATCAACGTGTTGCGCAAGAGAATTTTTCCAAGGATGTTCTTCGGTCTCAAATTACCAGTGCCTAGCGCTACCCTGCGATCAGTGCGAGTGGTCTTTACTCAGGCTTTTGTTCTCCTCTCACTCTGCAATGCAACGTACTCGATCGCCGCATCCACATTTGAGCCCCTCGATAAGGCGATGACGCCCGATGAACGGGTGAAATCGGGTACCGATTCGCTCACTGCGCGGCAACAGTTCCCAAACGCTTGGTTGCAAAAGAACTACATGCGAAATCCTGCACGTTTAGCGAGCAAAACTCGGGCGGCGGCGCAGAGCGAGTACGTGAATGCCACACCCGAAGCCATAGAGGCAAAGATCGATCATCGTGTCGCAGCAAAGCTGGCAGAAAATCGTGTGAATGAGCAGAACAAGAGCTCATTACCCGCATGTTGACCGTCGTAAATAGCTGCGGCGTTAGTGCGCTAGACCGTTTTGGTGACGAGCTAACACTCATACATTTTACCGCCACAGCGCTACCGGCTAGGCACAGTCACTATGCAAACCTCTGTACTCGATAACTGTGATGATCAGACTCGATTGGCGATCACCCAAAACGTCGTCAGCTTTCATAGTGAGAGACAGCCTCTCGGAGAACTTCGTGCTGCCGCTGTAGCCATTGTTATTGCAGAACATCATGGCAGACCCTCCGTGTTGCTCACACGGAGGTCAGGCAAATTGCGTGCTCATAGTGGTCAGTGGGCGCTACCGGGCGGACGGTTGGATAATGGAGAGTCGGCGGCGGATGCTGCCTTACGGGAACTCAAAGAAGAGATAAACCTGTCTCTGCCTCGCAACGCAATCATCGGTCGGTTAGATGACTACATTACGCGGTCGGGTTATCGCATTACCCCTATCGTATTGTGGTCTGGCCGAGAGTCACAGCATCTAGAGCCAAACCCTGACGAGGTAGCCTCGATACACACGGCGAGTTTCTCAGAATTAGCGGACCCGTCCGCCCCACAATTTGATGAAGCACCAGAAAGTGGTCGAATCGTGCTTTCAATGAAATTAAATGTCGACCAAATCTATGCGCCCACAGCGGCATTTCTCTACCAGTTCCGAGAGGTCGCTATCCTCGGAAGACACACGCGAGTGCTTCACTACGATCAACCACGTTTTGCCTGGCAGTAATGCGAGGATTGCCAGGTCCGCAACAAGCCTGGCACTGCCCGATATAGAGATCGCATTGACCTTGGCATACCATCTCTCTAGCTTTGCTCTAACACAAGAATAAATAGTCGTTAGGAGTCGTAATTCATGATCGCCCTTCAATCCCTGATCGAGCGCGCAGCACGATTGAACCCACGTGGTGTAGCCACCACCTACAAAGGCACTGATGTTACCTGGGCTGATACTGAAACGCGGGTGGCATCATTAGCATGTGGCCTACAATACCTCGGCCTCGCGGAAGGTGATCGCGTGGGGATCCTCAGCCTCAACTGTGCCAAGTACTACGAAGCTTTATTCGCCGTCCCGTGGGCAGGCTTTTGTGTCGTTCCTCTGAACACCCGCTGGGCCGTTGCCGAAAATAACTACGCCATTTCCGACTCGGGCACACGAGCCGTGTTCTTTGATGATGCATTCACAGCTCAGATCGAAGAGCTCCGGTCAGCGCTCGCCTGCTTGGAATTCTGCATCTACATTGGCGAGGGTAGCTGCCCAGACTGGGCAATCGACGCAGAGACGATGATCGATGATCACTCGCACTGCCCTCCATCGATACGGGGTGGACATGATATGGCCGGTATTTTTTATACTGGCGGAACGACTGGATTCCCCAAGGGTGTGATGCAGTCGCACTCAGCCATATGGGCAAGTGGCATGGGTTCGCTACCGATGTTCGGAATGACTCGAGAGAGCCGTTATCTACACGTTGCACCCATGTTTCACATGGCGGACTTTGCGGGCGGTATGGGAGCAACGCTATCCGCCGCTCAGAATGTTGTTCTCCAAGGCTTTGATCCTGTCTCGGTTATGACGACAGTAGCGGAAGAGAAGATAACCCACGCACTACTGGTCCC
The DNA here is from genome assembly GCA_009937065.1 of Gammaproteobacteria bacterium. Lineage (GTDB taxonomy): Bacteria > Pseudomonadota > Gammaproteobacteria > Pseudomonadales > Halieaceae > Luminiphilus. Next base: position 20,280 of record JAACDF010000127.1, on the reverse strand, counting down.
GGCCATGATAAAGATGTTGCTAGATCACCCCGATATTGCCACCGCCGACTTTTCGAGCATGGAGAAAATAATCTACGGCGCATCGCCGATGCCCGCAGCAACACTTCAACGCTGCATGGAATTGTGGCCACATATTGGGATGGTGCAGGCCTATGGACAGACGGAGCTAGCGCCCGTAGCGACTATGCTATCGCCCGAGGATCATCGTCGCGGCGGGCAGATTCTCAAGTCTGCAGGTCGTCCAACGCCCATCAATGATATTCGGGTCCTTGATGAGAAAGGAAATGACTGCGCCATAGGCGAGTCCGGAGAGGTTGTGGTCCGAGGGCCTCATACCATGCTCGGATACTGGAACAAGCCAGAAGAAACCGAAAAAGCACTGCAAAACGGTTGGGTGTACACGGGGGATGCGGGCATCTTTGACGACGAGGGATACCTGTACATCGTCGATAGACTGAAAGACATGGTAGTCACCGGCGGCGAGAACGTTTTTACAACCGAAGTCGAAAACGCGCTCATTAGCCATGCGGCTGTTCAGGACGTTTCTGTCATTGGAATCCCGCATGATGAATGGGGTGAAGCTGTGCATGCCATCGTTATTTTGCACCCCAGCCAGACCGCAACCGAGGAGGAGCTGATCGCCCACTGCAGAACCAGCATTGCGGGCTACAAGATACCCAAAGGGTTCACCTTCAGAAGAGGGCCTATGCCGTTGTCAGGCGCGGGTAAAGTACTAAAAACTGAGCTCAGAGAGCCGTTTTGGGAAGGTCGAGAACGGCAGGTCAATTAACACAGAGCATACGCCGGACTTGTCCCAGCGAGAGAGACCCATGGTCGAATTCGCCATGAGTACGACACGCGAAACCGCTGACGCCCTAGTAAAATGGGGTCAGAAGAGGCAAGCCGGGTGAAATTGATCTGTCCAATTTTATCAGCGAAGCACCGCTTCAAATGCCCTGAGACATCGGTTGATGTTCACGTCGTTACTGCTGGAGCCCATCAACCCAATTCGCCACTGCTTTCCGGCAAGCTCACCAAGACCCGCGCCGACCTCAAGATCGAACTCGTTTAGGAGACGGCCTCGCACGGTCGCATCAACCATGCCCTCGGGAATCAATACTGAGTTCAGCTGTGGTAACCGCCACTCTTCAGCAACAGCCAATTCAAGCCCCAGCTCAGACAACCCTGCCGCTAGCTTTAGGTGATTGGCCTTGTGACGCGCCACACTCGCCTCGAGCCCTTCCTCTTCGAGCATTAGAAGTGCTTCATGAATGGCGTAAACAGAATTAACCGGCGCCGTGTGATGGTAAGAGCGTTTCGCCCCCTCGCCCCAGTATCCCATGATGAGATTCATATCTAGGAACCAGCTTTGGACTTTTTGGGTTCGCGCACGAATGGCGTCCACCGCTGTATCACTAAAGGTGATAGGCGAGATACCAGGCAGCCCAGACAGGCACTTTTGAGTCCCAGAGTAGATTACATCCGCGCCCCACTCGTCAGCTTTTAGCTCAATGCCTGCCAGTGACGTGACTGCGTCGACGATCACCAACATGCCGGCGTCTTTTGCTAGTCGGCACAATGTCTCCGCATCGCTTCGAACGCCAGTAGAGGTCTCAGCATGGACAAAGGCAACCACTTTTGCGTCGGGATGCGCTGCAATCGCGGCTTCCAGCTTCTCGGGATCAACCGGATCGCCCCAGCGATCCATCACCATGATAGCGGTCGCCCCGCAACGCTCGACGTTCTCCTTCATGCGTCCGCCAAAAACGCCATTCTGGCAAACAATGACTTTGTCGCCGCACTCAAGCAGATTGACGAAAGCGGCTTCCATACCCGCCGATCCAGGCGCAGACAGCGGTATGGTCAGCTCATTACTCGTTTGGAAGGCATACTGCAGGAGCCTCTTCACATCATCCATGAGGCCGACGAACAAAGGATCGAGGTGACCAATGGTGGGGCGCGCGGAGGCGGCAAGGACCCTCGGCGATACGTCCGAGGGACCGGGACCCATTAATGTGCGAACCGGCGGATGAAAACTAGATGACATGACGACCTCCAAATTAGGCCCGGCATGATGCCCTAACCCAACTAATGATGCGACTGATGTGCATCATTTGACTGAATTCACTGCATTCAATTTTGACGATTGGCGGTCCGGTTCTACAATCGAGACATGACGACCGTGCCAACGCTTTACTCATTCCGACGCTGTCCCTACGCGATGCGAGCTCGTATGGCCATCGCCTATGCCGGTATTGAGGTTGGTTTGCGCGAAGTGGTGTTAAAAGATAAACCCGCGGCCATGCTGGCAGTATCATCAAAGGGCACCGTACCCGTTCTTATTGAGACCAATGGGCGTGTCATCGACGAAAGTCTCGATGTGATGGCGTGGGCGCTCGATCAGCACGATTCAGATCACTGGTTAAGCGGCATGGGCCTGCAAGATCCGCTAATCAATAGTTGTGATAATACGTTTAAGCATTGGCTTGATCGCTATAAGTACGCGGTGAGGTTCCCAGAGCAGACCGAGCAGTGGTACCGCGCGCAAGGTGAGCGCTTTCTTGATCAGCTTGAGCAACTACTGACTGATCATTGCTACTTAAGGGGCGACTCTCTGTCCGCAGTGGATGTCGCCGTGATGCCCTTTGTCAGGCAGTTTGCGGCGGTCGACCCTACTTGGTGGAGAAGCGCGCCCTTCCCAATGACTCGTAAATGGCTCAATGCTTGGTTAGAGAGCAGATTGTTTACGAGCGTTATGAGCAAATACCCGAAGTGGAACGAAGGAGACGACAACCAACCTTTCCCACACCTTAGCCAGTGAATCTGCTTAGCCTACTGGTATCTGCGCAGAGTTATTGATTTTCTGGCAATCAGTCATTTCTCTCCTAGACTCAAAGCAAGAATCTGATTGGGTTCTCATCCGACAAAGAGGGAAGGTTATGAAGTATCTTGTTTTTGTTCTAACAGCATTACTATCAATTACCGTTCAAGCGCAAGAGTACGAGGCTAGGAGCGAGTTTTTCTTCTGCTCGCTAAATGACGGTAAAACAATGGACGACGTCGTCGCTCAGAGCAATGCTTACGGACAATTCTCTACTGATATGGGTACCAAATATGCGCAGGCAATTTTGACACCTATGCACGCTGGCGTGACTGACGACTATGACTATATTTTGTGGGGCACTTGGCCCGATGGCGCAGCGATGTATGAGGAATGGGGCAGTTTCGTAAACGGGTATGGAGGATGGGCTGTAGGAAACTCGGGTACCGCACCAAGCGAGGAAGCAGGAAGCTGTCATCGCTCCATTGCAATGTTCAACACGGCCGTTATTCATAATCGCATACCGCAGAAAGAGCGTGACGAGCGACAGCCAGTACAGTTTACTCAGTGCTCACTCAAGGATGGTGCATCAATGCCACAACTGTATGCCCAAGCCGAGAAAAACAAAGAGCAAATGGATAAGGCCGGCTTTAAAGGCTGGGGTATCCATTACTTCTTCCCGTACCTCGGTTTTGAAGATGTGGAATACGATTTCGTGCAAATGAACCATTGGTATTCCTACGAAGCACGGGGCTATATGGCAAATAACTGGGGTGGCTTTTTAGAAGAAAATCCTGACGTAGCATCAGGCATGCAACTCTTGGTTGATTGTTCGAACACCAACTCCTATGTGTCACAACTAATATTCAACAATATGTAGCGCAAAACACCCGTAAGTGCTGTCGAGGCCTTACGGGTGCCTTACAGAGTGCATGAGGGGTGCAAGTAAAAGTGCGCTAAGCCAAACCCAAGTAGGCCAGAAAGGCAGTGGCGCCCGTGAGGTAAGCACCCGGCAGCTTGAGTAACTGCCCGTGTCCCGTGAAACCAAGGTAAACAAAAAGCAACGCGCACAGCGCGTTCACTGCAATGATGGGATAGGCCATGAGTCCCAGACTCGCGTTAAGCGAGACGCAAACCAGCACGCCCGCGCTTACGGCTAGCCAGATGGTGAACACCTGCCACGAGACAACACTCAATGATTTAGTGAGGTCTTCAAGATCACTGCCGTTGATGTGGCCTAGGTAAATGCGACCACCTATGTAGCCGTGAAATACGGCACCCACCGCCGCGATGAACGCCGCCACATTGAGATACCAGAACGCCATACGTAAATACCCCGCTTAGAGCTTAGCAGCCGACCAGCTGGCCTGGTTAATCGCCGCCTTCGCATCCAGCTCAGCCGCCTCAAACGCACCGCCAATCAGCTCAACACTGACCCCAGCACTATCCAGCGAATCATAAAGCTCACGAAGTGGCTCTTGGCCGGCACAAATGATCACGGTGTCCACATCGAGACTAACGGGCTTGTCTTCAATCATCAGGTGCAAACCATCATCATCGATCAACCGGTAATCAACGCCATTGACCATGTTGACGCCTCGACGACCCAAGGTGGTCCGATGCGTCCAACCCGTTGTTTTGCCCAATCCCCGACCGACAGGGGTGGACTTACGCTGAATCAGATAAACCTCTCGATCTGCCCGAGCAACCTGGGGCTCGACGCCCGTTACACCGCCTCGTGGGTGGTTTTCGAAGTCAATGCCCCACTCTCTCGCAAACACGTCGATATCGAGTGCCGCTGAAGGTCCTTCGTGAGTAATAAGGTCGGTCACATCGAAGCCAATACCGCCTGCGCCTACCACTGCGACCTTTTTGCCAATGGGCTTGCGCCCCATAATGGCATCGATATAACCCACCACCATGGGGTGATCGATGCCTTTAATGTCGGGGACTCTTGGCTTAATGCCTGTTGCAACGACAACGTGATCAAAGCCCTTCCCCTGAAGGTCGGTCGCGGAGACGCGCTCACCCAATCTTACATCGACGTCGAGCTTATCGAGCATCTTGCTGTAATAACGAAGCGTCTCGTGAAACTCTTCCTTACCGGGCACACGTTTAGCCAGATTGAACTGACCACCAATTTCATCTGACGCATCAAACAAAGTGACCTTATGACCACGCTCCGCAGCAACCGTCGAGTACGCGAGACCCGCAGGCCCTGCGCCAATCACTGCCACTGATTTTGGTGATATGGTTGGTTCGTAGCTCAGCATCGTTTCGTGGCAAGCTCGCGGATTCACAAGGCATGAGGTCGTCTTCATGCTGAAAGTGTGATCGAGACACGCTTGGTTGCAGGCAATACAGGTATTGATCTCATCGCGACGGCCAGTCGCCGCCTTATTCATAAACTCGCTGTCAGCCAACATGGGTCGAGCCATCGATACGAGGTCAGCGTCGCCTCTCTCCAACACGTCTTCAGCCACCTCAGGCATATTGATCCGATTTGAGGTGATCACAGGAATGCTGACCTCTTTTCGGACTCGTGCGGTTACGCTTGTAAAGGCAGCGCGTGGCACCATAGTCGCAATGGTTGGTACGTTCGCCTCGTGCCAGACAAAGTGCGTTGAAATAATGCTAGCACCCGCCTTCTCGAGCTCCCTCGCCAAGAGTGCTATCTCGTCCCAGCTCATACCGCCCTGAAGCATGTCCATCGCAGCAATGCGGAAGATAACAATGAACTCATCACCCACGGTAGCGCGAACACGTCGGACCACTTCGAGCGGAAAACGCATACGGTTCTCGTAGCTTCCACCCCACTCATCGGTTCGTTGATTGGTCTTCTCTACCAAAAAAGTCGACAGGAGGTATCCGGCTGAGCCAATGATCTCAACGCCATCGTATCCAGCCTTTTTGGCCAGTCGAGCGCAATTCGCATGGTCTGCTATTTGTTTTTCAATACCTTCAGCATCTAATTCATTGGGCGTTAACTTACTGATACGGGATCGAATTTTTGAGGGGGCAACCAGATTCGGATTGTGCGCCAGCGGGCCCATGTGCAATATCTGCATCACGATTTTTACATCCGGATCTGCGCTGTGAACGGCATCAGTGACCATTCTATGGCCGTCGGCCTCTCGATCGGTATTCAGTTTTGAAGCGGCGAAGACGGGGTTACCATTTTCATCATAAACCGCAACACCGCCCTCTTCGTTCGGCGAGATGCCACCTGTAATGATCATACCGATGCCGCCCGCGGCGCGTTCCGCGTAGAACGCTGCCATGCGCTCAAATCCGTCAGGCATTTCCTCTAGGCCCGTGTGCATGGAACCCATAATTGAGCGGTTTTTTATTGTGGTAAAGCCAAGATTTAACGGCTCAAACAGCCTTGGATAGTCAGCGGTTGTGTCTAGTAGCTCAGCTGTGCTCACGTCAACGTCTCCTTTATTCTTAGGACGCAGAGTAGCAGGATATCTGCGCTTGCATAGTCGCCTTTGATGGGCAAACTAGGACAGAAGAAGTATAAGCGACGCGTCACATGGATGTACTCAAAAGCGACAGCCCCCTCATTGTCTATCTCGACGTCAAAAGCCCCTACGCCTTTATCTCTGTAAAACCGACACTGGCGCTCGAAGGTGAGCTCGGGGTCAGATTCGACTGGCGTCCCTACACTCTCGACATACCGAGTTATCTGGGTTCGGCACGGAAAGAACAGGGAGCCGTGGTCGAGTCCAGCGGGAGAAGCCCCAAAATATGGAATGCGATTCGCTACGCTTACCGCGACGCTCGGCGTTATGCAGAAAAACAGGGCTATGTGCTAAAGGGCACCGAAAAGATATGGGATTCAAGCATCGCTAACATGGGGATTTTGTTCGTAAACCTCTATTTCCGCGATCGCATACCCCATTACCTAGAGGCAATTTATCCTTCCTTCTGGCGTCGAGAGCTCGACATAGAACACATCGATGTCGTCAAGCGGTGTCTAGAAGATGCAGGTGTCGAACCTACGGGATTCGATGACTTCGTTAGCGGCGATGGGAAGACGATGCACGATCACATCCTTGCGCATCGCTTCGATGCTGGGATGTACGGTGTGCCTACCTATGTTTTGGACGAAGGTGTTTTTTTTGGGCGCGAGCACTTGCCTTACATTCGCTGGGCTCTAACCGGTAAGCAAGGAACGCCGCCCGACGTATGTAATGAGGTGATTTCGTGATTACCGCCTACATCGACTTTAAGTCGCTCGAGTGTTTCCTCGCTATCAATCCAATTCTCAAACTGGCGGCTGTCTGCAGAACTCCAATTAGCTGGCAACCCTACCGCAGTAAAGAGCGTGCACTTCCCACACAGGTGGCCAGCCAATCAGTCACACAAACCCACCATCGTGTCCGAGCAGAATCCGAGCGTCGCTCACAGCAGCACTATGCCCGTTTACGCGGACTGGACATTGACCCTAGCCGCGGCCAAATGGACACTAGCGCCGCATTACGTTGGCTAGCAAGTCTGGAAGGCGATACCTCGTCGTTTGTCAGCAGACTGTTTGCTGCCCACTGGATCGACCACACAGACATCAATGACCCGGCTTTTTTAGAGGCGCTCACGGCGAGCCATGGTCTTACAAGGATGCGCAGTACTGTGGATCTCGATTCGATCGAGCGTGAAGCCGAGGAGAACGGGCTGTTTGATGCGCCCACATTTTTTATTGAGGGGCAGATGTTTATGGGGCGCGCACATATCCCCTTAATGCGACAGCTGTTGACGGATGAAGGCGATTGTTGAGCGGGTTGCGGGCCATTCGATCATTCAAAAAACGAAGAAATCTCATCGAGCGGCTTTTTCACCGTCGCAGCCCGAGGCACTGCGGCATCTGGAGCCGCATGACCTACGACCAATAACATCATGGGACGCTCGTTACCGGGGCGACCCAAAATCTTGCTCAAAAACTTCATTGGGTTAGGGGTATGCGTCAGCGTTGCCAGACCAATGTTATGCAGCGCGTTGATCAGAAGCCCGGTTGCAATGCCGACAGACTCCGGGACGTAGTAATTCTTTTGCTTCTCACCCGAAGCATCAAAACCATACCGCTCTGCAAAGATCGCTATCAGCCACGGTGCAGTCTCCAAGAAGGGTTTTTGGGCATCGGTTCCCAGACCGTGTAAATCATCAAGCCACTGATCGCCCGCACGTCCACCGTAAAAAGCCTGCTCCTCTTCCTCTGCGGCAACTCTAATCTTCCGTTTGATATCAGAATCGCTAACACAGACGAAATGCCAAGGCTGATGATTGGCGCCTGACGGTGCCGATCCGGCAGCCTGAAGGCAGGCTTCTATTACCTCTCGTGGCACGGGCTTATCAGAAAAATGCCGCACCGATCGGCGACGCGAGATCAGCTCAACATAGTCTCGAGCGCGCGCCAACATCTCCTCTGACTCAGGTGCATAGGGATAATCGAGGGGGATTGGGTCGTAATCGTATTTCATGAACGCATCTACACCAGATTCAGTAGAGGTATCACTCTAACATCCGGTCAAGACGGATCCCGATTAAAACCACCAAACAGAAACTTGAAGTTTCGTCATCGCCGTACCATGCTCATACTAACAACTTAATTTCTGGGGGTGTTCATGTCTACAAACACTGAATGGAGCATAGGCGAGGTTCTTAAAACCGCAAACGAAAAACAAGTAGGTTTCAAGATGACCTATGTCATCGCCTTTGCCATCTATGCCGCAATTTCGATCGCAATCGCCCTTGTTCAGGAGGCCACTGTAGGGACGGCGGGTGACGTTGGCGACTCATTGGTCGAGATACTCGTCACTCTTCTCCTGTTTCCACTCGGTGTCGGATTCGGCCTTTTGGGGATTAGACGCGCGGTAGGGAAGGAAACCCCTGTCAGCACACTGTGGGAACCGTACAGTCACGCCATACCTCTTATCGTCATGTTTGTGATGATGGCCGTGCTCATTATCGCTGGCTTCTTCTTACTCGTGCTGCCTGGTATCTATCTATCGATAGCTTATTCTTTTGCTCCGTATTTAATCGTTGAAAAAAATATGGGCGCCTGGGAAGCACTAGAGACATCACGAAAGGCCATTACACAATATTGGTGGCGTTATTTCGGGCTCATGCTGGTCGCCTTGCTCCTCATTATTATCGGATCGATACCGCTGCTTATTGGCCTGGTTTGGGTGTTTCCAATCGTTGCGATTGCAACGGGTGAGGTCTTTGCAAAAACATTTGGAGATCCTAAAGTCGACGCTTTAGATTCAGATATCGAATAATTGCGACCCGCTCGGTTCGCCAGTAACGAGCTGAGCCTGAACTTGCGTCTAAATCAGGGAGTGCTCAGTTATCCCAAGGATTTTGACTGATAACTGAGTGCGATTTTCTGAATTGCGATGATGTAAGCCGATAATCGAAGATCATCCACCTTGTCATCCTCATGCCATAGCGCTCGCATAGCCTGAAGCGCGTCGCGCATGGTGTCATCGAGACCCGACCGGACTAGCTCCAACTCATCAGCACCCTTCGCGTAATTCGTTCGGAAGTTATCCGTGGGCGCCCACTTATCGGAGCCAACTAGGGTGCTTAATCGTTCCAGCTCGGTGAGCATAAGTACCTGCGTTGCCTCTTGAGCACGGCGCTCCATTCGACCAAAGCGGATATGCGAGAGATTTTTTACCCGCTCAAAGTACGAGACAGTGACACCGCCCGCATTCGCATAGAGATCGGGGATGACAACCACACCATTAGCACGGAGCAACTCATCAGCCGCCGCAGTAACGGGCCCGTTGGCCGCCTCAATAATCAGCTTTGCTTTGATGCGGGCTGCGTTGTCGGCATGAATAACGCCCTCCAGTGCCGCAGGAATAAGGATGTCACACTCGGACTCCAGCACCGAGTTACCCTCTGCAATAAAAGTTGCATCGGGAAAGCCCTCAACACCGCCCGTGGACTTAATCCACTCTTTGACCGCAGCGACATCGAGTCCGTTTTCGCTCGTGAGGGCGCCGTCACGCTCGATAATGCCAATGATCTTCACACCATCTTCGAGCGATAGGAAGGTTGCCGCATGGAAGCCCACGTTACCCAGGCCTTGGACAATCGCGCGCTGTCCATCCAGGCCGCCTTCAAGGGAAGTACGTTTGACATCCAGTGGCTCACGGAAAAACTCGCGCAAGGCAAATTGAATTCCCCTACCCGTCGCTTCCACTCGGCCGGCAATTCCCGATTTGTAGACGGGCTTCCCCGTGACACAGGCCAACGCATCCATCTCGGTCGGGTGCAGTCGCTGGTACTCATCCGCAATCCAGGCCATCTCCCGGGCTGAGGTTCCCATATCTGGTGCCGGAACATTTTGGCTCGGATGGATCAAATCTCGTTTGATGAGCTCGTAGGCGAATCGGCGAGTTATCTGCTCTATTTCCTGTTCATCGTATTCGTCGGGGTCTATGCAAAGGCCGCCTTTAGAGCCCCCAAATGGAACATCGACCACCGCGCACTTGTAGCTCATCAGAGAGGCAAGAGCCTCGACCTCGTCCTGGTTGACGGCAAGTGAGTAACGAATGCCTCCCTTGACGGGGGTAATGTGATCCGAGTGAACAGAGCGATAGCCTGTAAAGACATGGATCCTCTCGCGGAGGCGCACGGGAAATCGGACAGTGTAAGTCGCATTACAGGTGCGAATTTGATGAGCCAGACCGGGGGGCAAGTCAAGTAGACTGGCCGCTCGAACAAATTGCCGGTCAACGTTCGCTGTAAAACTCAGTTCTCTGGAAGACATCATCAAGCCCCCACTCGATCAAAGTCCCGCAAGATTAGTGCTACAGCATTCGGAGATCTATACCACCTTAGATCGCATCGACTCGCGCACCCTGAGCCTTGAGGATCGGCTTCATCTGCCGATAGGCCTCGGGCGTTCGCACCAATGGGATACGAGGATATAAATGGTGGATGACGTGGTACTGCATACCTGAAGACCAGATGTTTCCAAAGCGGGACTTGAAACTTTGAGTATCGTTATACCGGTCGGTACCGCAATCTGGGTAATGCGGCGCATACGATAGATAAAACTGAACATAGAACACCGCAACGGTTCTTGGCAGCCACCAAAGCAACGCGGCCTCAATTGCCAGGCCATTGAGTGCCATACCACACAGGACACCCATATAAACGAGCTGATAAGCCACCGAGTGAAGAATAAGATCTTCACGACCAATACGCTTCAAACAGCGCACATAAGGATGCTCTCCACCGCGAGGTTTAGGTTGGCGCCATTGCACGCTCGACCAAAAAAAGCCGCCTATCGTGTCGTAATGTTCGCTGTAATCTGGGTCAAGCTCTGGATTGTTCGCATGCTTGTGGTGCTCCATATGCGTTGCACGCAATACAGAAAAAGGCATGACTAAAGGAATGGGGCTCAGCCAGCCAACTAACTCGTTAAGCCATCGCTTTGGTTTGCCAGGCATTGCAAATATGGAATGCTGGGCCTCGTGAGATGGAAGGTAAGACGCGGCAACATTAACTGTCGCAATGATAAAGCCCAGCCAGAGCGGCATCATACCGTTGAGGCAAAGCACCCAAACGGCAATCCAACACGCTAAATTGCCAAGGCCCCAGGCAAGAGAAAGATACGGGAATTTATCGAGATGCTGTTTCGCAATTTCGCGCTCCATCGCACGAAGCTCGAGCTCTGTTTTAACCGTTAAATCCATCGTCCCGTCCATGACGCTACACCTCCCCAGGCACCAAAAATGATGAGTGCCACAGTCCACATATCAACGCCACCAATAGCGTCGACTCCGAACTCTGCCATAACCTGAACCGATAGTGGAGCCAAAAAAGCCAATCCAAAGAAAAAGGGTAATACCCCTAAGAACCACTCTAATAACTTCGCAAGCATACTTTTTACTCTTTTGGTCTATACGGCCCAGTTCAAGCCATCGCGGCACGAATCCGCTCGATTGGAATCGAGCGACTCAGCAACTTATTCGCGGCAAACGCGCGCTGAGGTAATGCACCTAAACGAGACGCATGTTCCATCGCACGGTCGACGAGTGCAACTGAGGGCACAACTTCGTCCAAAAAGCCGGCCGCCATCGCCGATTCTGGAGAGTGGATCTGAGCCGCCACAATGGACTCAAACCGATGCGCCTCCGCAAGTCGATAGACGGCAGGCTCGTAGCCAAAAGCAGGCAGATCCATATCGATTGCTGTTTCATTCAAGCCGTACTTGAAATCACCCTCAATGCCAATGCGCTTATCGGCGCAAACCAACATAACCGAGCCAAGCGCCAAGCAATGACCTGTTACAGCGCAAACGACGGGGTGAGGGAAGGTAAAAATTCGAAACGCCAACTCACCGCCAGTTTTAACCATGGATGCCGCCGCGTCAGCGTCCCCGCTTGAAATGACTTTCAAATCGAATCCTGCAGAGAAGCAACCGTCCCGACCCAGCCACATTAAAGCAGCTGATTTGGCTTCAACCTCATCAAGCGCCGCATTGAAGTCACGAATCGCATCAGGCGAGAACACGTTTCGCTTTCCATCATCGTGTTTTAAAACAGCAACATTCTCGTGAAATTCCAATGTGAGCGACATACTTGCTCCTTTCCTACTAAGCATTATTGGTTATGTGTATCGAGCCCCTGTATTTAAGCAGAAAGCGGACGCCATGACATTATCGGGAAAAATCGATAACTAACCTAAGTCGAGATTCAATCCGTTCAATGCATTACTCGTCAGAACGCGAAGCGCTTCTGTCATTGAGCACTGCGCTCGAGTTGTTCAATGCTACGTGCAGATCGGTTTCTGACGACTCGATACAGCGGGCGCTAGAGCACAGGATACCGGATAACGTGACGGCGCTCGGTAGCAATACCGAGCGTTTAAATCTCGAATAATGATAGTGAAGTACCTTTCCTTAGTAGCGTCTTGAGGAGTCGCTCCGTATCATCATTTTTTTCGAACAATAAACTAAACTTTGGAGGTTGAAGTGGAACTGTTTACCGGAAAGACAGTCGTCGTCTCAGGCGGTGCCGAGGGTATAGGCTTTGCGGTCGCTCAAGCAGTCGGTCGGGAAGGTATGAATGTGGTCATCACCGACATTTCCCCGGACACCCTGGCCAAGGCTGAAGCAAGCCTCAGCGAACAAAGCATTCCTGTTCTGGCTCTCACTGCGGACGCTCGTAGCGAAGGTGACTGGAAAAGAATTACCGAAGCCGCCATCGCCAGATTCGGGGCTATTCATGCGCTAATGAATAACGCAGGGGTCGGCGGAGGGGGCTCCAGCGGTCCCATTGAAGATCACTCGGCGGAAGATTGGCGGTGGACGATTGATGTCAACCTGATGGGCGTGGTCTTTGGGATGAAGTCGGTCGTGCCTCACATTAAAGCCGCTGGCGGCGGCTGGATAGTCAACGTGGCCTCCATGGCTGGAATGAATGGTTTCCCCTATGGCGGTGCCTACAACGCCACGAAACTGGCTGTAGCTGGCTTATCCGAAGGTTGGTCAATAGAGCTCGCACCGTTTGGGATTCACGTGGCAGCGCTGTGCCCGGGCTTCGTTCGTACAAGAATCTATCTCTCTGATCGCGTCAGACCAGCCGATTACGACCATGGCCATAGAGACCTTGTTCTTTCGGATGATGATCTTGATCCAGAGACAATGGCGACTGGGTTATCCAATGAAGTAAAAAATGGCATCGATCCCGATCTGCTCGCAGCAAGGGTGATCGAATCACTGCAGACTAAAGACACCTACATCTTCACCCACCCATCCTTCAGAGACGGTATTCGTGAACGATATGCAATGATTGATCGATGTTTTGAGAGTGCGGCTACCAGTCCGCTCGTCGGCGATGTGACCTCGTCGGTATCAAATCCGGATATCTTCAAGTAACTGTTGTTCCAAAGCGGATAACCGCGATTCGAGCGTATCCATCGCAGTGAAAAAGGCTCGCTCTGTGTCTGCCCCATCACCTGAGGCTCGCGATGGATCAGGCATACCCCAATGCGCGCGAGGTCCGTCGCTCATCCATAATGGGCAAGGCTCGCTCGCAGCGCTGTCACACACAGTGATCACCAGATCAAAATCCTGATCGGTAAAGTCGTCCCACGACTGACTTCTCAGACCCTCAGTAGGGATTCCACGAGCGCTTAAGAACTTAAGCGTCAATGGGTGAATCTCACCCGCAGGTTGACTCCCCGCACTGAACGCTCGAAAGACTCCGTCAAAACTTGCATTAGCAATAGCCTCAGCAAGAACGCTTCTGCATCGATTGTGAGTACAGACAAACAATAGATTAAATGGCTTTTTCACCTAATTACTCCTGACCTGATCACCGCAAGTAAATCCTAGGTTTCACTCTCATGTAATTATTGCTGAGGACCGCTCGTTTTCCCCTCAAAGTCCCAATTTGCCGGCTTTCCCAGCAGCCTCTTTCTTTACCTTGTCACCCTATTCACTGCTCCTAGAGGCGTTTTGGCTACCTTTCTGACATGAATTCTTTTAGGGTACCCGCCCTTCATGACAGTTATGACGATTTTTTGTCGATGTTGACCGTCCCAACACAGCGAATCATTCCTTTTGGCTTCGTGGCTTTTGTTCTTATTGGTCTTGAGCAGGGTGTACTCGGCCTGTTCGTTGCTGAACTCGGCACGAAACTAACTAAGTCCCCGGAAGATTTGGGACTCTTTTTTGCTCTTCATGGCCTCGGATCTGCCGTAGTAACAGGGTCAGCCCTTATTGGGTGGGTGGAGCGTAAAAACAACAAGCGAATTGCGCTCGCTAGTTTGTCGCTGTGTCTTGGGTCAATACTCGTAGTTACCGGCGATGACTGGCTGCTTAAGCTAATCGCAGCGCCATTGCTGGGGCTGGGCTTCGGTGGCCTCTCGATGTCGTTTAATACGCTATTCGTCACCCACTTTTCACAAAAGAACAGTGGGCTACTCAATGTCTTGAACGCCACCTATGGTTTGGGCGCGGTGGCTGCGCCCTGGCTTATCAGTCAGGGACTTGTAACCGGAAGCGAGCTTTTCATTGTCATTGCCCTGGCCTCGATCACTGTGTGCATAGGCGCATGGAATATTGATGATCGGCTACCCAAACGCTCAGTTACAACGCCTCAAAAAAGTCAGGCGGCACCTATCATCTCGTTACTGATAACGGCTTTTTCAATTCTTTTCATAGAAGCAGGACTCACCTACTGGATGCCATCACTATTGAGCGATCAATCAGGTGACAGCACGATGGCCGCAGCCTACATGGCGCGCTTTTTTTTCTGGTTTGTCATTGTTCGACTCACGGCCGCGGCGTTGGCGGTCTGGGTCTCCACATTGGGTTTCGCCGTGTTCGGCCTCGTGGGTATCTTCTGTTCGCTGGTCCTAGTATTGGCCGGCGTTGTTCCGCTATCAGACACCAGTTTCACGGGCGCCTTCATGGGTTTGATATTCCCTAATGCCTACGCATGGATGCTCAATACTGGCGGCGGGGGTACAACCACCGGGGCTAAAATTCTGTTAAGTGCGATTACCGGAGCTACACTGGGCCCATGGATACTCGGGTGGATTTTACCTTACTCAGGCGAAAGCGCCGTGCTCTGGCTTCTAAGTCTGCTTAGTCTCGTTACCGCCGGACTGATGCTTATCACCCATCTAAATGTTGGATACCGCAGCTCTGATTGATCTCAATAGATGCCTGAACCACCGATACATGATTAGATAGCGCTCCTATCAGAAAAACAATCTCGCAAAAAAACAAACTAGGAGTCTCAGCATATGGATACATCAACACTTTTTTCGCTTGAGGGAAGAACCGCTCTTGTAACGGGAGGATCACGTGGCATTGGTAAAATGATCGCTGCCGGCTTTATTGCCCAAGGCGCAAAGGTTTATATCTCATCGCGAAAAGCTGATGTCTGTGATGCTGTTGCCGAAGAGCTTGGCCCAAACTGCACCTCCCTACCTCAAGATGTGAGTACGGTGGCAGGCTGCCAGATGCTTGCAGACGCTTATTTTCAACATGAAAAATCACTCGATATTCTCGTTAACAATGCGGGCGCCGCTTGGGGCGAGGCCTTCGAAACCTTCCCCGAGAGCGGGTGGGATAAGGTTATGGATCTCAACGTGAAATCACTGTTCTTCCTGACACAGGCCCTCCATGGGCCACTCAAGGCGGCGGCATCGAGAGAGCAGCCGGGCAAAGTCATCAACATTGCATCGATCGACGGCATTCGCATCAATCCTTGGGAAACCTACAGCTATCAGGCCTCCAAAGCTGCGGTTATTCAGCTCACCAAACGTATGGCAACCCGGTTAATCAAAGATAGCATCAACGTGACTGGCATTGCGCCCGGCGCCTTCGCTTCTGAGATGAATAAAGCGGCTCGCGACTTTGGTGATGCGGTAGGTAACGGCGTACCATCAGGTCGTATTGGTCGTGATGAAGATATGGCCGCGGTGGCAATCTACCTCGCTGCACGCAGTGGAGACTATGTCGTTGGCGAGACAATTGCAGTTGATGGTGGCGTTGTCTACGGCTCTGCGTCAGAAACCATTAGCCCCTAAAGCTCGCAAGGCAGAGTCCTTGGTTGAAACAAGAAGCCCCACTCGAAATGACTGGGGCTTTTTTTTGACTTCAGTTATGAAGGGCGCATAAGACTACCGTTTTACTGGCCCTGCCCTTTTTGTTGGTTGTACAGCGGCTCCATCATCTGATCAACGCCAAACGTCGCCGGGCGCTGGCGCGGCGGAAATTGAACCAACGTAGTCAAGAATTTTTGAAGCTCAATGCGCGCGACAGCAATACGTGGCGGTACTTTACGCACCCACCAGTCTTCGTAGTTATCAGCATGCTCGTCGGCTCGCTCGAATGGATCCCGGCGCAAATGGAATACTTTCGGAATGCGCAGTTCATCAAATTGCTCCCTCCATACAGCAAACCCTTTTGCACGCTGCTCAGCAAAAACGACCTTCCAGTCTCCAGTGCGAATAGCGGTTAAGACGCCGTCATCGCTCCAGTAAAAGAAGGAATTACGCGGACCGAGGTCGGTTTCGCCTTCCAGCAATGGAAGGAAGTTGTAACCATCGAGGTGATTCTTATACGGCTTTCCATCAACAGTTACACCTGCTTTGAGCTCGGCGACCACATTGGGGCGTCCGGCAGCAGCCATCAATGTCGGCACCCAATCCTCGTGCGACATGATCTCGTTAATGACCCGCCCTTCTGTGATCCGACCGGGCCAACGCACCATTGCGGGAACGCGGAAGCCACCTTCCCAGTTACTATTTTTCTCGCTTCGGAAAGGTGAGATGGCGGCATCCGGCCATGTGTTGTAGTGCGGGCCGTTGTCCGTGGAATACATCACAATGGTGTTGTCAGCGACGCCTAATGCATCAAGGTGATCGAGAAGCTCTCCCACCATCATGTCGTGTCCGACCATAGCGTCGTTATAAAAGCCTTGACCCGACAGTCCATGCTCATCATCAGCGGTATGAGTAAAGAAATGCATGCGGGTCGTGTTGTACCAAACGAAGAAAGGCTTGCCTTGGTCGACCGCGCGCGTCATGAAATCGAGTGCCGCCAACTTAAATTCACGATCCACAGTTTTCATTCGCTCACGAGTCAACGCACCGGTATCGACGATGTCTCCATCTGCGAAGCTGTGAATCACGCCGCGCGGTGAAAAGAGCTTAACGAGCAATTCATTGTCAGAGGGGTAGTCAGGGTCCTCCGGCTCTTCCTCCGCGTTCAGATGATAGAGGTTGCCAAAAAATTCATCGAAACCATGGTTAGTGGGTAGAAACTCGTCCTTGTCACCCAAGTGATTTTTACCAAATTGTGCGGTCACGTAACCTTCGTCCTTGAGAAGCGATGCCAAGGTAACGTCTTCAGGTCGAATGCCGAGGTCAGCGCCCGGTGAGCCCACTTTAGTCAGGCCTGTACGAATCGGTGACTGGCCAAGAATGAAGGCTGAGCGTCCAGCAGTGCAGCTTTGCTGTCCGTAGTAGTCAGTGAACTTGGCACCCTCTTCGGCAATCCGATCAATATTCGGCGTGTCGTAGCCCATCATCCCCATATTGTTAGTAGAGAGATTCCAGAAGCCAATGTCATCACCCCAGATGATCAGCATATTGGGCTTGTCTTGCGCCACCGTTTGGCCAGCAAGCAAAAAGCTCAGCAGAAAGAAAATAACGCGCATGGGTTTCTGCCTTTTATTGTTAGAGTCGCCGTAGATTACTGCCTCACGTCGCTGATGGCGACTCCTAGAGAGAGATTTCTCTACTTCGTTTAGTACTTCGAGCGAGACTCAACGTACTATTGGGCTCTATCTAACAATTGGGAAAAAGAATTAGGCCCAACATGCGCAGCGTGATGTTTCAAAAGACCGAGGTCATTCCCAACAAAATCGTCTGTGTTGGTAAAAACTATGCCGCACACATCGAAGAAATGGGCAGTGTACCGTCTGACCAAATGACCGTGTTCATGAAACCCAATGTCTGTATCAGCAATGAGCTGGTAGCCCATCGTGGTGAGCAAATTCATTTCGAAGGAGAAATTTGCTTGCTCATTCATGATGGTACCGTGGCCGGAGTGGGAGTGGGGCTAGACCTCACCAAACGAGCAACGCAAAAACAGCTGAAAGACGCCGGCCTTCCTTGGGAGAGGGCCAAAGCCTTTGAGGGCTCGGCCGTCTTCAGCCACTTTGTCGATGCACCGCCCTCACTCACAGATCTCGAGTTAGAGCTCTACGTTAACGGTGAACTTCGCCAGCGCGGTGGCCCGAAACAAATGCTTTACGAGCCATCGGTCATCTTGCGAGAGCTTCGCTCGTTCGTCCCGCTCGAGGATGGCGATATTGTTATGACCGGGACACCCTCTGGGGTCGGTCCGGTCGAGAAAAATGCGCTTTTTGAAGCGCGGCTTCTGCTTGATAAGACCGAGCTGATTAGCGAGTCATGGCGGGCCGTATAAGCCCTGTAAAAAGAGGCACTACTCACCGCTCATCAAAACTACGTTAAGTCATCAACGAATTCGTCAATTTCTTCGTCGGTGGTGTTGAAGGACGTTACCAGGCGATATCCCTTAGGTAGCGAAGGCCACGCGTAAAATGTGTGCCCACGTTGTTCGAGCTCTTTTGCAATATCTTGCTCCATGCCAATGAACAACTCGTTGCCATCGCCACCGGCCAATATGGATGCATTTTTTGATGAGGCGACGCCTTGCCGGAGCCGAGCCATGCTGTCATTTGAGGCGGTCGCTAGCTCAAGCCACAAGTCATTTTCGAGGTAAGCCTCGAACTGTGCTGCCAAAAACCGGTGCTTTGACCAAAGATGCCCGCCGCGCTTTCGATGGAATTCAGCAATAGTCGCTTCAGCCGGATTAAAAAATATCAGCGCTTCTGCCGCCATGGCGCCGTTTTTTGTCGCGCCAAAACTGAGCGCATCGACACCAGCCCGCCAGGTGAGCTCAGCAGGACTCTCATCGCCAGATGCGACCGCATTTGCAAAACGGGCACCATCCATAAAAAGCTTCATACCTC
This sequence comes from Gammaproteobacteria bacterium, assembly GCA_009937065.1. Lineage (GTDB taxonomy): Bacteria > Pseudomonadota > Gammaproteobacteria > Pseudomonadales > Halieaceae > Luminiphilus. Next base: position 921 of record JAACDF010000127.1, on the reverse strand, counting down.
GAGACTTAGCGAGTTCAGCGTAGGCAGTTACCTCGATAGCAGAAAGCCGCGCACCCAATTCCGTCAAATTGGAGATCGCGATGACAGATGGCTGGACAGAATGAACGCCCCGAGCCCCAACCATATCAATCGCCTCCCCAAGCTCAAGAAGGCTAGGCTTAGCGTCGCTGCCACCCACGGTGAACTGCCGGGCACCCCCAGTGAACAACTCAGGCGCCGTGGATTCGTCGTTTACAATATGTGCCTCACTGTGAGCGAAAATACCTCCAACAGAGGAGCAGAGTGTCGCAAGCCCAATGCAATTGGCGGCAGTGCCTGTGCCAACAAGCAAAACAGTAACCTCGCACTCAAAAATGTCTGCCAACTGATTCTCGACCGACTCAGTGAGCCTATCCGTACCATAAGCCGGCGCAGTCCCTGTTGAAGCTGCGGCTATAGATTCGATGATCTTTGGATGAATCCCTGCGGCATTATCTGAACCGAAATTTGCCATAGAAAAGTCCTAGGCCCTGTCAACGAAAAACGAAAAATTGCGTGCTCTCGGATGATGAAAGAAGCCGGCGCTAAACGCCATAACAAGACCAGGAGAGCGACCACCCGCTCGCAAAAAAAAAAGCGGGCCATGGCCCGCTTCGAAGGAACGCTAATTTCAAATTAGAAATTGTACTTGAAGCCCGCCTTGATGATACGACCCAATGGATTATGGTTGTATGCGTCGTACATCAGGTCGCCGTAGGCGATAGGTGGTTCTTCATCACCTGCGTTGATGGCTGATACGGTCACCGCAAGATTCTCGTTCACGTCGTAATTGAGGTGAAGATCAACGGTGGTGAACGCGTCCACGCTATTCACACCCTCAGGCAGATTTGTACGTCGATCGTCAACGCTACCAGAGTGGTTCAAGTAAGCCGATACACTCAT
>JAACDF010000126.1 GCA_009937065.1 Gammaproteobacteria bacterium | reverse complement strand
GGAATCGAGAGCCTTGAAATCTGGGACACCCAGGTGTTTTGCAATGGTCGCCTTCGCAGAGGCAACAAGATCATTCGACCAGCTGTCTCGTGCGTGTTCGACCACTTCCTGGCCGGTATACTCCACGACAATGACGTTCTCTACATTGTGCTTCGCGTCCGCTAATTGTCTCGCCACCGCCGTTCGTAGCTCTGCGGTCAATTCCGGTGCGATCGTATTCTGGCTCGCCAATGAGGCGCCGAATTCGCGCATGACGTCTGATCTTTCGAGTGTAATTTCACCCGCTAGCGCGTCATTGACGTCGCTGTAAAGCGTGTCCGCCAAATCACCTAGGTCGTAGGTTGCCAGTACCGCTTTCAGTGTGACGAGGGCGGTCTCTCTCGGGATGTAGTTATCGAGCGCTGGGTCAGCGTAGGTTCCCTTGTAGCCCACAGCTTCCGCGTTTCGGTAGCCGCCGTCAGCCGTAATAACAAGCTTTGCTCCAGCATCGTGGATTCGATCTGACAGTGTCTTCGCCGAGAAACCGCCGAAGACAGGTGTGTAGACCACACCCATTCGCTGTGCCGCCAGCATGTAAAAAATCTGCTCGGGAATGTTTGGGAGGTTGAAGGCGATTCGATCACCTTTGGACAAGCCCAAATTGGTGAGCACTTGCATGCGTGCAACGATTTCTTCGAAGACGTGACGGTAGCTGAAATGCTGCTCGGTAACAGGACCGCCTCGACCATTATTTTTGGACGGATCCCAGCGGTCGCCCTCAAAAATAATGGCGGTCTTGTCAGCTCTTCCCAATAGCAGATGACGATCAACAAGGTTGAAACAGGCGTTGGTTTGTCCGCCCGTAAACCACTTATAGTAGGGCGCTCCTGACTCGTCTAAGACGGACTGCCAGGGCGTCCAGCAGTCAGCCTCGATGCTCGTGGATTCGCCGCGGGAGTTCCAGCCTACCCATCCGTTGCCATCGTCGCGGGCAAGCCAAGCACCACAGGATGGATGCTGCCAATGGATCTCGCGTCCTGCGACATCGCCGTGAAACTCATCCGCGGAACGGGTGATGTGATTTCTAAGCGCATCCTCATCTGACTGAGACTCAACTACGCCCCAGGTACGGTCATCGCTCATGGTATTCTCCCTCTCGAAAAATCGCCTGCGGAGGGGGCTGGCTAAGATGGCGTCAGTACGGTTGTCCTTATGTCCGTGATGACGATCTCCATCAAGCTCCGGCGCACCGGTTCTCCCCACCGCTTGATTACGCTGAAGATACGCCGAGCGAGATCGCGCAGATCACCGAGTTTGGTAATTTGCCACAGGGGTAATAGCAGCTATTTTCTCAGTCAATACTGAGTGCTTTTGCAAACATTGCTTCGTCAACGTTTCCGCCCGAAATGATCACAACGAGATCATCGGAGGCGGGGAGATTCTCCGCGAAAAGGGCGGCTGCCAAGGCGACCGCTCCACCAGGCTCGGTGACAAGCTTTAAGGTATCGAAGGCATGCCGCATCGCGCGCATCGTTTGTTGATCGCTGACGGCGAACCCACCACCTGCTAATGCCTTGAGTATGGGGAAGGTGAGCTCACCCGGTGTCGGGGTCACTATCGCGTCGCAGATTGATCCTTGCTCGGTCTCGTTCGCGACCCTTTCCCCAGAGCGGAGCGAACGGGCGGTGTCATCAAATCCTTCGGGTTCAGCAGTGAAGAGCGTGATATCGGGGTTGGTCACTGCCATAGCTGTTGCAATTCCCGCACTCAAACCCCCACCACCGCAACAGCATAAAATGGTAGAGACCGAGAGTCCCTGTGCAGCGATTTGCTCCGAGAGTTCCAGGCCGACAGTGCCCTGGCCGGCAATAACCGCCGGATCATCATAAGGTTTGACCAATGTTAGGCCGAATTTGCTGGCGAGTTCCGCACCAATCGCTTCTCGACTTTCGGTGCCTCGCTCGTAGTGAATGATCTCGGCGCCATAAGCACGTGTATTGGCAACTTTGTTTGCGGGCGCATCATGCGGCATCACGATCATGGCGCGAGTCTTGAAAATCTTCGCCGCTAAGGCAATTCCCTGCGCATGGTTTCCTGAAGAATAAGCGATAACACCTCGACCACGGGCCTCGTCAGATAGGTTACTAATCGCACTGCAAGCGCCGCGGAATTTAAAGCTCCCTGTCATTTGTAAGGGCTCTGCTTTAAGCCACAGGCGCCTACCTGCGATTTCATCTAAGCGAGGCGAATTTAGAAGAGGTGTTTTGGTAATGAGGTGTGCTATCCGCCGATGAGCACGTTCAATGTCGGTAAAATTTACTGTCACAACGAGACCTCAAATTGATCCAGCTACCATGATATTTCGAAATAAGATAAATACACAGGGTGGGGCGCGTGTAGTGTTGGAGTATGTACAGCACGACGGGGGACGAGATGAGGCTGGTTTTCGCGGGCGCGCAGACTGCGTTGTTCGTGCAATATGCCTTATAACCGGCGATACGTATAACCATGTCCGTCAGGACCTTTCTTATCTTCAGAAAAAAATGACAGGTGGTCTATATCCTTCGATAGCGGATGGCGTGATGACGCCGGTGCACTATCTTTACCTTACAGGGAAAGGTTGGGAGCTGACTCTCACCAAAAATGCCTACCTTCCTGATATTCCAAGAGACGGTCATTTTATTGCGGTCATCCCCCGCCACGTCATGGCTATTCGGCATGGCACGGTATGGGATGCGTGGGATTCTCGCTTTAGTCGAAAAACAAAGAGCGGCTATCCGAGATTACTCGGCTATTACTCCCCACCGGTGTCCTAGCGACACGTCCAAGGCTTAGTCAGGCATCAATCCATCGGATGATGTAATCCTCAAGATTCTGCTCTGGCACCTCGGTCTCAGAAATAACGCGACCGCGAATACGATGGGGATCTTTGAATACTGTCGAAACGTGACCACTGATTAGCGGGTGCCATTCGGGCAGGGGTTTCGACGCTGACCGAAGCCTATAGGCGCAACTCGACGGTAGCCACTTCATTTCCGACGCGGTCATTTTACTGACATCCATGCAATCTGGCACACGTGAAAAGCGCCGCTCGTAGTCTGAGCAGCCGGCTGACTTGACATCCACCAGTGTGCAAGCAACACGTCTATAAATCACCTCATCGGTCTCATCATCCTGCAATTTGTGGAGACAACATTTACCGCAACCGTCACACAACAACTCCCATTCCTCAGAGTTGAGTTGTTCGAGCGGAGTCGTATTCCAGTAATCCGGGGTTCGATTCATTGATCAACTTTCTTTCGAAAGGTGGGCTAATGAGGCTGCATGTTTTTCCCAGTTCCTTCCATCAAAGGGTTTGTCGTAGATGACCTCTACGGTGTCCATGGATAGGCAGCGCGCATTGACACTGACGCCGTCGGGATTGGAGCGAGGGATGTAAAACGACTTAACGCCACAGTGTTTGCAAAAGTAATGTCTCGCTTGGTGGCTACCAAACGTGTAGAGCGACAGTGCTTCTTCGCCCTTTACAAGTTTGAATCGACTCTCGGGAACCAGCAAATGTTGGTAGTGGTTGATGTCGCAAATTGAGCAGTTGCAGGTATGCGTGTTAAGGGTGGTGGGGGCTTCTACGGTCCACTGGACGCTACCGCAATGGCAGCCACCTGAGTGTGTTACGCGCTCTGCCGTCTTTGCTGCTAGTGTCTTCTCACTTCGTATTCGGATCTGCTCGATGAGTCCGGAGGTATCCCAGCGGCCACCGCCATTAACCTGAACGTTGGCGTAATGGTCATCAACCATTTTCGCGATAGGAAGATGGAGCTCCATCTGCTCGGCTACATCGAGAGCAAAGCCCAGGTCCTTGCGCATCCAGTCGATGGCAAATCCGAAGTCATAATCCCGCTGAGCGATTGTTGCGGCGCGGTTATTCATCTGCCAAGACTGCGCAGCACCGCCCTGAATAGCACGAGTCACCTCGTCAATATCGAGTCCTGAACACTCAGCAAAGTGGAAGGCCTCAGATAAACCGCCGAGGATTCCAGCAATGCATAGCTGATTCACCATTTTTGTAACCTGACCACTGCCGACATCGCCCATCCGTTGTGTGTGTTTCGCGTAAGCCGCGACAACAGGCTCCATGATCTCAAATGCTTTTTCCTCGCCGCCAGCCATCACGGTTAACACACCGTTTTCTGCACCTGCTTGCCCACCTGAAACAGGCGCGTCGATAAAAGAGATTCCGAGCTCATCGCAGGCTTCCTGAAGTTCCTCTGCGAGCGCTTTAGAGGTGGTGGTGTGATCTACCAGTAGTGTCCCCGCAGTCATTGTGGACAAAACACCTTCAGCTTCCACCGTGACGGATCTGACATCGCTATCATTGCCCACGCACAGGAATACAATTTGAGCATCCACTGCGGCTTCGGCGGGAGTGGGAGCGGAGACGCCGTCGTACTCGTCTACCCAGCGGAAAGCCTTAGTCTCCGTCCGGTTGTAGACACAGACGTCCAACCCGCTTCGCTTGAGATGACCGGCCATTGGGTAGCCCATGGCGCCCAGACCGATAAATGCGACCTTGCTAATGCTCGACATGTGAGGTGTCCTACTGCAATCATTTTGACGAAATTAATAGGTTAAAGAGTTCACCATGAAAAACAGCAGAACGCGATGGCTAGCCACAGTATCGACCACACTTTTTGCCGGCATAGCCATGGCACAGGAATTAGGGCCGGGTGCCCGTCCGGTGGGTGCAGACTGGTCACGAAGTCCCGTTATGTCGGTCAACGGCATGGCAGCGACCGCGCAGCCCTTGGCTTCTAACATTGCGATTGACGTTCTTCAGGCGGGTGGATCGGCTGTTGACGCAGCTGTGGCCGCTAATGCAGCGCTCGGTTTGATGGAGCCTACAGGCAATGGTATCGGCGGAGATCTGTTCGCGATTATTTGGGATCCGAAGACCAATCAGTTGCATGGGTATAACGGATCTGGGCGCTCGCCCATGGGTCGCTCGCTTGATTCGCTCAAAGGCGCCATTGCTGCTATGAAAGCGGAAGGCAAAATTCCAGAGGATTATGTTGGCATCCCGTCCCATGGCTCGCTGTCTGTTACCGTGCCCGGTGCTGTAGATGGGTGGTTTGCTATGCATGAGCGGTGGGGCCGCCTACCAATGGCCGATGTCTTGGCAGGCCCCATTAAATACGCACGCGATGGTTTTCCATTGAGCCCTGTCATCGCAGCTGGTTTTGAAGGCAACCGAAAGCGGTTTGAATCAGTTGCACCGATGATCGAAGAGCGGGAAAACGCTACTAAGACCTACTTTCCCGGCAACGTGGCACCCAGGGCGGGGGAGATTTTTAAGAATCCCGACCTGGCGAGGACGCTCTCCGCGCTGGCGACCGAGGGGCGAAGTGCTTTTTATGAGGGTTCCATCGCTCAAGCGATGGCCGATTACTTTGAAACGATCGGCGCTGATCTCACGCTGAACGATCTAAAAGCACATGCGGGGGAATGGGTAGAGCCTCGGGGCGTCGAGTATCACGGTTTCACATTGTACGAGTTGCCGCCCAATGGCCAGGGCTTTGCCGCCCTAATGATGCTCAATATTCTCAAGCAGATTGACTTGCGGGAGTTCGATCGTGGGTCCGCTGACATATTCCACTACATGGTCGAAGCAAAGCGCCTGGCTTTTGAAAGTATGGCGGGTACCTTTGCTGACCCCGCTTTTTCAAAGATGCCAATCGATGAGCTTCTGAGCGAGGCCTATGCGAAGCGGCAGTTCGCCCGTATCCGTCCTGATTCGGTCATCGAACCCGAGTATCTGGCTGTGCCATTGGAGGGGGAAGGCGACACGACCTATCTCACGGTCGTTGACGGTGACGGCATGATGGTTTCCCTGATTCAGTCGAACTACCGCGGTATGGGAAGTGGGCTGGTTCCTACGGGGCTAGGTTTCATGCTGCAGGACCGTGGGGAATTATTTTCATTAGAGGATGGCCATCCAAATATCTACGCGCCGGGCAAACGACCGTTTCATACCATCATTCCCGCATTTTTGATGAAGGGCGATCAGCCCTTTATGAGCTATGGCCTAATGGGTGGCGGCATGCAGCCGCAGGGTCATGTGCAAGTTCTGGTCAATATTGCAGACTTCGGCATGAACCTTCAGGAAGCGGGCGATGCAGCGCGTTTTCTTCATGATGGAGGCTCGAGCCCTGATGAAGGGATAGCTACTGATTACGGGACGCTATTTGTCGAGCCCGGGGTGAGCGAGGAGACAGTCGATACGCTTCGCGCACGGGGGCATAAGGTTAGGGTGGACGATACCGCAGGTAAGTTCGGGGGCTATCAAGCGATTAGCCGAGATCCCAAAACGGGCGTCCTGATAGGTGCCACCGAAATGCGCAAGGATGGGACAGTTGTCGGATACTAAACCCGTGTCGGCCGCCGTCATTGTCGGTGGAAGTGGTGCAATCGCACAGGCATTGGCGGCTAAATGGGCTACTGACCCCGCGCTGTCTGTCTATGTCCTTAGTCGCTCCGAGATAGAGTTATCAGGGGCTAGGACGATGGTGACAGATTACAGCGATTCATCACTCGCGCGAATTGCTACTGATATTGCAAGCACGGGCATCTCACTGTCTCGGATGGTCGTGACCAACGGTATGTTATCGAATGATTCGGTGCGACCGGAGAGGAAGGTGGGCGATTTATCCGCTGACAATTTTGAGGCCATCATGTCCATTAATGCGCTACTCCCAATGCGCGCAATTGCTGCCTTCTGGGCATTGATTCGTCAATCTGAGATGCCACGCATTGCGGTCTTGTCCGCGCGAGTCGGTAGTTTGGGGGATAACAAGTTGGGTGGTTGGTACAGTTATCGTGCGAGTAAGGCTGCGCTAAATATGATGATGAAGTGTGCGGCCATTGAAGTCCGCAGATCGAATAAGCAGGCGAAAATGATCGTCTACCATCCGGGAACCGTTGACTCGTCCTTATCGAAGCCGTTTCAGCGTTCTGTTCCTGAGGGCAAACTGTTTACACCCGATTTTTCAGCAGCGCAGCTGATCGATATTCTTAATCAGGCCGAGGCAGATGGTGAGCTTGCCTACCTCGATTGGGCGGGCGAGACCATTCCTTGGTAGGCAATATTTCTCAGTAAGCCCTCACCTAGCTGAGAAATTCTGCTCTTGATGCAGGGTCTGACTTGAAGACACCGCCCAGCGATGTAGTGCGCGTGTTGGAGTTTCCATCCTTAACGCCTCGAGCCTTCACGCAATAGTGCACTGCCGTCATGGTGACTGCGACGTCATCAGTACCCAGTAGCGTCTGAAGCGCCACGAGTACTTGTTGCGTCAGTCGCTCCTGAACCTGAGGCCGCTGCGCAAAAAATCGAACAAGGCGATTAATTTTTGATAAGCCGATTACCTTTTCCTTGGGGATGTAGGCAACCTTCGCGAAGCCGTCAATGGTGACGAAGTGATGCTCACAGGTGCTAGTAAGATCGATCTTGTCAACACACACCATTTCCTCGACGTTCATTTTGTTGTCGATGACCGTGATTTTAGGAAACCGGCTGTAATCCAGACCGGAAAAAATCTCATCAACATACATTTTAGCGATGCGATGCGGTGTCTCTTCCAAACTGTCGTCCCGAAGATCAAGTCCCAAGGTTTCCATCACGGCAGTGAATGCATCGCGAATACGATCGTAACGCTGATCTCTTGACAGGTGGTTCGCCACCATCGGTGTTTCCAAGCCTCGATCGAGCAATGCACCGCGAACAGCCATCGCCTCGTCGGATATCGCGCTCGGGAGAGAGGTTGTTTTTGCTGTACTTTGAACTTGATGCATCGTCCGCTGTCCTTAATTAAGGTATAAACTTGGTACGGCAGTGTTTTGGTCGCGGATGTCATCATCAGACGAGGATGATGGAAAACTCCGTTTTTGTAGATGTTTTGCATAGGTATAGCATAGGTATATGGGTATGTTGAACCGTTTTTCTTGGGTGTTTGCGCTGGTTTTCTTTACCTCGAGTTCGGCTTGGGCAGACAAAAATGACGTGGCGATAGAGGCATTTCGCGAGGCCGGCGCGGGCTCTTACATCGACGCCTCCTACGGATTTGCCGTTTTTCCAAGTATTGGAAAGGTTGGCCTGTTAATCGGCGGTGCTCAGGGTAAAGGGTTGGTCTATCAAGAGGGCAAACCCATAGGCAAGGCAACGATGACCCAGGTCAGTCTAGGTTTTCAATTTGGTGGGCAAGTCTACAAACAAATTATCTTTTTTGAGGACGCGCGATCGATGCGAGAGTTTACCTCGGGTAATTTCGAGTTCAGTGGCCAGGCGGCGGCTGTGGCGCTAAATTCAGGTGCCAGTGCAGAGCTCAGCACCGGCGGTGGTGGTCGCACCTCAGTGACAGCTGCCAACGGCGAGATAACCGAGGTAGACAGCTCGGGTTTCTATAAGGGCATGGCTGTTTTCACCTTGTCCCAGGGTGGCTTTATGTTTGAGGTGTCACTGGGTGGGCAACGATTTAGTTACGAACCTTTGTAAACTCAGGTTGGCACTTCCTCGAAGATAATATCTACCGAAGCGAGTCTCTCAACCAGACTATCACCTAGTCCGGAGGCGGGCGTCCATATGCCCCCCTCTACGCCGAGGTCATCAAATGCGAGGCTCAATCCGGCTTGGGCAAGCATGCGTGATGTCGCGCCGTAGCCGGGATCGCGCTTTCCTTTAACCTTAATTCTGACATCTTTTGATGCGTCGTCCGGGTGGTGTGCTTGGACAAAAAACTCGAAGAACCCGTTTTCGCGCTCGCTGAGGGTTGGCCCTTCACCGGGTTGCGGGAGACGTTTGGCAATTAATCGGCGAAGCGGTCCGATGGCGAGGGCACCCATACCCATCAGGCTCCCACCGGCGAGCAGTAGTGCCGCTCGACGACTCGGCATGAGCATCGCTTCGTTGTAGGAGAAATCCGCGCCGTAAATTAGGCTTGCGAGTGCGTTTGAGCGGCGTACAACCTTTGAGTTAATGGCCGCCATAACGAAAGGTCCCGTCCAGCTCTCGAAGCTATCATCCCATTGAACACCTCGCTGATCAGGCCCATCTTTGCCAGGCTCGAGCTCGGCCGGGTAAAGCGCATATGGATCGTTGAGTGCTTTTCTTGCAATAGGGTCGCTGATGCCTTGCTCCATCGCCAGAAGCATACTTGCGACG
>JAACDF010000016.1 GCA_009937065.1 Gammaproteobacteria bacterium | reverse complement strand
TATTCGTGAGACCGTTCCAAATGGACAACAATCCTGATGATCCTCGTAAGGTCAACATGGACTATGAGCCCACTTATTTCGCAGAAGAAGAGATGTTCCAGCTTCAGCTGACTCACGAAGAAGGCGATCTGACCTACAGCTGGTCTTCGGGATACACCGAAACAGGCTTCCGCTCAACTGAAGATTATGAAAAGGGTGTGACCACCGGTAGCTGGCAGCCTGGATTAGATGCTCTTGTTGATCTTGGGAATGCAACAGCACTGAGTCTGGCGCAGTACGCTCAGTACCAACAAGTTGCCGCAGGATCGGGCGGTGCATTACCAGCCATTCCGGATAGCTTGCTACCCTTCTTGGTTGACTTTGCGGGCCCTGGAACTGCGCTCTGGGCGGGTAATAGTGCACTGCTTGGTGGCTATGGCGCTGGAGTTCCAGTCTTGCTGCCCGACGGTACGTTAGTTCAGACAGGCAAGCAGTTTGGTGCTGACTCGTCGTACTCCGATAACCAAGGTTGGTCTCATGAGTTCCGTGTCCAGTCAAACTATGACGGTAACCTGAACTTCATGATTGGTGCGTTTAATCTCGATTACGAGGGCAGAAACCATTACGTCGTTCGTAATGCGGGCCTCGCCTTGCCAGGGCAGATCCTGCCTATCAACCAAGCTGTGTTTCCTGCTCCATCTAACCTGACTGATCCCTCAAACGAGGTTAATCCTCACATGTGGGGTTATGAAAACGATACGCGTTTGTACGAGCTTGATGCACAGGCATTGTTTGGTGAGCTTTACTATGACGTCAATCAAGACCTGCGTCTGACCTTTGGTGCTCGTTACTCTGAGGAGGAGAAGAAGAGTAAGCAGCGTACGATTTATGTAACGTTTGCTGACCTTCCTCCGCTTGATGCTGAGAACAATGCTTACGGCTTCCCGAAGTATGACCAGGAAGAGTTCACTTGGAAAATGAACGCGACTTACAACATGAGCAACGACACCATGGTGTACGGCACCGTGTCTTCAAGCTTCAAGTCGGGTGGTGTGAACCCGATCTCGGTTGATGACGATCTCGCAGATCCGGCAGCCGGTGGTGACCCTGCAAACCTTGGCTTCAAGCCCGAGTTTGTTGATGCTATCGAGCTGGGCATGAAGACCACATTCATGGACGGAGCAGCGCAGTTTAATGGTGCTTTCTTCTTCTATGACTACAAGGACATGCAGCAGTCAAAGATCGTATCCGTAACTTCGCTTAACCAGAACTCGGATGCTGAAATCACTGGTTTTGAAGGTGAGCTTCGAGTTGCAGTCACCGATAACCTCGAGCTGACGGCTAACGTCGGTTGGGTGAATGCAGAACTCGGTGAGTACGACACTGTCGACACTGCGAACCCGAACGCTCGCGGTACGACCGAGGGTGTCACCAGTGTTAACGGTGTGAACTTTATTGTTCCGTACGTTGATGCGAGCGGAAACACCGTTCCCGTTGACTACAGTCGTTGTGATCAGCCAGCGCCATTCCCCTGTGCGGGTTACCGCCAGAGCTTGGCAGGCAACCAGATCGCATTGACACCTGAGTTCAACTACAACATCGGTGCAATCTATCGTACGCAAATGGGTGGAATGCCAGCTGTAATGCAGACCAACTACTACTGGCAGGACAAGATGTACACCACAAACTTCAACAGTTCTTCGAATCAAATCGATGACTGGTCAATGTGGAATGCTAACGCTCGTGTAATGGGTGATGGTTGGTACGCAGAAGTGTGGGTTCGTAACATTCTGGACGACGACAACATCACTGGTGGCTATTTGACTTCATCAGTGTCAAGTCTGTTCACCAACCAGTTCATCTTGGAACCACGTACTTACGGCCTCACCGTTGGTATGCGCTTCTAAGCCATACTTGAACTGAAAAGCCCGGCGATCGCCGGGCTTTTTTTTGGCCTCTAATAAGCAGTTGGAAGCAGTGGCTCTTGCAAGGGCGCTTAACTTAAAAGTGGCGCAAGAAATCTGCCCGTATGGGATGCCGGATTTAGTGAAACGTCCTCAGGTGTTCCAGTTGCGATGATTTGACCGCCGCCAGAGCCTCCTTCAGGTCCTAAATCAACTACCCAGTCAGCGGTCTTAATGACATCGAGGTTGTGCTCGATGATGACTACTGTATTGCCCCCATCACGTAATCGGTGCAAGACCTCTAGTAGTTGTCGAATATCCTCGAAATGCAAACCGGTGGTCGGCTCATCGAGGATGTACAAGGTGCTACCGGTATCCCGCTTTGATAACTCGCGCGATAGCTTGACACGTTGGGCCTCACCGCCAGAGAGCGTCGTAGCCGCCTGCCCAAGCCGCACGTAGGTAAGACCGACATCCATGAGGGTCTGTAGCTTTCGGTGAATCGATGGCACCGGCTCAAAGAACTCGAGTGCATCCTCGACCGTCATGTCGAGCACTTCGGCGATGTTCTTGCCTTTGTATTTAATCTCCAGCGTTTCCCGGTTGTAGCGTTTTCCCTTACAGACATCGCAGGGTACGTAAATATCAGGCAGGAAGTGCATCTCAACTTTGGTAACGCCATCACCTTGGCAAGCTTCGCATCGGCCTCCGCGAACATTGAAGCTGAAGCGACCGGGCTTGTAGCCGCGAGAGCGCGCTTCCTGCGTGCCCGCGAAGAGCTCTCTGACAGGCGTGAATATACCGGTGTAGGTTGCCGGGTTTGAGCGCGGTGTACGACCGATTGGTGACTGATCGATATCGATACATTTATCGAAGTGATCGAGACCTTGGCAGTCTGCATGAGTTGCCGCCCGAAGAGTGGTCGCGCCATTAAGAGCTGTCGCGGCCAGTGGATAGAGCGTGCCGTTAATGAGTGTCGATTTGCCTGAACCCGACACCCCTGTCACGCAAGTTAACAAACCCACCGGAAGATCAAGTTTGACGTTTTGCAGGTTATTACCTG
>JAACDF010000125.1 GCA_009937065.1 Gammaproteobacteria bacterium | reverse complement strand
TCGCCGACAAGGTCAAACAGTGGGCCACGAATCCAAATACAGGAGGGGGTGGCTTCACGTGTGGGCTCGGCTGCTCGGACGCCCGAGCGGCTAACAGGGGCGAGCAGAGAACCATATGCTGTTCTGCTCACAGACGAAAGAACTGCAAATGGCACCTTGTTTACGAGCTAGCTCAGGAGGGCTATGTGTTGGTTCGCGCGAACCTGGAGCACGAGGGCCATGATCTGGCGTCGACGCGATCAGAATCGATGGCGCTGAGAGGATGCAAGACGTTGCCGCCGGAGTTGTACGATTTGGCGCGGGCCGCCGCCGACGCTGGACAATTCCCGTCGCAAATTGACCATTTGATCAGGACGCGAGCGGCTCAGCTCGGACTGTCCGTCACGTGGACGGAGGATTACATACGCCATCAATTTCCCGTGTCCAGTCTTTCTTTGGACGCAGAGAATGTCATCGAGGAGCTGCGACTGCGCCAGGATCGGTTGGGTTGCGGAAGTGAGATTAAGTGCAACCAGGCTGGCTACATCACTAGGATTTTCGTCGTGCTCGATGACGCTGAACAGGAGTGGGCGGACTGCAATGACAACGTCCTGTTGTTTGACATTACCTGGGGGACCAACCGAAGTGGCATGAAGCTCGGTTGTTTCACCACAGTCGGGAAGTCGGGCCATACCGTCATACTTGCGTTTGTGCTGTTGGACTCGGAGGCAGTGGTGGCACTGCATTGGGCTTTTCGATGCTTCGCAAAGCATTTCAAGCGACACCCCGCGACGATTTTTACGGACGAAGGCGCTACCATTCTGATTGCGGTCGCCTCAATGCAGGATGAGGCCTGGAAAGGCACAGTTCACATGTTTTGCACCTACCACATCGCCAAGAACTTTTACAAGCATGTGCACCCAGCAGTGCGGGACACAGGCGAATGGCACAGTGTGAACTCAGCCTTTTGGAAGCTAGCAAAGTACTCTGACACGCAATTCGATCCGCAACCGCTTTGGGATTGGATATTGGAAACAGTGAAGAAAGATGCGCAGCCCTCGGCAGGCGCCGCTGTGATATGGCTTGAATCGCTGTGGGTCAAGAGAGACCATTGGCTCGCTTGCCTGACGTGGAAGCATTGCTCGTGGGGCATTCATTCTACGCAGCGTGCCGAATCCATTCACGCCGCCATCAAGAAGATTCGTGTCGCCAACGCCGCTGTGTCCAAGCTTATCGAGAATCTGGTCGCGTTCAACTCAAAGCAGCGCGATCGACATCACATCGACGAGATCAGGGCGTCTATTCGGATGGTGGCAGACGCTTGTTGCATGTCGCCGTTGCTTAATGACTTGAGCCGTCGCATCACACCTTACGCGTTTGACATTTGCAAAGCTCAATACGCACGTGCACTTATGTACAAATGTGACGACGTCGGTGACGGCGTTTACACATTGACCTACGCAGGCCAAGTCAAGACATCGGCGTTGACGCCCACCGTTGGCGAAGATGGCAAGATCGTCTGCTGGCAATGCAACGCAGACTTTGGTACCGACTGCGATCCCACAATTGCGGGGCACCAGACTTCGCTCCAGGATTGCACGTGTCAGTTCTTTCATTGCTTTCGTTTACCTTGTTGTCATATGATCATGGTGCACATCATGACGCAAGAGAGCAAATTACAATGTGACATCGGTGACAAGTGGCTCGTCGCCACCGAGTTCCAGCGGCAGCATAACTTGTTCAACTTACGAAGTGCTGCTCCACCAAAGCCAGGAGGGTCAGTATCCAGAACCTCGATCACCGCTAAAGAAAGGCGTGACATCCTTTTCGACGAGTTCAGCTGCCTCATTGACACTGCGAGCCGAAGCCCGGAGTCGTTCGAGTCGTTGAGGCAATGTCTGCCTGCATTGCAGTACGCTGTGCAGCACAACAAGGTCCTGCCGCTGCCAGTTGACGTCGAAGTACAAGTAGAAGTGTCTCCTGAAGTGTCTCCTGACAACGCGGCAGTGGCCGCGTTGCTTGGAGAAGACTATGTTGTCGATGATGGGATCAAGTCTGACGTGATCTTGTCGGGCGGCCTGCTTGGGCGATGGGTTTTGCATAAGTACGGTCCGACGCGGTGGTACCTTGCACAGGTCACTGAAGCAATCAGTGACGACACAAGCCGAAACTACGTGGTCCAGTACAGTGGTGCGCGCGACGACTTTGGTGATGTTTATCTGGGTCTTTCGAACAGATGGAATTTGCAAGGCAAGGCCTCACGATACGATTGGGTTCCGATCAAAGCCGCCGAGTTGAGCAACGTGGGTGCCCGCACTCACACATCCCAGCCTCGCGTGTTGCCGCCGGATAACGGGAGGGGTCGAAAGCCGACCAAACGCGCCGCACCGCCACATGGTCCAATGTCCAAGGCAGCCAACAAGGGAAGCAAGGCCAAGAAGGGAGCCAAGGGAGCCGATGATTGACCGCTTAAGAAAGATATTGAAGGTAAATTGACCGCTTAAGAAAGATTAAAGGTAAAGGTTACGTTCGCTTATTTATCGCTTCCCCAATCACAATCACAATCAGACTCATATGAGTCTGATTGTGATTGTGATTGTGAGTGAGGTCTGGCCTCCCCAATCACAATCACCATCAGACTCAATGAGTCTGATGGTGGTTGTGGTTGGGGATATTGTGGTGGTGAGGGGGGGAGGGGACGTACCTACTGTGAAGTAGGCGCCGTGAACCCAAACACGGCCCCCGGCCCAGTGGACC
>JAACDF010000124.1 GCA_009937065.1 Gammaproteobacteria bacterium | reverse complement strand
CATTCATTTATCATGAAAAACGGCAAGGTAGTGGGCACAGTAACCTCCGCGGCTTGGTGCCCTACGGCGAAGGCGAATCTGGCATATGCTCAAGTGGAAATGCCACACGGGACAGTTGGCGATAAATTAATCGCAGAGATTTATTACCAGAGGGAGCTCCATTGGACGCAGCTCTATGCACCTTGCAAAGTGATTGAAGCACCGATCTTCAAGCCAGCTCGCCGATGGCAAACACCCGCGCCACCGCATTGACTCGCAGGCCTAAGAACATAGTACGAGAATAACCATGTTAACTATTGCAACATCAGTTGATGATTCATCTAAGCGAATGCGGTCAAAGTTGGACGCACAGAAACTGCGGCCAGGCCATGCCATAGACCCCTACTTTTATCGATCCCATTTAGTACACGAAATCGAGCTAGAGAATCTTATTTTCAAAAGCTGGCTTTACGCCCTGCATAGCAGTGAGATTCCAAAAGCGGGTGACTATCAATTAGTTGAGATTGGTGAAGATTCAATCATCGTGGTTCGTGACAAAGAGGGACACATTCGTGCTATGCACAACATTTGTCGGCACCGGGGTGCGCGAGTCTGTGAGGACCCTGTCGGCAATCGTAAAACATTCGTCTGTCCCTACCACGGCTGGGTTTACAACACAGATGGCTCGCTCAAAGCCGCGAGAGAAACGCATGTGATGTCTAACTTTGATCCGAGGCATCACGGGTTGAAGCCGGTAAAGTGTGTCGAGTACATGGGGCTGGTATTCGTCAATTGCGACCCAGAGGCGGGAGATCTGCTTGCATCACTGGACAATATCAAAGATCCGTTGGGTGCTTATGACTTAGCCAATGCAAAAGTTGCGCATCGAAATCGCTACCGAATTAACGCAAATTGGAAGCTCGTCGTTGAAAACTACCTTGAGTGCTATCACTGCGCTACTTCTCACCGCGCGTATGCACGGCTGCATACACTAAAGGATCTCAATGAGAAGTCTGCTCCTGTAGTACAGAAAATGCTCGATAGCGCCGATCAAGTAACCGGGATACCTGGCATTTCAAAGGAGCACACAGAGATATACCTTGACGCGCCAAGTTTTGGTGCCTGTGCCCACACCATGAGGTACGGCTTGTTTGATGGGTTTGTGACGGGAAGTAAAGATGGCAAACCCGTTGCTCCTCTAATGGGAAATATCAAAAACTACGATGGTGGTGCTGGAGATTTCCAATTAGGCCCCTTGGCCTTCATGTTGAATTACCCTGATCACTGTGTTTTGTACCGAATACTGCCACGATCACTTACTGAAACTGATATGGAACTTGTCTGGTTTGTCAGAGGTGATGCTGTGGAGGGAAGCGACTATAACGTTGATGACGTTACATGGCTGTGGCACCACACGACCCAGGAAGACGACTACATCATTACTCGAAATAGTGCCGGCGTGAATTCACGTTTTTTTGAGCCGGGGCCATACCATCCAGAGTTTGAGGCTACATTGCAGCAGTTCATTCAATGGTATTTGCACACGTTGGAGCGAACTGTCACGCCCTGAGCCGTGGTTCGATCTATGCTGACGCCACCCCTGCAATAGCTTCAGCGATCGAGGACTTGAGGGTGCCGCAGTGCCATGTAGTGTATTTACAGGGCGATTTTAGGTGTCGCAGTTCCATCGCGCGCTTATCTAGACTACCTTGCATACGGCCATGACAATGGTAGATCTGAGGGGTTAAGTTTGAAGCAAAGTCAGAATCCTTCGACTGGTGATATTTCACTCAGACAAACGCCACTTCCATTGCTCAGTGCGTTTTTCATGGTGTACATCTTTGTATCAGGAGGCTCTTTTGGTATCGAGGAGATGGTTTCTTCTTCGGGCCCCGGTCTAACGTTACTCCTCCTCGTCACGCTGCCCCTGTTTTGGGCGATGCCTATGGCGTTGGCCGCCTGCGAACTGGGCTCAGCAATACCCAATACGGGCTTTTACGACTGGACAAAACGCGCGCTCGGTCCATTCTGGGGATTCCTCAGCGCGTGGTGGTGGACACTCGCCACTCTCGTTGATACATCGCTTTACGTTGTTCTCGCAGCCAATTACTTGCAGGGTTATGTGGGGTTCAACCAAAACCTGTTTTACTTTTCCTGCTGGTTCGTCATCGGCACGTTCGCGGTGATCAATATACTAGGGCTACGGCTAGTTGCTCTCAGTTCAGTCATCTTCTCGATACTAATCATCTCGCCCTTTTTAGTGCTAATCATAGTCGGCCTCGCAAACTGGCAATTCAATCCGTTCCAGCCCGTCGTGCCTCCAGGTCAAAACTTATTGGGTGGCGACGGTGCGCTAATTCTGGGCTTAAGTGTAGGCCTGTGGATGTACTCTGGATACGAGTCCCTATCCACGCTTTCGGGAGAGATGAGTAATTCTGAAAGGGTAATTCCAAAGGCACTCATGCTCGCACTCCCCTTTGTGGCATTAATGTATGTATTGCCGACCTTGGCTAGTTTAGCGGCATTTGGTCAATGGGATCGATTTGGCGTAGCAGGCACAGGAGATAGTGTTTCATTTATTGACATTGGACGCTCCTTAGGCGGTACAGCACTCGGTCATGCACTATTGGCATCGGCGTTACTAGGGAATTTAGCCCTTTACTTGGACTATATGGGCTCATGCGCTAGACCCTTATACGCGCTAGCCGATGACAAGTTGTTCCCCGAATTTCTCCTGCGAGTAAGTCCTCGCTTTGGAACCCCCATAGCAGCAATCGTCACCGTCGCTGCGATCAACTGTGTGCTAATCATTGGGCCTTTTCAGACACTGGTCATTATTGACGTGATGTTAATGGTGGCGGCCTATGCGCTCATTCTAATCTCCTTGGTCCGTCTCAGAGTTAAGGAACCTCATCTACTGCGTCCTTATCGAATTCCACTTGGAACAACAGGCCTGTCGCTGATGATAGCGATACCATTAGGCTTGATTGCATTAGTCATTTACTTGGCTGGAATTGACCGCTCGCTAATATTTTTTGGGACCAATGAACTTCGAATTTTTGGATGGTCTATTGGCTGGTACGCGGTCTTGAGCTTCCTTGGGCTTGCGACGGGCCCGCTAGCCTACTACTTGTTCACAAGAAAAAAGAAAACTGCGTAAAACCGGTGCGCACTTGGCTGAGTCGCTAAGTTTTGTACCACAACCCATCAGGGTCATCTGGCCATACTCCGAGAAACAGTCCGTGCGCCTGAAAGCCCAGAAGACGCCGAACGGGGTCCGACAACTGAGCAACGTCCTCCTGATCAAGCGAAAGGTACTGATTTTCCTCCTGTCGGAGCCATCCGAGACAATAGGTATTCACAAGTGCTTTTCGGGGTTTGTCACTTTCATTGGCCCCGCCACCGTGAATGGTGGACCCCAAATAAATAACAACGGATCCCCTCTGCATGACAGCTTCATAGGTAGGTGCCGTTTCGTACTCACACTCATGATCCGGTTTGTCCGACTTGAGAATCACGCGAGTAGCGCCGTTTTTCTCTGTGAAGTCGTCCAAGGCCCACAGAACTGAAATCTGAGCCTCAAACTGCATCAGATGACTGGGGTAACAGGTGTCGTCCGCATGCAATACCTGACTAGACTCACCCGGCAAGATCTCGATAGCCGTGGTACTGCCTACCTGGAAAACATCGCAATGAGACCCCAACACCGCATCAGCGATCGCCAATACAACCTCATTAGCGAGTAAGCGAGGAAACATTCGAGAATACTTGGCAACCGCACCAACTCTGAGCGTTTTATACCCATTGAAGTCGCCTTGAAACAGATGACCCTGGCGGTCGAATTCTGGCCTTAAATCAGTATTAAACTTATCGATGACTTCATCAGTTTCCAGTCGATCGATAATAACAACACCTGTTCTTTGAAGCTCCGATACGATTGAATCAATGGTGTCCGTGGCATAAAAGTGGCGAATCATCTTGAACGACCCTAGGCTATGTTTGGTAGACAGTCATGGAGTGAATCACGTAAAACTCCCAAGGCCAACATTTTGGGTACGTAGAATAATGAAAGCAAACATGTGGAGAAGATCTGCAATAGGAGCGTGTCTATCGGTGTTTGCTGGTAGCTTTACTCTGTCGGTAACAGCGTCTGAGGACATAGTTATCCATGGCGGGACCATCTATACCGCAGATGAAGCTCGCCCTTTGGCTCAAGCACTGGTTGTTCGTGAGGGAAAATTAATCCACGTGGGCACTTCAGCCATGGCTCAGCAAGTTGCGTCGCCAGACGCCAAGTGGATTGATGCCAGCGGCAAAATGGTCTTGCCCGGATTTCATGACTCTCACATTCATACATACCTAGGCGGACGTTCAATCCTAGGCTGTGATGTCGCATCCGCCGAAACGATCCACCACCTCGAGCAAATGCTGCAAGCATGCTTCTCAACATCACAGGAAACTTGGCTTATCGCGGAAGGGCTCAACCTTGGTTTTTTTGATCAGCAGGGTCCGTCTCTAGAGTGGATCAATGCAATTAACGATACCAAGCCCGTACTCCTGAGAGCCTCTGATGGACATGCATTGGCCGTCAACTCGGTGGCTATGAGGCTTGCTGACATTACACCGAATACTCCGACGCCCCCAGCAGGGGTTATAGAACGCGATGTTCTGGGTCATCCAACTGGAACCTTTCGTGAGTCGGCAATGCAACTCGTTGAGCGACATCTCCCGCCAGAAACATTTGAAACTCGAATGGCGACGATTCAAGCGGCTCTCGCGGAGATGAACCGGCATGGCATTACGAGCGCCTTCGATGCCTGGGTAGGGAGTGACGATGTGGCGGTCTACCGCCATCTAGATAAGAACGACAAGTTGACTGTAAAAATCAGGGCGGCACTCGCTTATGGGCACGGAGACTTATTCACGCTTGATTCATCAGAAGACTACACATGGCTATTGGAACAACGTGAATTACTCTCAACGACTCGATTCACCCTGGGCGCGGTAAAACTCTTTGTCGATGGTGTATTAGAAGGTGAAACCGCTGCGCTGCTTAGTCCATACATCGGCTCGGAGGGCAGTCACGGCCATCTTACTTATGAGCAGAAGTCACTCAATAAAATAGTGAGCGAGTTGGTACAGGATGGGGTTCAAATTTACACACATGCAATCGGCGATGGCGGGGTGAGATCAATCCTAGACGCCTTTGAAGCAGTTCGTGACGATCTAGGTGACTCGGATCTACGTCATCAGGTATCTCATCTACAATTAATACACCCTGACGATCAACATCGCTTTGCACAGCTTGGTGTCGTGGCGAACTTTCAACCGCTGTGGGCATTGCCTGATGAATGGATTATGAGCTTGAACCTTCCGGTTTTAGGCATGAAACGGGTAGAGCGTATGTATCCAATAGCGAGTATTAGAGAAAGTGGCGCCATGATTGTTGCAGGAAGCGACTGGAACGTTAGCTCGCTCAATCCACTTGAGGCGATTGAGGTCGCACTGCTGCGTCAGGATTGGATTGGTAATGACCAATTAACGAGCGAATCGCTAGATCACCTCCCTATCCTAAACAGAGCAGAGCGCGTCGATCTCGAGACCATACTTCTTGCTTATACCTCGAACGGAGCTTGGGGGATGCATCAGGACGATTCAACCGGGCGTCTCAAGGTCGGTATGGATGCCGACATCGTCGTTTTGTCTGAAGACCTCTTTGCCACACCAGTTCAGCATATCAGTTCGGTTCAGGTCGAGCGGACCTACGTTGATGGTAACTTGGTTTATTTGAGGTCTGATGACTGATTTTAACTACTCGTGTTTTAGCGTCTCTCGGCGCAATGCTTGAGCAAGTTAGCCATAGTGAAAAGCTTTGTAAAACTGCGCACGAGCATGCTTCATATAGAACGTTAAACGGCCGTTTTAAAATACGGCCTGTCCCCGGCGATCGTCACTCGTTCCATTTTCCTGACTTGCGGAAAGTAATCCGAGCTCGCAAAATGCTGGCAGGCGCGATTATCCCAAAAGGCCAATGAGCCCGCTTTCCAGCGGAAACGACATTGAAGCTCAGGGTTAGAAGCGGTGCGATATAGAGCCTGCAGTAACTCCTCGCTCTCATCTTCATCCATACCCTTAATGTGACTGGTAAAGGCGTTATTCACATAGAGCACATTAGCGCCCGTCTCTGGATGCGTTCGAACAATGGGATGCTCCATTACCGGATACGTTTCCCGCAATTGCTCAGCCGATTTATTAAGACGACCCGCAAACACCCGCGCAATGTCGTGAACCGCAATTTTTCCTGCAATCTTGTCTTTGATGCTATCCGGCAATCGTTCATAAGCCTCGGCCATATTTGCGAATAACGTATCGCCGCCCACAGCCGGCACCTCTACGGCCTTGAGGATGGAGCCCAGTGATGGCTTTTCTCGCCAGGTGACATCGGAGTGCCACATATTTTCCCGGCCCTTAGACTCCGGACCATGTTCGATGTGCAGTATCTCGGGGTTGTTCTGTCCTTTTGGCGTCGCCGGGTGAATCTCAAGCTCACCAAACTGCCTCGCAAAATGAATATGCTCCTGCTGATTGAGGGTCTGATCTCGGAAAAATACGACCTGGTGCTTGAGCAAAGTTGCTCGGATTTCAGCTACCTGTTCATCAGTCACCCATCTGAGATCAGCACCCGTTATTTCAGCACCGACAAAGGGGGTCAAAGGTTCTATCGTTAATCCAGAGGTCACTCGCTCCACCTATCGGGCTCATTAGTATTGCTCTCAAGAGCAGACTAACGAAGGCGCTAAGTGTTGTAAATCTAGTGGCATCGCACCGTATTAAAGAGACGAAATAGCCGCGCTTACCCGATTGAATGGCGCCCAACGCTGCTATCTAGCGTCTTTGTCCGCGCGCGAAGTGAGTGTCTCGTTGTCTTTGTGCGCAAGCTCTTCACGATGGACAGATACATCCCTAGGGGCATCAACCCCAATACGAACTTGATTACCTTTGACACCAAGAATAGTGACGGTGACATCGTCACCAATGACCAGTGACTCGTTAATCCGGCGTGTGAGAATAAGCATCGTCAACTTCCCTGTTAATTAGACACGGGGACAGCCTACACCTCAGTCCTGTGCATCTCCAGCCTCAGATTGATCAAGCCCAAAAGCTGAGTGCAGGGTGCGCACGGCCAACTCCAAGAATTTCTCCTCGATAATCACGGAGATTTTAATTTCGGAGGTGCTGATCATCTGAATGTTGACGCCAACTTCGGCCAGGGCTTTGAACATATTAGCCGCCACCCCCGCATGCGAGCGCATTCCCACACCTACGACGGAGACTTTGGCTATCTTGCTATCGGACCGCCATTCAAGCGCGCCAAGTTCAGCGATATGGGCTTCACAAATAGCTTCAGCTTTCTCTAGATCGCTACGCGAGACAGTGAATGTAAAGTCTGTTTTACCCTCGTCACCCACGTTCTGAAGAATGACGTCAACCTCAATATTCGCGTCACCAATGGGACCCAGTATCTGGTAAGCGATACCGGGTGTATCAGGGACACCAATGACGGTTAGCTTTGCCTCATCACGATTAAACGCTATGCCAGCAATCGTTGGAGCTTCCATGGGATCGTCCTCATCCATTTTTATAAGGGTTCCGGGTCCCTCTTTGAAACTACTGAGTACCCGCAATGGCACTTGGTATTTACCCGCAAATTCGACGGATCTGAGCTGCAACACTTTTGAACCCATGCTGGCCATTTCCAGCATCTCTTCAAATGTAATGCTTTCAAGTCGTTGCGCGCCATCCACAATCCTGGGATCAGTCGTATAAACGCCATCAACATCGGTATAAATCTGACATTCATCCGCACCGACGGCAGCCGCCAACGCAACAGCCGAGGTATCAGAGCCGCCACGTCCTAAAGTTGTGACCTCACCGTTTTCATCAACACCCTGAAATCCCGCAACAACCACCACACGACCTTGATCAAGCTCGACTCGCAATCGACGGTCATCAATACTTTGAATCCGTGCTTTGCTATGGAAACTATCAGTACGAATCGCAACCTGACTGCCTTTCAGAGAGAGCGCATCAACCCCGCGCTTGTGAAGCGCCATTGCTAAGAGCGCCATGGATACCTGCTCACCGGTAGACACCAATACATCGAGCTCACGAGGGCTTGGGTTGGGTGTCAAATCTCGCGCCAACCCCAAAAGGCGATTGGTCTCACCGGACATTGCGGACACGACAACGATCAGCTGATCACCGTTTGAGTGATGCCTTGCAACTCGCTCGGCGACAGCTTCTATTCGCTCGACTGAGCCAACAGAAGTCCCACCGTATTTTTGCACTATCAGTGCCATAGTCACTTGAGTCTATAGAGAAAGGTCGCGTATTAAACACGGTTTAAGCAGTCATATAAAGGCGAAAAAGCCCCACAGTAGTGCTTGAGCGGGGCGTCTACTCTCAGCCGAGCTGTTCAGCCACCCAGCTTGATAACTCAGACAGTACGGGCTTTAAGGCAGCCACGTCTGTACCGCCACCCTGGGCCATATCCGGCCTACCGCCACCTTTGCCACCGATGCGACCCGCAAACTCTTTCATGAGATCACCAGCTTTTACACGATCGGTTAGGTCCGCTGTTACACCGGCGACAAGAGATATCTTCTCACCATCCACTGCTGCAAGGAGCACAACTCCCGAGCCTAGCTTACTTTTACAATGGTCGAGCGTCTGACGAAGAGTGGACGCGTCAGCGCCATCGACGACGGTTCCCAGCACCTTGATGCCTGAAATGTCTTGAGCATCAGCCGTCAAATCGGCACCTGCCCCCGTCGCAAGTTTTTGCTTTAGTTGGGTGACTTGTTTTTCAAGTTCTCGAAGCTCCTTGCGAAGACTCACCACTTTATCTGCGGCATTTTCCGGCGAGCCCTTCACCACGTCACAGATGTCTGCAAGCGCCCTATCTGCGCGAGCGATGTCCTCGAGCGCTCCCACGCCGGTCACAGCTTCGATTCGCCGGACACCTGCCGCAACACCGCCCTCACTCACGACCCTGAATACCCCGATATCACCAGTACGACCAACGTGCGTGCCACCACAGAGTTCAACGGAGAAGCGATCAGTCCCCATGGTTAGTACACGCACCTCATCGCCGTATTTCTCCCCAAACAGCGCCGTGGCACCTGCTTCGATTGCGGCTTCCATACCCATCTCTTGAGTGAGCACTTCAGAGTTACCTCGAACCTGATCGTTCACGATGTCGGCAACCTTAGATAACTGTTCAGCGGTCACTGCCTCGCTGTGAGAAAAATCAAAGCGCAGCTTGTCAGCATCAACCAGGGAGCCTTTCTGCTGTACGTGCTCACCCAATACTTGCCTTAGCGCCTCGTGCATGAGGTGGGTTGCAGAGTGATTCGCCTTGATGCGAGTCCGCAGGGATTGATCGATAGTGGCTAATACACCATCACCCGAGACAACCGAGCCGGTCACCACCACCGCGTGATGCAAGTGATGGCCCTGTGCCTTGGTGGTGTCTCTTACCTCGAGCCTACCGGAATCCGTTGTTAGGTAGCCGGTGTCACCAATCTGACCGCCGCTCTCACCATAAAAGGGTGTTTGGTCCAGGATGACAACAACCTCGTCACCCTCTTCCGCGCGTTTACAGGACTGCCCACCTTTCAAAAGACCCTGTACGGTTGCCCGTGCTTCAACGAGGTCGTATCCCAGGAAATTCGTTTCGCCATCCACATTAATTACGTTGTTGTAATCGACTTGGAAGGCGCCGCTGTCCTGCGATCGCTTCCGCTGTTCCTGCATAGCAACTTCGTAGCCCTCGATATCGAGTTCGAGACCACGCTCCCTGGCAATATCATTGGTCAGATCGACTGGGAAGCCGTAGGTGTCATACAAACGAAAAACTACATCACCGGGAATTTGGGTGCCGCTAAGCGATGCGAGAGCATCCTCCAATATATCCATGCCTTTATCCAAGGTACGCGCGAACTGCTCCTCCTCAGAGGCAAGCGCCTTGATAATCGCCGCCTCCTGAGCAACAAGCTCCGGGTAGGCCTCGCCCATCTCCCGCACCAAAGCAGGCACCAGAGCGGCAAAGAAAGGTTCGGTGGCACCTAGTTTATTTCCGTGTCGAATGGCACGGCGTAAAATACGGCGCAACACATACCCGCGACCTTCGTTACTGGGGAGAACACCATCGGAAATTAGGAACGCGCACGACCTCAAGTGGTCAGCCACAACACGCAGTGATGTGTGTGAATGATCCTCAACGCCCAAGACCCCAGCGGCCGCGGCAATCAGAGCCTTAAACAGGTCGATGTCGTAGTTGTTGTGAACGCCCTGTAGAACGGCAGATATTCGCTCCAGCCCCATACCCGTATCGACCGACGGCGCAGGCAAGGGATGCAGCTCGCCCGAACTGTCTCGGTTGAATTGCATAAAGACCAAATTCCAGATCTCGATGTATCGATCCAAGTCATCGTCGGGTGAGCCTGGAGGACCACCTGGAACGTCAGGGCCATGATCGTAAAAGATTTCGGAGGACGGACCGCAAGGACCGGTATCACCCATTTGCCAAAAATTGTCCTCGTCGAGTCGCGATAATCGATTGGGGTCGACACCAATCTCGTCAATCCAGATCTTTGCCGCCTCATCGTCCGATATATGAACCGTGACCCACAGTTTATCTTTGGATAGTTTCAGATCTTCCGTCAGGAAGGTCCACGCAAATTGGATGGCATCGCGCTTGAAATAGTCCCCGAAACTGAAATTACCCAACATTTCAAAAAACGTGTGGTGACGTGCCGTGTAGCCCACATTTTCGAGGTCATTGTGCTTTCCACCTGCCCTAACACAACGCTGGCTTGATGCGGCGCGGTTGTAATCGCGTGGCTCGAGCCCCAAAAACGTGTCCTTGAACTGATTCATTCCCGCGTTAGTGAACAGTAGTGTTGGATCGTCGTGGGGCACCAGAGAGCTTGACGCAACACGCGTATGCCCCTGTCGCTCAAAATACGATAGAAACGCTTCTCGAATTTCAGCAGTCTTCATGCGCAGATCTCAAAATTTAGTAACGGAGGTGCTCTACTGGGCCAACCCAGTAGCGAGCTCACCTTCTTTCATGTCTCGACCAGCGAGAATATGTAAGTGCAAGTGGAATACCGTCTGGCCGCCACCGGCACCGTTGTTAATGACCAATCGGAACGCATCAGCTACCCCCAATTGGTCTGCAATCTTTCCAGCGACAACTAACAAATGGCCAAGAAGCACCTGATCTTCCTCACTCGCCATACTCAGCATGGGAATGGGTTTGCGAGGAATAATAAGCACGTGGGTGGGCGCCTGCGGATAAAGATCCTTGATCACCACACAAAGGTCATCCTCATAAAGAAAGTCGGTCGGGATCTCTCCGCGCGTAATCTTGCCAAATATGGTGTCTTTCACTCGATCTAACCTAGCTTTTCATCGGCCGTCAGCGGTCGTGCCTCACTTTCCAACAACACGGGAATGCCGTCCCTGACAGGGTAGGCAAGACCACTGGCTTTACAGAACAATTCTTGTTTCGCCTCGTCATAATCCAAGGGCGCCTTGGTGACTGGACATACCAAAATTTGCAACAACTTCTTATCGAGCACGAGCATCTCCTCACTGAGCCTCTAAGTATACTCACTAATACCCGTCAGGGCATCGGGGGCACCAGCAACTGGGGGTCGACTCGCTGATTAAACCAACTCATCCGCCAATCGAGGTGCGGTCCTGTTGCTCGACCTGTGGCACCAATAGCTCCAATCAAGTCACCGACCTCCAGAACATCTCCGACGACAACGTCAATGCGGCTCATGTGTAAAAAAGATGAGCTCAGACCATAGCCATGATCAAGAATGACAGTACCGCCGCTGTAAAAAAGATCGGGCTCAGCTAACGTTACCAGGCCGGGCCCCGGCGAATAAACAGGTGTGCCTGTAGGCTGGGCAATATCCACGCCGTAATGGGGGTTCCCTGGGTTACCGTTGTAAAAGCGCTGGCTCCCATAAACGCCGCTGATGCGGCCAGTAGCCGGCCAAGACAGTCCGACTTTGACTGCCTGTAAAAAGGCTTCGTTTTCTATTCGTTGTGACTTGGCCGCTCGGACTTTCTCTCGCTCATGCCGAATGCGCTCCAACTGCTCGGGCGGCGGAGTCACCGTGCGCTGCGGCACGCCCTCCACCCTCGAAATACGGTACTCGCGGTCGGCAATATCCAGTGTGCAAATCAAGCTCCCACCGACGGTTAAATCCATTTCAGTCGGCGCATTACGGCCCAAACCAATGACGAAGCTACCGTCTGGTAATACCGGCACGTCAATGTTCGCGAAACGAACGCTCGTTCCAGGTATGACTTCACCCCATAGCAAGCCACCAGGCTTGAACTCGCCTTCAAGCAGCGGACAAACGGCCTCTTCCGACCGGACAAACGCAGAAGCAAAAACGATCGACATGAAAATGGGTAAACGCGCTCTCATGGTAAAGTCCCAATGATTGTCGGCTCAATGGTGTCTCAGTGACCGACCTGAATCCAGTTTTGTTACATTTTCTCTGTTGACTAGCCCCACACGTAGACACAGGTTGAGAAGTTACATGTCACGATACCGCCCGCCCAGAGCTAAAGGCTCTCCATACATTACCCCCGAGGGCGCTCAGCGGCTGCGCGAAGAATTAAACAGTCTTTGGAAGATTGAAAGACCACAGGTAACGGCTACTGTGCACGCTGCCGCACTCAACGGTGATCGATCCGAGAACGGTGACTATATCTACGGAAAAAAACGACTGAGAGAAATCGATAGTCGTGTCAGATTTTTACAAAAGAGACTGGACGAGCTGCACGTAGTGGACACGAAACCCGCTGATACCGGACGCATCTTTTTTGGCTGCTGGATAGGTCTTGAAGATACTCTGGGAGTGACTCACAACTACAGAATCGTAGGTCCCGACGAATTTGATCTAAACCAAGGGCTCCTGAGTTGTGACTCACCGCTGGGCAAAGCACTGTTAGGGAAAACGTCGGGCGAGACCGTGCATCTTAAAACCCCGGAAGGCGAGACAGAGTGGCAGATCAACTCCCTGACCTATGACTAAGTCAGTTTAATAAAAATTCACACCGACAAAATCGACTTGCGAACTTGGGAGAGCGGACAGTAGTGCTAGTATCAAAGGTCTTCACTTATTACTCAGCTCAGTGGGAGATTTGTCGTTGAATCACGATGTTATTGACGCTTTCAGGTACCGGCACATTGGTACAACTTTGGTTCAACAAGAAGAAATGGCCCAGAGCGCGGGTTTTGAGAGCATTCAACAACTCATCGACACAGCCGTACCCGACAACATTAAGCTTAAGGACTCGTTAAGTCTGCCACCCGCACTTAGCGAGAGCGAAGCACTGACAAAGCTCAGACATTGCGCCAATCAGAATAAAGTGCTTCGAAGCTGTATTGGCATGGGCTACTACGACACTATTACGCCGCCCGTACTGCTGCGAAATGTCTTCGAAAATCCGGGGTGGTATACGGCCTATACGCCCTATCAGCCCGAAATCTCACAAGGCCGACTGGAAACCCTGCTTACATACCAGCAAGTCATTATCGACCTGACAGGTATGCCTCTCGCCAACGCATCACTACTGGATGAGGCAACCGCTGCGGCAGAAGCGATGACACTCATGCAGCGCATGAATCGAAAGTCCAAATCTAAACGATTTGTCGTCGCAAGCGATTGTCATCCCCAGACCATTTCTTTGATTCAAACGCGGGCCGAACCACTGGGTATTGCTGTTGAGATTTTGGATCCTGACGAACTCAAAGACGTGACTGACGCCTTCGGAGTTCTCGCCCAGTACCCCGGCAGCTTCGGAGATGTGCGAGACCTCAGTGACGTTATTGATCACTGCCAAGATCAGGGCGCGCTGGTGGGCGTGGCGTCCGATTTACTGGCACTGACACTGCTCAAATCACCAGGCTCCATGGGTGCTGATGTTGTTTTTGGCAACTCTCAACGATTTGGTGTTCCTATGGGCTACGGAGGGCCGCATGCTGCCTTCTTCGCAACACGAGATGAGTTTAAACGATCAATGCCCGGCCGAGTAATCGGCGTGTCAGTCGATAGCAAAGGTCGTCAAGCGTTGCGCATGGCAATGCAGACGCGCGAACAGCACATTCGTCGAGAAAAGGCGACGAGCAACATTTGTACGGCGCAGGCGCTGCTGGCCATTATGGCCGGGCTATTTGCCATGCATCACGGTCCCCAGGGTTTAAGAAACATTGGCGCGCGCGTTCACGACATGACCTCTACACTTGCCGAATCGCTAACTGCAAGTGGCATGAGATTAAAAAATGCATCTTGGTTCGATACGCTCTGTGTCGAGGTCGATGACGCGGCCCAGGTCATTCAACGGGCGGAATTAGCAGGTTTTAATTTTCGTAAAATCTCCTCTACCAGCGTCGGTATCTCGCTTGACGAGACAACAACAAACGAAGAACTGCTGGCCATTTGCGGTGTTTTCGGGGTTGAACTTCATAACGGTCGTTCCGGGATTCCCATGGGTTTGTTGCGTGAAATTGACTACCTCAGTCACCCGCTCTTCCACGACTACCGCACAGAGACGGAAATGCTTCGCTACCTCAAGCGTCTGGAAAACAAGGATATTTCGCTGACGCGAGCGATGATTCCGCTCGGCAGCTGCACTATGAAACTCAATGCCGCAGCAGAGATGATTCCGGTGTCCTGGCCCGAGTTTTCTCGTATTCACCCGTTCGCACCGAGCCACCAAACCGCAGGCTATCAAGCCATGCTGGATGAGCTGGCGGCTTGGCTAACGGAATGCACGGGCTATGATGCTATGTCACTGCAGCCCAATTCGGGAGCCCAGGGCGAGTATGCGGGCTTGATGGCCATAAGACGTTATCACCGCGCTCGTGGGGAAGCACACCGGCACGTCTGTCTCATTCCAACATCAGCTCACGGCACAAATCCCGCAAGCGCAGTTATGGCAGGTATGACGGTTGTCTTGGTCAACTGCGACGACAATGGCAATGTCGACATGGAAGATCTGAAAGACAAAGCCGAGCGTCACTCCGCCGACCTTGCGGCGATTATGGTGACGTACCCGTCCACACACGGAGTTTTTGAGACATCTATCGTTGAGCTCTGCGAATTGATTCACGAGCATGGCGGACAGGTTTATGTTGATGGTGCCAACCTCAATGCGCTGATTGGACTCGCCGGCCCAGGTAAGTTTGGTGCCGATGTATCACACCTAAACCTTCACAAGACCTTCTGTATCCCTCATGGTGGAGGCGGTCCGGGCATGGGCCCCATTGGGGTAGGCAACCATCTTGCGCCGCATCTACCTTCATCAGTTGTATCGCCCCTCGCAGGGCTAGACGCGACCAACAATGTGATCTCAGCAACCCCCTATGGCAGCGCTTCGATTCTTCCCATTTCTTGGATGTACATTGCGATGATGGGGCCCGAAGGTGTCACCGATGCCAGTCGCGTCGCTATCGTTCATGCCAACTACATTGCCAACCGTCTCAGAGGTCACTTCGACGTCTTATATACCGGGAAGGGAGGCACGGTAGCTCATGAGTGCATCATCGACATTCGCCCGCTAAAGGAGCGAACAGGAGTGACTGAAGAAGATGTCGCAAAACGGCTCATCGACTATGGATTCCACGCACCCACGATGTCATTTCCGGTTGCAGGTACTCTGATGATTGAGCCTACGGAATCAGAGTCTTTAGCCGAGATAGACCGCTTCTGCGATGCGATGTTGTCGATCCGAGCCGAGATTAGGGCAGTCGAAGAAGGTCGTTTTGATCCGATCAACAACCCGCTAAAGAACTCGCCACATACGCTGGACGAGGTAACCGCGAGCCAGTGGAACCGGCCCTATAGTAGAGAGCAGGCGGTCTGGCCGGTGGCTT
>JAACDF010000123.1 GCA_009937065.1 Gammaproteobacteria bacterium | reverse complement strand
GCGTCTCGTCAGGGCCTGGAGGTAGCTACCCAATCAACGAACTGCGAACAAGTAGCTACAAAAACAATCGCCTCTGCTACCTACCAGAGCACCTGATCGTGAGAAACTGCATGGTGGTCATGAACCAGGAAGCGTCAGAAAACGACGAAGGCGAGCATAGCTACATTTCGGAACGCAGCTTGTACTGCATGAAACAACTCATTGCCTATGCCGATGCACTAGCGCAGGTCCGTGCATCGGGAACCGCCGACTTAACGCCCTACCCAAACGGGATGTAACTTAGCCTAAACGACTGTAGGCGCCGCCGAAAAAGACGAGGGGGTCACCCGAGTGACTTTCGAAGTCAACGACTTCACCAACGATAATGTGGTGATCTCCACCCGGATGAAGCGCCGATATCTTGCACGAGAGTGTGGCAAGCGCGCCCTGAATCAGGGGCACCCCATGCGAGTCCACAAAGCAATCACCCTCCTCAACCCTGTGCTCTAACGAGCGCGCATAACTATTTGACAAGGCTTCCTGCGAATCTCGCAAAACCGATATCCCATACCGATCACACTCGGTGAATTCTTTAAAGCACTCAGAAGTGTTCTGGATGCTCCAGAGTACCAGTGCAGGCTCGAGGGATACCGCGGCAAAAGAATTAACCGTCATCCCAATCGCACCACGATCAGGATCGTTAGTGGTTAACACGCACACCCCAGTGGCGAACTGTCCCAGCGTATTTCGAAACGCGCGTGTATCCAAAATGTACCCCTTTAACGATATTGCGAGACTACCACTAGCTGCCCACACTCGGCGCGTCCTTTTGGGGTAATCCCCATATCGTCCGGATGAGCTAATAACAGACGCGACGCCTTGCGGAAGCAATGCGAACCACATCCGCAGATCACAACGGTCGCGGAGCCTATCAGGTATACTATTGGCTCGCTATGCGGCCGGGTCAGGAACCCGAGAAGAAAATCTGGGAACAGCACTGAAAATTCAATGAAGAGACCTGGACCTAGGTGCACAGACAGGAGATCGCAGTATGACCAACCCTTTGAGCAGCCTGAACCATGGGTTGAGTGAAGAGCTCAATATGCTGCGCGAGATGACGCGTCAGTTTGTTGAAAATGAGCTCGCCCCTATTGCTGATGCTGTCGACCGGGACAACGACTTCCCGCATCAACTTTGGCAAAAGATGGGAGACCTTGGGCTTTTGGGCATCACGGTCGACGAGCGTTATGGCGGATCAGCCATGGGCTACTTGGCGCATATTATTGTGCTCGAGGAGATCAGTAGAGTGTCGGCCTCGGTTGGCTTGTCCTATGCCGCGCACTCCAATCTATGCCTCAATCAAATTCAGCGAAATGGATCGGAGAGTCAGAAAGAAAAATACCTGCCCGATCTATGTTCTGGTAAAAAAGTAGGCGCACTGGCCATGAGTGAGCCTAATGCAGGTTCGGATGTCGTCAGCATGAAACTACGCGCAGACCACAAGGGCGACCACTACGTGCTTAATGGCAGCAAAATGTGGATCACCAACGGACCCGACGCCAATACCTATGTGATTTACGCCAAAACAGCACCTGATGCCGGCTCTCGTGGGATTACGGCATTTATTGTTGAACGCGACTTCCCCGGCTTCACACAGGGCAAGAAGCTCGACAAATTGGGCATGCGCGGCTCGAACACAGCGGAACTCATATTCAATGACTGCCCAGTACCCGTCGAAAACGTGCTTGGCGAAGTTAACGCCGGTGTCGCTGTCCTGATGTCAGGCCTTGATTACGAGCGAGCCGTTCTATCGGGGGGGCCCGTGGGCATCATGCAAGCCTGCATGGACGTCGTTGTTCCCTACGTCCATGAACGAAAGCAATTTGACCAACCCATTGGGGAATTTCAGCTTATTCAAGGCAAGTTGGCCGATATGTACGCATCGACGGCTGCCTGCCGCGCCTATCTCTACGAGGTGGGTCGTGCGCTTGATCGAGGTGAAGACAGTCGCAAAGACGCTGCAGCGGTAATTCTGTACACCGCCGAGGCGGCGACGAAGGCGGCTCTAGATGCGATCCAGATCTTAGGGGGCAATGGTTATACGATGGACTACCCGACGGGGCGTTTCCTTCGTGATGCCAAGCTCTACGAAATTGGTGCCGGCACCTCAGAGGTGAGACGCATGCTGATCGGCAGAGAGATCTTCCAAGAGACAGCATAGGTACTGTAGCCCCCTCGAAAGGGGGATTGCTGGCGCGCCTCGAGCCCTCTACTCTTACGTCTGTAAACGCTTCGTATCGTGGGCACAGAGATATAACTGGGGGAATACCATGGGCGGCGACACTCGCTGGACCAAACTCAATTGGGAAGATCCTTTTGAGTTGGACGCAGAACTCACAGATACACAACGAATGGTGCAAGCATCGGCGCGTGAGTACGCGCAGGGAAAGCTTGCTCCTAGAGTTACTTCAGCCTTTGCGACTGAGCGCATGGACGCAGAAATTTTCCGCGAAATGGGCGAGGTTGGCTTGCTCGGATCCACCATCTCCGGCTACGGCTGTCCGGGCGTCGACTACGTTTGCTATGGATTGGTTGCGCGGGAAATCGAGCGCGTCGATTCGGGCTACCGATCAATGATGAGCGTTCAGTCATCACTCGTCATGTACCCGATCTACGCTTACGGTACCGAGGCGCAACGAGAAAAATACCTACCGCTTCTCGCTACCGGCGAATTGATTGGCTGTTTTGGGCTGACGGAACCCGACCACGGGTCAGATCCCGGCGGTATGAAAACACGTGCCAAATCCGTCGATGGTGGTTATCGACTGACCGGTTCCAAAATGTGGATCAGCAACAGTCCGATTGCGGACGTGTTTGTCGTTTGGGCAAAGACCGACGACGGCATCATTCGGGGCTTTATTCTCGAAAAAGGGATGGACGGCCTGAGCGCGCCGAAAATCGAGGGCAAACTCGCTCTCCGAGCTTCTATCACCGGTGAAATCGTCATGAACGACGTGTTTGTTCCGGCTGAAAACCATCTTCCCAACGTCGAGGGGCTGAAGGGTCCGTTTGGGTGTCTCAATAACGCCCGTTACGGTATTGCCTGGGGGGCATTGGGTGCTGCGGAGACCTGTTGGCAAACGGCTCGACAATACACATTGGATCGACAGCAATTTGATGTGCCACTGGCGAGCAAGCAACTGATACAGCTGAAGCTTGCAAATATGCAAACCGAGATTGGTATTGGCCTGCAGGCCTGTCATCGAGCGGGGACCCTGATGAGTGACGGTGCGATATCGCCGGATTTAATCAGTCTAATCAAGCGAAACTCTTGCGGGAAAGCGCTCCAAATTGCGCGCGATGCCCGAGACATGCTGGGTGGAAACGGCATTTCGGGCGACTTTCCTGTGATACGACATATGTTGAACTTGGAAGTTGTGAATACCTACGAGGGCACTCATGACGTTCATGCGTTAATATTGGGACGTAGCCAAACCGGTATATCCGCCTTTTAAGGAGTTGTTGTGTCCCCCACAGACGTGTCTGCCATCGACGATGTTCGAATCGATGGCATTAATGACCTCGTTGCCCCCAACGAAATTATCTCTCGTTACCCCGCTTCAGAGTCAGTAACCGCATTAATCAGATCAACGCGCGCCAAAATCGCGGCGATTATGCGTGGTGAAGATGAGCGTCTTTTGGTGGTCATTG
>JAACDF010000015.1 GCA_009937065.1 Gammaproteobacteria bacterium | reverse complement strand
GGTCTGCATCTCGGGTTAGTTGCTTTTTGGTTTCATGGCCTAGCCGCGAGCATTAGCCGTTTGCTCAACCTGCCGGTCTCGCTTATACAAAGAATGGTCATGGCCGCGATTGTTTGTGGTTCTAGCTATGGTTACCTGATTCTCACTGGGGCATCGCTACCTGCCGAAAGAGCACTTCTAATGGTCACCATCGCCATGCTCACGCGCATCGTACTGTGGACTGTTCAGCCACTCTCCATCGTTATACTGACGGGTGCGGTATTACTAACAACCAATCCTTTTTCAGGCCTGACTTCCGGCTTTTGGCTAAGCTTAGTGCTAACAGGTGTCATTATTGCTCAGGTATCGCGACCCGTTTCCAGTAGAGCTTTCAGCTGGCTAACTCTACATTTGGTGATCGTTACTGCTTCATCATTCCTCAACATCCTATTTTTCGCTCAGACGACATGGGCTGGTTTTTTTTCGAATCTCTTACTCGTCCCCTTACTCACACTCATTGCACTGCCGCTGGGGCTCATGGGTGTTTCACTTATGGCTTTTGGAATTGAGCTTGGGAAACAGGGGGTCATTTTGGCTAGCCTAAGTGTTGAGGTACTGCTGAATGTGATGGCATACGTTTCTACGTTGACCGGGGATGCTTTATTACAGTCGATATGGCTACACCCCGGGACCCTCTTTATCGCAGTAACTACCTGGGTGGCTTCTCGGGCTAGACGTGTTGTCCGTGTCTGCTTGGGTTGTTCTTTATTCTTGTTTTTCTCTTCAGCAAGTCCGGATCGCACTCAGGTTCAGATAGACGTTATTGACGTTGGGCAAGGCACGGCGATTGTCATCAAGAGCGATGACGCCGTCATGTTGTATGACACTGGGGGTGAGAGTTTCACTGGGCGTGCCGCAATTACAGGCGGTTTCATTCGCTGGCTAAAACAAAATGG
This sequence comes from Gammaproteobacteria bacterium, assembly GCA_009937065.1. Classification (GTDB taxonomy): domain Bacteria; phylum Pseudomonadota; class Gammaproteobacteria; order Pseudomonadales; family Halieaceae; genus Luminiphilus. The sequence continues at coordinate 3,090 of JAACDF010000015.1, read as the reverse complement.
TATTTCAAAGATAGACCTATTAATCGTGAGTCACGGTGATACAGATCACGCGGGTGGACTCGCTGAATTACAACGTCATTTTGATATCGCTAGTCACTATGGGTTTGGCGGGGAGTCTTGTACCGCGGGTAAACAAATTTCGTTCGGGAAAAACGTCCAGGCGCACTTCATATCTGGGACAGGCCAGTCGTTAGCGTCACGAAATGACGACTCGTGTGTTCTCGGTTTAACGATTTTTAAATCTAACGTCCTACTGCCGGGCGATATCTCTCGCTCGGTAGAGCTTGATCTGTTGGCGTTCCGCCAACTCGAGCTCCCGCTGGAACTCCTGATCGCTTCGCACCATGGATCCAACAGTTCAAGTAGCGCTCATTTCGTCGATCATACCTCTCCGACAGATGTCGTCTTTACCACTGAGTTCGGTCATCAATTCGGACACCCACACTCGATGGTTAAGCGCCGATTTTCAACACGAGGTATCAGATCATGGGATACGGGGGTTCAGGCGGGTATTCGTGCTGAGTTTAGGCCAAATAGGCCTCTGACAGTAACATCGATGCGTCACGGCCTCACTGCCTATTGGGCAAGTGGACCGGTTCAAAAGTGAAACTTCCCTGGCTGACTGAGGTGGGTATACTCAAGTCAGTAGTCTGGGGAAAATATTATGATCGATCTACTCGTTGCCGGCGGATGGGTTATGCCGCTAATTGTTATGTGCTCAGTAGTCGCATTAAGTATCAGTATTGAGCGCTACTTAGGGCTGGACCGTGCCAAAGTGGCGCCACCTCACTTGCTCGCTACTGTCTGGAGAGATCTAAAGCAGGGCGAACTCAATGCTCAGAAGCTAGCTCAGCTGCGCGCTAATTCGCCGCTGGGAGCTATTTTAGCCGCGGGGATTTCAAACCGGGGGCAGGGTCGTGATGTCATGAAGGAGAGTATTTCAGAGGCAGCCAGCCACGTGGTTCATGATCTCGAGAAATACCTCAATTCGCTGGGCACCGTCGCTGCTATTGCACCGTTATTAGGTTTACTGGGTACGGTAGTTGGCATGATAGATGTGTTCACGCAAATCACGACAGTAGGTACGGGAAATGCGAATGCTCTCGCCGGAGGCATTTCGGAGGCGCTACTGACCACTGCAGCAGGGCTTATTGTCGCCATTCCTGCATTAGTGATGCACCGTTACTTCACCGGCCTCATCGATACCATTGTGGTCGATTTGGAACGCGAAGCGATCAAATTGGTCGATGCGATTCACAACGGAGCCGATCAGGACTACAAGGCGTGAGATTCAAGCGTCAACGACGAGACATGCTAGCGGTGAATCTAACACCACTGATCGATGTGGTGTTTCTGTTACTGATTTTCTTCATGGTATCTACGAGCTTTACCGACCTCAGTGAATTAGTCGTGAATTTACCGGAAGCGGAGGGAGAAACGATTGAGCCTGATAAAGGCCTAGATATCATCATTGCCGCCGACGGCTCCATGTTTGTTAACGGTACGCCGTTTCCCGCTGACGCGGAAAATTTACGAGCAATTATCATTGAAAAAGCCGGAAGTAGACGCGATATACCAGTATCTATCGTCGCAGATGGTGACGCGCGACATGCTATGGTGGTGATGTCGATGGATACAGTGAGTCAATTAGGGTTCAAGCGACTATCGATCAGTACGCAAAGACCCGCAGCCGGTGAATAGTTTGGTAGATCAGTCAGATAGGACAGTCTCAGATTCCAAATTGTATGGACGGCTTCTCACTTACGCCTTTGCTTACAAGTGGTCGTTGTTCCTGAGTTTTCTAGGTTATGTTGTATACAGCCTGGGAAATGTTCTGCTGGCGGATCTGACGCAGTTTTTGCTCGATTCGCTTGGCGGCCAACCGATGGCCGGTCTGGGTTTTGTTTCCCAGGCGTCGCAGTGGATCTGGCCTCCGGGAGAAAAGTCCCCCACCGATTACGCACGTATCGCCGTTCCTGTAGCGGCAGTCGTGCTCTCGCTTGGACGAGCTCTGGGCTTTTTTGCCGGCAGCTATTTCATGAACAAGGTTGCACGCTCCGTGGTTCACGTGTTGCGTACACAGCTGTTTGACGTCCTTGTAAGGGCGCCAAAAGCACACGTTGACAACTATTCAACCGGGGAGCTTCTGTCCAAGGTTACTTTTAACGTTGAGCAGGTGAGTGGCGCCGCATCCGATGCGTTAAAGACCATGCTGCGTGAAGGGCTGACAATCATTGCTCTCGTCTCCTACATGCTCTATCTCAACTGGGAACTCACAGCTGTATTTTTTGTTGTCGCACCGGCAATAGGCCTGGTCGTTCACATCGTTGGTAAGCACTTTCGGCGCTACAGCAAACGGATACAGGACTCCATGGGCTCGGTAACCGAGGTCACAGCGGAAAGTCTATCGGGCCTAGATGATGTTCGTATTTACGGTGCCACCCAGCAGATCAGTGAGCGATTTGAGTCGGTCAGTTTATTTAACAAGCAGCAAAGTCTGAAGCTCGCCTTCGTGCAGGCGGTATCAACGCCCATTATTCAAACGCTATTGGCGCTAGCGCTCGGAGCATTGTTCTGGTTTGCCCTGGATCCTGCGGTTCTCAAAGAGTTCAGTGCCGGCTCGTTAGTCGCCTTCATAACAGCAGCGGCGCAGCTGGGTAAGCCAATTCGAACGCTGAGTAATATCCAGAGCATTATTCAAAGAGGATTGGCGGCTGCAGAAGATATATTTGAGCAGCTGGATACTGAGATTGAGCAAAATACTGGCGGTACCGCGCTGGGGACGGTTAGTGGGTGCGTCGAGTTCCACAACGTTGCGTTTCGCTATCCCGGGGCTCAGAGTGATGCTGTTTCTGATGTTAGTTTTTCGGTTGAACCGGGACAGACGGTGGCTGTGGTAGGTCGGTCTGGCAGTGGCAAGAGTACGCTTGTGAAGCTGCTGGCGAGGTTCTACATGCCATCTGGCGGACAAATCACACTCGATGGTGCAGATATCCAAGGTATCGATCTCGGTAATTACCGCGAGCACCTCGCGTTTGTGCCGCAAGTAATTAATTTATTTAGTGACACGGTCGCGGGAAATATTGCTCT
>JAACDF010000122.1 GCA_009937065.1 Gammaproteobacteria bacterium | reverse complement strand
GGACAATCTTGTTATAAGCCCGATCTATATTTTCGTCATCCTCAAACACTCTCAACGCTCCTTCAACGTCCAAGCGCGCAAAGGCGTCGAGCGTGCGCTTTAGCATCTTAACCACATTGGTATGAATCGCCCGGAACTCGGCATATTGGTGCTCGGGTTTTTCGGAATCCGCGAGATCCAGTGCCATCTTCGCAATACGATCCGCTTCGTCACCAATGCGCTCTAGGTCGGTGATTACTTTCATTACGCTGACAATCCCGCGCAGATCGCCCGCGGTGGGCTGACGTTTCGCGATAACAGATACACAGCGATCATCGAGTTCGACTTCAAATTGATTGAGCCGCGATTCCATATCCCTAACATCCTCAGCGAGCTCCATGTCGTGATTGACTAGTGCTGTGCAAGCGTTATTCACCTGCACTTCTACCAGCCCCCCCATTTCCATAAGCGTGTCACGAATCTGCGAGAGTTCTAAATCGTATTGTTCGGAGATGTGCTTCTGCATAGACGCCTCTAGCCGTAACGGCCGGTTATGTAATCTTCCGTTTGTTTTTGGTCTGGGTTGCGAAAAATTTTATCGGTTGTGCCGAACTCTATTAACTCACCCAAATATAAAAATGCGGTGTAATCGGACACTCTCGCGGCTTGCTGCATGTTGTGCGTCACGATTGCAATGGTGTAATCATCTTTTAGTTGATGAATTAATTCTTCGATTTTTAGGGTCGATATCGGATCCAAGGCGGACGCTGGTTCGTCCAGCAGCAATACGGACGGACGTATGGCGATGGCACGAGCGATTACCAAACGCTGTTGCTGACCGCCAGAAAGACCAAGGGCCGAATCGCGCAGGCGATCTTTCACCTCATCCCACAGCGCGGCACTTTTCAGTGCCCACTCGACGCGCTCATCGATAACAGCGGTAGCGGTTTCACCCTGAATACGCAGCCCATAGGCAACGTTTTCGTAGATGCTTTTAGGGAAGGGGTTGGGGCGCTGAAATACCATCCCGATTTTGCGCCTCAAGCTCGCAACGTCGACTCGCTGGTCGTAAATGCTACGACCTTCAAATTCGATATCACCTGTGATCGTAACGTCATCGATGAGGTCATTCATGCGGTTAAAACAACGAAGTAGGGTGCTCTTACCGCAGCCCGAGGGGCCGATGAATGCCGTCACTTTGCGTGTCGCAATGCCTAAATTGACGCTGGTTAACGCCTGCGAATCACCATAGAAAAGGGACAGATCATTGACCTGTAAACTTGTTTCTTCCGGCTGCGAACTGCTGGACGCCTCGGCGTCTGGGATTGCCGTCGATGTCGACATTAACTCTCTACTCCTCGGTATACGCGTTCTAGCCGACCGCGCAATCTAATGGCGGTGAGGTTCAACGCCACAATCAACGTTACCAGTAACAAAGCGGTGGCATAGACAAGCGGGCGGGCCGCTTCGACATTGGGACTCTGGAAGCCTACGTCATATATATGAAAACCCAAATGCATGAATTTACGATCAAGATGCAAGTAGGGAAAGTTAGCGTCCAACGGCAAAGTAGGGGCAAGCTTCACCACACCGACCAACATCAGCGGTGCAACTTCACCGGCAGCGCGCGCCACAGCCAAAATAACGCCAGTTAAAATCGCCGGACTGGCCATGGGCAGGACGACTTTGAATAGTGTCTCGGCTTGCGGAGCACCGAGCGCCATGCTGCCTTCGCGCAACGAGCGCGGGATACGTGTTAGGCCTTCTTCCGTTGAGACAATAACCACGGGCACCGTCAACAGTGCCAAAGTGAGAGACGCCCACATCAAACCCGGTGTGCCGAAAGTGGGGGCTGGTAGGGCTTCGGCGTAGAACAACTGATCTAGATTACCGCCCAAAAAATAAACAAAAAAGCCGAGGCCAAAAACCCCATAAACAATGGAGGGAACACCAGCTAAATTATTTACCGCGACCCGGATGATGCGTACCAAGGGGCCTTGCTTGGCATACTCGCGTAAATACACTGCGGCAATCACACCAAACGGTGTCACTATCAACGACATAAGCAAAACCATCAGCACCGTACCAAAGATTGCTGGGAAAACACCGCCCTCGGTATTGGCCTCGCGTGGGTTCTCTGACAAAAAACGCCAAAGGTTTGATAGATACAAGCCTACCTTTTCTAATGAATTCGCTGGGTTAGGCTGCCAAGTGTGCAATACATCTGACATTTTGATGCGAATCGGCTGCCTCTCGGCGGTTTCTATCAGCAAATCACCTTGGTTGAGGTCAGCGTACAGAGCCCGCAGTTGCGAACTACTTGTCGCATACTCAGCACGTAGGGCTTGTTCTTCCTCGGCGATACTCGTCAATCGAGGCACT